>NZ_JBVIFS010000041.1:0-16871 GCF_055571215.1 Streptomyces sp. NPDC030995
GCCCCTCCGGCGTTTGAGGAGCGGGGTTCGGGGCGGAGCCCCGGTCTTTCAGCCTCGCCGGCGTTTGAGGCGCGGGGTCTGGGGCGGAGCCCCAGGAGCGGCACCGCGCCGGCGGTGTCGGCGTGAGCCCGGCAGGGGAGCCGCCGCGGCGTCGGGTGCCCGGGCCGGGGCGCCCCAGGCCCGGGGAGCGGGCCACGGCGCGGCCCGCGACCCGCCGCCCCGCCGCGCAGCGCAAGCCGCACACCATCCGGCTCGGCGCCCCCCGGCCCCGGCTGCGCCTCGTCAGCGTCGGCCTGACCCTCGTCATGCTCGCCTTCGTCGTCCGCCTGCTCCAGGTGCAGGCCGTCGACGCCTCCGCCTTCTCCGCCGAGGCCTCCAAGAACCGCTACACCAGCGTCAAACTGGCCGCCGAGCGCGGGGAGATCACCGACCGCCGGGGCGTGGCCCTCGCCACCAGCGTCGACGCGTACGACATCACCGCCGACCCGAAGATGTTCACCCCGCAGGAGAGCAAGGCCCCGGACGCCCCCGCGCAGGCCGCCGCCCTCCTCGCGCCCATCCTCGGCAAGGACGCCAAGGAGCTCACCGAGCGGCTGAGCACCAAGAACACCCGCTACGTGATCCTCGCCCAGCGCCAGACCCCCCAGGTCTGGAACCAGATCAAGGACCTCAAGCGGGTCTTCGCGGACAAGGCGGCCGCCGACAAGAAGAACAACGGCCCGGGCGCCAACGTCCTCGCCGGCGTGTTCAAGGAGGACAGCAGCAAGCGGGTGTACCCGAACGGCGACCTGGCCGCCGGGATACTGGGCTACGTCAACGCCGACGGCAAGGGCGGCGGCGGCCTGGAGTCCTCCCTGGACAAGAAGCTGTCCGGCAAGGACGGCGAGGTCACCTACGCCCAGTCCGGCGGCCGCAAGGTCCCCACGGCCGGCTCCAGCGAGAAGCCCGCCGTGCCCGGCGAGGACATCGAGCTGACCATCGACCGCGACATCCAGTGGGCGGCGCAGAGCGCCATCACCGACCAGGTCCAGAAGTCCGAGGCCGACCGCGGCTACGTCATCGTCCAGGACACCCGCACCGGCGAGGTGCTGGCCATGGCCAACGCCCCCGGCTTCGACCCCAACGACCTGACCCGGGCCCGCTCCACCGCCATGGGCAACGCCGCACTCCAGGACGTGTACGAGCCCGGCTCCACCGCCAAGGTGATGTCGATGGCCGCCGTACTGGAGGAGAAGAAGGCCACCCCCGACACCCGGGTCGAGGTCCCCAACCGGCTGCACCGCGGCGACCGGCTGTTCAAGGACGACATCGACCACCCGACCTGGTACCTGACCCTCAACGGGGTCCTCGCCAAGTCCTCCAACATCGGCACCATCCTGGCCACCGGCCAGCTCGGACCGACCCAGCCGAAGTCGAACGAGGTCCTGCACTCCTACCTGACCAAATTCGGCATCGGGCAGCCCACCGGCCTGAACTACCCCGGCGAGTCCCGGGGCATCCTCGCCAAGCCCGGGGACTGGTCCACCTCGCAGCAGTACACGATCCCTTTCGGCCAGGGTCTGTCCCTCAACGCCATGCAGGCGGCCTCCGTGTACTCGACCATCGCCAACGGCGGGGTCCGCATCACCCCGACCCTGGTCCGCGGCACCAAGGGCCCCGACGGCCGCTTCACCCCGGCCCCGGCACCCGAGCAGAACCGCGTGGTCAGCCCGGAGACCGCCAAGAGCCTCGCGGAGATGCTCGAATCCGTGGTCGACGACCAGGAGGGCACCGGCACCAAGGCCCGCATCCCCGGCTACCGGGTCGGCGGCAAGACCGGCACCTCCAACCGGGTGGATCCGGCCACCGGCCGCTACAAGGGCTACACCGCCTCCTTCGCCGGCTTCGCGCCCGCGGACAACCCGCGCATCACCGTCTACTGCGCCATCCAGAACCCCACGAAGGGCAGCTACTTCGGCGGCCAGATCTGCGGCCCCATCTACAAGAAGGTCATGGAGTTCGCCCTCAAGACCCTCCAGGTCGCCCCCACCGGAACCGCCCCCGCCGGGCTCCCGGTCACCTACGAACCAGGCCCGCAGCCCGCCCAGCAGCCCGCACCGCAGCCCAGTCCGCAGCCCGGTCAGTGACCCACAGCCCTTGCCGGCCCGCCAGAAAATGCGTGAGGCACCATCAGTGACAACGATCACCCCGAAACCCGGGAACCAGTCGGCCGCCGAAGGCGGGGCCGGGCCCTCACTTCGCGGGCGGCCCGCCGCGCCCGGTACGCTCACCGCCGTGCCCCACGCTGATCAGCCCAGAACCACCCAGAAAGACGCCCCGGCAGCGCCGCCGGGAGCGCCGCGGCCCGTGTCCGTGCGCCCGATCCCGCTGCCCGAGCTCGCGGCCCTGGTGGACCTCGAAGCCGCCGGCGAGCCGTCGGGCCCGCAGATCACCGGCATCACGCACGACTCCCGTGCCGTGCGCCGCGGTGACCTGTACGCGGCCCTGCCGGGAGCCAGGACGCACGGCGCCGACTTCGCCGCCCAGGCGGCCGCGCTCGGCGCCGCCGCCGTGCTGACCGACCGCGCCGGGACGGAGCGCGCCGAGGCGACCGGCCTGCCGGTCCTGACCGTCGCCGACCCGCGCGGCGCGATGGGCGAGCTCGCCGCGGCGATCTACGGCCGCCCCGGCGAGGACCTGCTCCAGATCGGCATCACCGGCACCTCCGGCAAGACCACCACGGCGTACCTCGTCGAGGGCGGCCTGCGCGCGGCGGGCCGCAGCACCGGACTGGTCGGCACCGTCGAGATGCGCATCGGCGACGAGCGGATCAAGTCCGAGCGGACCACCCCCGAGGCCACCGACCTCCAGGCCCTCTTCGCGGTCATGCGCGAACGCGGGGTCGAGGCCGTGGCCATGGAGGTCTCCAGCCATGCCCTGGTGCTCGGCCGGGTCGACGGCTGCGTCTTCGACGTGGCCGTCTTCAACAACCTGAGCCCGGAGCACATGGAGTTCCACTCCGACATGGACGACTACTTCCAGGCGAAGGCGCGGCTCTTCACCGCCCGCCGGGCCCGCCTGGGCGTGATCAACCTCGACGACGAGTACGGCCGCCGCCTGGCCAAGGAGGCGACGATCCCGGTCGTCACCTTCTCCGCCACGGGCGACCGGGCCGCCGACTGGCGCGCCGAGGACGTGGTCTTCGGACCGGCGAGCTCCACCCTGACCCTGCTGGGCCCCGAGGGACAGCGCGTACGGGCCACCGCGCCGCTGCCCGGCCCGTTCAACGTCGCCAACACCGTCGCCGCGGTCGTCACCCTCGCCGCGGCCGGCCTCGACCCGCAGACCGCCGCCGACGGCGTCGCCGCGGTCCCCGGGGTCCCCGGCCGGCTGGAGCGGGTGGACGCGGGGCAGCCGTACCTCGCCGTCGTCGACTACGCGCACAAGACGGACGCCGTGGAATCGGTCCTGCGCGCGCTGCGCGAGGTCACCGAGGGCCGGCTGCACATCGTGCTCGGCTGCGGCGGCGACCGCGACACCACCAAGCGCGCCCCGATGGGCGCCGCGGCCGCCCGGTTCGCCGACACGGCCGTGCTGACCTCCGACAACCCGCGCTCCGAGGACCCGCTCGCGATCCTCGCCGCGATGTTCGAAGGCGCCGTGTCCGTACCGCCCGCCGAGCGGGGCACCGTCCTGGTCGACGCCGACCGGGCCGCGGCCATCGCCGCCGCCGTGGCGCGCGCCCGGCCCGGTGACACCGTGCTGGTGGCGGGCAAGGGCCACGAGCAGGGCCAGGACACCGCCGGTGTCGTACGGCCCTTCGACGACCGCGCGGTGCTCCGCGCCGCGATCGAGCGCCAAGCCGTGCTCGACCAGACGGCCGTGCTCGATCAAACGATTAAGGCCCGACAGGCCGAGGTGAACCAGTGATCGCCCTTTCCCTCGCCGAGATCGCCGACATCACCGGCGGGCGGCCCCACGACATACCGGATCCGTCCGTCCAGGTCACCGGTCCGGTGGTCTACGACTCCCGCGAGGTCCGGCCGGGCAGCCTGTTCGCCGCCTTCGTCGGCGAGCGGGTCGACGGCCACGACTACGCCGAACGCGCGCTGGCCGCCGGCGCCGTGGGCGTCCTCGCGACCCGGCCCGTCGGCGTACCGGCCATCGTCGTCCCCGACGTGGTGGCCGCCCTCGGAGCCCTCGCCCGGGCCGTCGTCGGCCGTCTGGGCACCGACGTCGTCGCCCTCACCGGGTCCGCCGGCAAGACCTCCACCAAGGACCTGATCGCCCAGGTGCTCCAGCACCACGCGCCGACCGTGTGGACCCCCGGGAACCTGAACAACGAGATCGGCCTGCCGATCACGACGCTGCGCGTCACCGAGGAAACCCAGCACCTGGTCCTGGAGATGGGCGCCCGCGGCATCGGCCACATCCGCTACCTCACCGGACTGACGCCCCCGCGGATCGGCCTGGTCCTCAACGTCGGCACCGCCCACATCGGCGAGTTCGGCGGCCGCGAGCAGATCGCGCAGGCCAAGGGAGAGCTCGTCGAGGCCCTGCCGGCCGAGGCGGAGGGCGGTGTGGCCGTCCTCAACGCCGACGACCTGCTGGTTCGCGCCATGGCCGGGCGCACGAAGGCCCGTACGGTGCTCTTCGGCGAGGCCGAGGACGCCGAAATCCGGGCCACGGACGTCCGGATGACGGACAGGGGGCAGCCATCCTTCACACTGCACACACCCACCGGGTGCAGTGACGTGACCTTGCGGCTGTACGGTGAGCACCACGTGTCGAACGCGCTCGCCGCGGCCGCCGTCGCTCATGTACTGGGCATGTCCGCACCGGAGATCGCCACCGCGCTCTCCGAAGCGGGCACCCTGTCCCGGTGGCGGATGGAGGTCACCGAGCGGGCGGACGGTGTGACGATCGTCAACGACGCCTACAACGCGAACCCCGAGTCCATGCGGGCCGCACTGCGCGCGCTCGCCGCGATGGGCGGTGCCGGCAGGGCGAACGGGGGACGCACGTGGGCGGTGCTCGGCCCGATGGCCGAGCTCGGGGACGACGCGCTCGCCGAGCACGACGCGGTCGGGCGACTTGTCGTCCGGCTCAACGTGAGCAAGCTCGTCGCAGTCGGGGGCAGGGAAGCCTCCTGGCTGCAACTGGGCGCATATAACGAGGGTTCGTGGGGTGAGGAGTCGGTGCTCGTGTCCGACGCGCAGGCGGCGGTCGACCTGTTGCGCAGTGAACTGCGCCCGGGTGACGTCGTGCTGGTGAAGGCTTCCAGGTCGGCCGGTCTGGAGCGGGTGGCCCAGGCACTGCTCGACGGTGCTGTCGAGGGCGAGGTCGCCGACCGATGAGGCAGATCCTGTTCGCCGGCGTCATCGGCCTGTTCCTGACGCTCATCGGTACTCCACTGCTGATCAAGCTTCTGGCCCGCAAGGGCTACGGCCAGTTCATCCGCGACGACGGCCCCCGCGGCCACGCCGGGAAGAAGGGCACGCCCACCATGGGCGGCATCTCCTTCATCCTGGCCACGCTCATCGCGTACGCCCTCACCAAGGTCATCACCGGCAGCGAGCCGAGCTTCTCGGGTCTGCTCGTGCTGTTCCTGATGGCGGGCATGGGTGTGGTCGGTTACCTGGACGACTACATCAAGATCGTCAAGCGTCGCTCGCTCGGTCTGAGGGCCAAGGCCAAGATGTCCGGCCAGCTGATCGTCGGCATCGCCTTCGCGGTGCTCGCGCTCCAGTTCGAGGACCAGCGCGGGCTCACCCCGGCCTCCACCAAGCTGTCGTTCGTCACGGACTTCGGCTGGGCGATCGGCCCGGTGCTGTTCGTCGTCTGGGCCCTGTTCATGATCCTGGCGATGTCCAACGGCGTGAACCTGACCGACGGCCTGGACGGCCTCGCCACCGGCGCCGCCGTGATGGTCTTCGGCGCCTACACCTTCATCGGCGTCTGGCAGTTCCAGGAGTCCTGCGTCAACGCGCAGACCCTGCCCAGCCCGAACGCCTGTTTCGAGGTGCGCGACCCGCTCGACCTCGCCGTCGTCGCCTCCGCCCTGATGGGCGCCTGCTTCGGCTTCCTGTGGTGGAACACCTCGCCCGCCAAGATCTTCATGGGTGACACCGGTTCGCTGGCCCTCGGCGGCGCGCTCGCCGGTCTCGCGATCTGCTCCCGCACGGAGTTCCTGATCGCCCTGCTCGGTGGCCTGTTCGTCCTCATCACCATGTCGGTCGTCATCCAGGTCGGCTCCTTCAAGCTGACCGGGAAGCGCGTCTTCCGGATGGCCCCGCTGCAGCACCACTTCGAACTCAAGGGGTGGTCCGAAGTCCTTGTCGTGGTCCGCTTCTGGATCATCCAGGGCATGTGCGTGATCGTGGGTCTCGGTCTCTTCTACGCGGGATGGGCAGCCGACAAGTGAGCGACGACCGGACTGTGCCCACGGAGCCCGGCTCCGCCACCGAGGCGGCCCGGTACGGCCTCCCGGCCCGGATCACGGTCGCCGGGCTCGGCGTGAGCGGCGTCAGCGCCGCCCGCGCCCTGGCCGGGCTCGGAGCCCGGGTGACCGTGGTCGACAACGGCGACGGGGACGCACACCGGGCGAAGGCCGCCGAGCTCGCGGAGCAGGGCATCGAGGTCCGCCTCGGCCACCTGGACGACGGCGCCCGCGCCGGCGACGTCCTGCCCGAGGGCACCGGACTGGTCGTCACCTCCCCGGGCTGGAAGCCCGACAGCCCGCTGTTCGCGGCTGCCGCCGCGGCCGGCGTGGACGTCGTCGGAGACGTGGAGATCGCCTGGCGGCTGCGCGAGCTCGGCGTGCGCCGCCGCGCGGCAGCTGCCGCGGCCACTGCCGGCGGCTCGGGCGGTGCCGAGAGCCTGACGGGCCCGGCTCCGGGTGAGCCCGAGGGCGACAGCGGCGCGGCCCCCGCCGCCTGGCTGGCCATCACCGGCACCAACGGCAAGACCACCACCACCCAGATGCTGGCCTCGATCCTGAAGGCCGCAGGCCTGCGGACCGCTGCCGTCGGCAACATCGGCACTCCCATCATCGACGTGGTGCTCGGCGAGCAGGAGTACGACGTGCTCGCCGTCGAACTCTCCAGCTACCAGCTGCACTGGGCGCCCTCGCTGCGCGTCCACTCGGGCGCCGTCCTCAACCTGGCCCCGGACCACCTCGACTGGCACGGCTCCATGGAGGCGTACGCCGCCGACAAGGGCCGGATCTACGAGGGCAACACGGTGGCCTGCGTCTACAACGTCGCCGACCCGGCCACCGAGAAACTGGTCGAGAACGCGGACGTCGAAGAGGGCTGCCGGGCGATCGGCTTCACCCTCGGCGCCCCCGGCCCCTCCATGCTCGGCGTCGTCGACGGCATCCTCGTCGACCGGGCCTTCGTGGAGAACCGGCAGAAGAACGCCCAGGAGCTCGCCGAGGTCAAGGACGTCAACCCGCCGGCCCCGCACAACATCGCCAACGCGCTCGCCGCCGCGGCCCTGGCCCGCGCCTTCGGCGTGGAACCGCGCGCCGTCCGCGACGGGCTGCGCGACTTCCGCCCCGACGCCCACCGGGTCGCGTACGTGGACGAGGTCGGCTCGGTCACCTACATCGACGACTCCAAGGCCACCAACACGCACGCCGCCGAGGCCTCGCTCGCGGCCTTCGAGCCGGTCGTGTGGATCGCCGGCGGCCTCGCCAAGGGCGCCACCTTCGACGAGCTCGTCCAGAAGTCGGCGAAGCGGCTGCGCGGCGTCGTGCTGATCGGCGCCGACCGGGCGCTGATCGCCGAGGCGCTGGCGCGACACGCCCCCGAGGTCCCGGTCGTCGACCTCGGCCGGACCGACACTGGGGCGATGCTCGCAGCGGTCCGGGAGGCGGCCGCGCTCGCCGAGCCCGGCGATACGGTCCTGCTGGCGCCTGCCTGTGCCTCCATGGACATGTTCGCGAACTACAACAAGCGTGGGGACGCATTCGCCGACGCGGTGCGCGAACTGGCCGCCGAGAGCGCCTAGGTCGAGGGATCCTTCCGGTCGGCTGCTCGCCTCGTACGAGTGGAGGGGAAGATCACAGATGCCGGCCAAGCAGATGCTGCCGGGGCGGCGGCCGTCCGCCGTGAAGGCGCAGGGCCGCAAGCGCCCCCTGGTGCGTGTGGGGCGGCCCGCCGGGCGCGGGCCGCTGGCCGGGCTGCGGCGTACGCAGGGGAAGTTGCGCAAGGCCTGGGACCGTCCGCTCACCGCCTATTACCTGATTTTCGGCAGCTCGCTGCTCATCACCGTGCTCGGCCTGGTGATGGTCTACTCGGCCTCCATGATCAAGGCCCTCCAGCTCGGCCTGGGCGACGCGTACTTCTTCAAGAAGCAGTTCCTGGCCGCCCTCATCGGCACCGCGCTGATGCTGGTCGCCTCCCGGATGCCGGTCAAACTGCACCGGGCGCTGTCCTATCCCGTGCTCGCCGGCACGCTCTTCCTGATGGTCCTGGTGCAGGTTCCCGGGATAGGGGTCGCGATCAACGGCAACCAGAATTGGATCTCCCTTGGCGGTCCGTTCATGCTGCAGCCCAGTGAGTTCGGCAAGCTGGCACTGATCCTGTGGGGCGCCGACCTGCTGGCGCGCAAGGGCGACAAGGGGCTGCTGAGCCAGTGGAAGCACCTGCTGGTGCCGCTGGTCCCGGTGGCCTTCCTGCTGCTCGGGCTGATCATGCTGGGCGGGGACATGGGCACCGCGATGATCCTCGGCGCCATCCTCTTCGGCCTGCTCTGGCTGGCGGGCGCCCCGACCCGGCTGTTCGTCGGTGTGCTGGCCTTCGCGGGTGCGATCGTCGCACTGCTGATCAAGACCAGCCCGCACCGGATGGACCGACTGGAGTGCCTCGGCGCGACAGAACCGGGCAAGAACGACCTTTGCTGGCAGGCCGTTCACGGGATCTACGCCCTCGCCTCGGGCGGATGGTTCGGTTCCGGTCTGGGTGCAAGTGTGGAAAAATGGGGGCAACTACCCGAAGCCCACACCGACTTCATCTTCGCCATCACCGGGGAGGAACTGGGTCTCGCGGGGACGCTGTCGGTGCTCGCCCTGTTCGCGGCTCTAGGCTATGCGGGTATCCGCGTGGCCGGACGCACGGAGGACTCCTTCGTACGGTTTGCCGCGGGAGGCGTGACCACCTGGATCACGGCCCAGGCCGTGATCAACATCGGTGCGGTGCTCGGCCTGCTGCCGATCGCCGGAGTCCCGCTCCCGCTGTTCTCCTACGGAGGGTCAGCCCTGTTGCCGACCATGTTCGCGGTCGGACTGCTCATCGCCTTCGCGCGTGAGGAGCCGGCGGCGCGCGCGGCCCTCGCGATGCGGCAGCCGAAGAACGGCTGGAGGCGGACCGGGGTGAGATGGAAGTCGATGAGACGGCGCGTCAAGAAGCGTCCGTCCGGAGAGCGGTGAATTTCGGTGCATGTCGTACTCGCCGGTGGGGGGACCGCCGGCCACATCGAGCCGGCGCTCGCCCTCGCGGACGCCCTGCGCAGGCAGGACCCTTCAGTGGGCATCACCGCCCTCGGCACCGAGCGCGGACTTGAGACCCGCCTGGTGCCGGAACGCGGTTACGAGCTCGGGCTGATCCCCGCCGTGCCGCTGCCCCGCAAGCCCACCCCGGAGCTGATCACCGTCCCCGGGCGGCTGCGCGGCACCATCAAGGCCGCGGAGGAGATCCTCCTGCGCACCAAGGCCGACTGCGTCGTCGGCTTCGGCGGCTACGTGGCCCTGCCCGGCTACCTCGCGGCCAAGCGGCTCGGGGTGCCGATCATCGTCCACGAGGCCAACGCCCGCCCTGGACTGGCCAACAAGATCGGCTCCCGCTACGCGCACGCCGTCGCGGTCTCCACCCCCGACAGCAAGCTGCGCGGCGCCCGCTACGTGGGCATCCCGCTGCGGCGCTCCATCTCCACCCTGGACCGGGCCGCGGTCCGCCCGGAGGCGCGCGCCGCCTTCGGCCTGGACCCCAACCTGCCCACGCTGCTCGTCTCCGGCGGCTCCCAGGGAGCCCGCCGTCTCAACGAGGTGATCCAGCAGGTCGCGCCGACCCTCCAGCGCTCCGGGATCCAGATCCTGCACGCCGTCGGGCCGAAGAACGAACTGCCGCGTGTCGACAACATGCCCGGGATGCCACCGTATGTGCCGGTACCGTACGTGGACCGGATGGATCTCGCGTACGCCGCCGCCGACATGATGCTGTGCCGGGCGGGCGCGATGACCGTCGCCGAACTGTCCGCCGTCGGGCTCCCCGCCGCCTACGTCCCGTTGCCGATCGGCAACGGCGAACAGCGGCTCAACGCCCAGCCGGTGGTCAAGGCCGGGGGCGGCCTGCTCGTGGACGACGCGGAACTGACCCCCGAGTGGGTGCTCAGCCAGGTCCTCCCGGTGCTGTCCGACCCGCACCGCCTGTACGAGATGTCGCGCGCCGCCGGTGAGTTCGGCCGCCGGGACGCCGACGAGCTGCTGGTCGGCATGGTGTACGAGGCGATCGCGGCCCACCGGTCCCGCTGAGGCGGGGACGCACAGACGCAGGAGGCACAGGAGTGGCCGGAGCGACGTCCGCACGGCGCGGGACACCGTCATCCGATCGGCCCGGCCGGTCGGCCCGCGAGGGTGCCGGCTCTCCCACGCCGCCCAAGCCTGCGAAATCCGCGAAGGGATCCGGTCCGCAGGGCCCCGGCAAGCGTCTGCGCCGGGGCCCCGTACTGGCCTGCCTCGCCGCGGCGGTGCTCCTCGTCGCGGGCGGGACCTGGGCGCTGTACGGCTCGTCCTGGCTCCGCGTCGAGAAGGTCACCGCCACCGGCACGGAGGTGCTCACCCCCGAGCAGATCCTCGCCGCGGCGGCCGTTCCGGTCGGCGCACCCCTGGTGAGCGTGGACACCGACGAGATCGGGGAACGCGTCCGCGGCCGCCTGCCCCGCATCGATTCGGTCGATGTGGTGCGGGCCTGGCCGCACGGGATCGGGCTGAAAGTGACGGAACGCAAACCGGTCCTGCTCATCAAAAAGGACGCCAACTTCGTGGAAGTGGACGCTTCGGGTGTGCGATTCGACACGGTTCCGAAAGCACCCGCGGGCGTTCCGGTCCTCGAATTGAACGCGGGAGGGTCCCCGAGCGCCCGCCGCTTCGACGAGGAACGGCTGCTCCACGAGGCCGTGCTCGTCGCGGGCGCCCTCCCCGAGCCGATCGCCAAGGAGACCGTGCAGGTCAAGGTGGGTTCCTACGATTCGGTCGTGCTGGAGCTCACCCGGGGCCGGTCCGTGACGTGGGGGAGCGGTGAACAGAGCGAGGCGAAGGGGCGAGCGCTGACCGCTTTGCTGAAAGCCGCGCCCAAGGCCGGTCACTTCGACGTGAGCGTTCCCACCGCCCCTGCGGCGTCCGGGAGTTGACGTCCGGTCGAACAGCGACGCACCCTGGTTGGCCAGCGATACGGGTGATCACATAGGGTGAAAAGAAAAACGGGAGGTTCGGCGTGTTCGTTGAACACGCGCTACTTGTCGACTTAGTGTCCTGTTCGGAAGAGTCCAAGGAACAGACACACCCCTAACCCTAAACTTCAGGGTGAGGGTTCGGGTCGGCGCGTTCGGACCGTCCCTATTTCGGCATCAGTCGTCGCAACGCAGGCCCGCGAGGCGGCGACACGTAACTCGAGGCGAGAGGCCTTCGACGTGGCAGCACCGCAGAACTACCTCGCAGTCATCAAGGTCATCGGTGTCGGCGGCGGTGGTGTCAATGCCATCAACCGAATGATCGAGGTCGGTCTCAAGGGCGTCGAGTTCATCGCCATCAACACGGACGCCCAGGCGCTGTTGATGAGCGACGCCGACGTCAAGCTCGACGTCGGCCGCGAACTCACCCGGGGCCTCGGCGCCGGCGCCAACCCGGCCGTCGGCCGCAAGGCGGCAGAGGACCACCGCGAGGAGATCGAGGAGGTCCTCAAGGGGGCCGACATGGTCTTCGTCACCGCCGGTGAAGGCGGCGGCACCGGCACCGGCGGCGCACCCGTCGTCGCCAACATCGCGCGCTCGCTGGGTGCCCTGACGATCGGTGTGGTCACCCGGCCGTTCACCTTCGAGGGCCGGCGCCGCGCGAACCAGGCGGAGGACGGCATCGCCGAGCTCCGCGAAGAGGTCGACACCCTCATCGTCATCCCCAACGACCGACTGCTGTCCATCTCGGACCGCCAGGTCAGCGTGCTCGACGCCTTCAAGTCGGCCGACCAGGTCCTGCTCTCGGGCGTCCAGGGCATCACCGACCTCATCACCACCCCGGGTCTGATCAACCTCGACTTCGCCGACGTCAAGTCCGTGATGTCCGAGGCCGGCTCGGCCCTGATGGGCATCGGCTCGGCCCGCGGCGACGACCGCGCGGTGGCCGCGGCCGAGATGGCGATCTCCTCGCCGCTGCTGGAGGCGTCCATCGACGGCGCCCGCGGCGTGCTGCTCTCCATCTCCGGTGGCTCGGACCTCGGTCTCTTCGAGATCAACGAGGCCGCGCAGCTGGTGAGCGAGGCCGCGCACCCCGAGGCGAACATCATCTTCGGCGCCGTCATCGACGACGCGCTCGGCGACGAGGTGCGGGTCACCGTCATCGCGGCCGGGTTCGACGGCGGCCAGCCCCCGGCCCGCCGGGACAACGTCATCGGCGCCGCGTCCACCAAGCGCGAGGAGCCGGCCCCGGCTCCGGTCCGCGCCGCCGAGCCGGCCCGCCCGGCCTTCGGCGGACTCGGCACGGTCACCCCGCGCGAGGAGCCCCCGGCTCCCGTCGAGGCGGCCCCGGTCGAGGCCGCGGCCCCCGCGCCGCAGGTCCCGACGGCCCGTCCGTACCAGGACAGCCCGGCCGAGGAGCTGGACGTCCCGGACTTCTTGAAGTGACACCGGAGCAGCACCACGTGGGCGGCGCCCACTTCGCCTTCACCGACAGGTGGGGCGGAGTGAGCGCCGTTCCGTACGAAGAGCTCAACCTCGGCGGCGCGGTCGGAGACGACCCGGCCGCCGTTCTCGCGAACCGGGCGCTCGCGGCGAAGTCCCTGGGACTGGACCCGGACCACGTGGTCTGGATGAACCAGGTGCACGGCCGGGACGTGGCGGTGGTCCCCGGACCCTGGGGCGCCGACTCGGCCGTCCCCGCCGTGGACGCGCTGGTGACCACCCGCCGGGGGCTCGCCCTCGCGGTGCTCACCGCCGACTGCACGCCCGTCCTGCTCGCCGACCCCGTCGCCGGGGTCGCGGGGGTCGCCCACGCGGGGCGGCCCGGACTGGTCGCCGGGGTGGTGCCCGCCGTCCTGGAGGCGATGGTCTCCCAGGGCGCCGAGCCCGGGCGGATCATCGCCCGTACCGGACCGGCGGTCTGCGGCCGTTGTTACGAGGTCCCCGCCGAGATGCGGGAGGCGGTGGCCGAAGTGGTGCCGGCCGCCAGGGCCGAGACCAGCTGGGGGACACCGGCCGTCGACGTGGTCGCCGGGGTGCACGCGCAGCTCGCGGAGGCGGGGGTGGGTGATGTCCGCCGTTCCCCTGTCTGCACACTGGAGTCGCGGGACCACTTCTCGTACCGCCGCGACCGGGTGACCGGACGGCTTGCCGGATATGTCTGGTTGGACTGAGGAATGACGGATCGTAAGTCGGAGCTCGCCGAGAACCTGGCGCGGGTGGAGGAACGTATCTCGTCCGCCTGCGCGGTGGCGGGACGCAAGCGGGAAGAGGTGACGCTCATCGTGGTCACCAAGACCTACCCCGCGAGCGACGTACGACTGCTGGCGGACCTGGGCGTCCGTCATGTTGCGGAGAATCGCGACCAGGACGCCGCCCCCAAGGCCGCTGCCTGCGCGGATCTGCCGCTGAACTGGCACTTCGTCGGTCAGTTGCAGACGAACAAAGTCCGTTCCGTGGCGGGATACGCGCATGTGGTGCAGTCGGTCGACCGCCCCAAGCTCGTGACCGCCCTCTCGGCCGCCGCTGTGAGCGCCGGCCGGGAGCTCGGCTGCCTCGTGCAGATCGCCCTCGACGCCGAGTCGGGGGAGCGCGGGGCCCGCGGCGGCGCGGCGCCGGAGCAGCTCGCGGAGTTGGCGGACCTCGTGGCCGGGGCCCCGGGACTGCGCATCGACGGGCTGATGACCGTCGCTCCGTTGTCCGGCCACTACGCGGGACGCGAACAGGCCGCTTTCGAGCGGTTGATGGAATTGTCATCCCGCCTGCGCGCGGACCATCCGGCTGCCACGATGGTGTCGGCCGGGATGAGCGCAGACCTGGAACAGGCCGTTGCGGCCGGTGCGACACATGTACGCGTCGGCACTGCGGTACTCGGCGCGAGACCCCGGCTCGGGTAACGTCGCGAAGAAAGTCGGACCACAGCAGAAAATATGGTCATTCCCGCTGATGGGCGGGCAGGCCACGTGGATCGCGGGCAGTTGGTGACATTCGTGACACGGCGGCACCTGCGACAGGGCGATCCACCACAGAGCGGAGGACTCGGAGAATGGCCGGCGCGATGCGCAAGATGGCGGTCTACCTCGGCCTCGTGGAGGACGACCGGTACGACAACCCGGGGTACGACCCCGACGACGAGTTCGAACCCGAGCCGGAGCCGGAGCGGGATCGCCGGCGTCAGCAGCCCGTGCACCAATCGCCCGTATCGGACGAACCGGTACGAGCCGTACAGCCCCCGCCGCAGCGGGAACCCGTCCCAATTCCGGTGGAAAACGGACGTCCTGCGCGAATTGCCCCCGTGGCATCCATCACACCTGACCGCTCGAACCTGGAGAAGAACGCCCCCGTGATCATGCCCAAGGTCGTCTCCGAGCGGGAGCCGTACCGCATCACGACGCTGCACCCCCGGACCTACAACGAGGCCCGTACCATCGGGGAACACTTCCGTGAGGGCACTCCGGTGATCATGAATCTCACGGAGATGGACGACACGGACGCGAAGCGTCTCGTGGACTTCGCCGCCGGACTCGTGTTCGGTCTGCACGGCAGTATTGAACGCGTGACACAGAAGGTGTTCCTGCTGTCGCCTGCTAACGTCGATGTCACGGCGGAGGACAAGGCCCGCATCGCGGAGGGCGGGTTCTTCAACCAAAGCTAGACCGATCCGTCAGATACGGGACCGGGAACAGAGCGGGAAACGGGGAGAGGGAAGCACGGGATGGGCGTCGCACTGCAGGTGGTCTACATCGTGCTGATGTGCTTCCTCATCGTGCTGATCTTCCGACTGGTCATGGACTACGTGTTCCAGTTCGCACGTTCATGGGCACCCGGCAAGGCGATGGTGGTCGTTCTGGAGGCCACCTACACTCTTACCGACCCACCGCTCAAGCTTCTTCGGCGGTTCATCCCGCCGTTGCGTCTCGGGGGCGTGGCACTCGACCTGTCCTTCTTCGTTCTGATGATCATCGTTTACATCCTCATCAGTCTCGTCAGCGGTGCTGCGAGAAGCGTATGAACGATGAACTTCTCCGCGCGCGCGGGGACGATCCCGATACGGTCTTGCCGACTGCCGACGACTACGTAGAGGTGAAGAAGACATGCCGCTGACTCCCGAGGACGTGCGGAACAAGCAGTTCACGACCGTCCGCCTGCGAGAAGGCTATGACGAGGACGAGGTCGATGCCTTCCTCGACGAGGTCGAGTCCGAGCTGACGCGCCTGCTGCGCGAGAACGAGGACCTGCGCGCCAAGCTGGCAGCCGCCACGCGTGCCGCCGCGCAGAACCAGCAGCAGCAGCAGGGCATGCGCAAGCCGGAACCCCAGGACCAGCGCGGCCCCGGCGCCCCCGTGCCCGCGGCCATATCCGGCCCGCCGCAGCCGCAGATGGGTCCGCCCCAGCTGCCGGGCGGCCAGCCGCAGCTGCCGGCCGGCCCCGGTGGACACGGACCGCAGGGTCCGGGCCCGATGGGCGGCCCCATGCAGCAGCACCCCATGGGTGGACCGCAGGGCATGGGCCAGCAGATGCAGGGCCAGCAGCAGCAGTCGATGGGCGGCCAGAACCCGCTCGGCCAGCAGATGCAGCCCATGGGCCAGCAGATGCAGCCGATGGGGCAGCAGATGCAGCCCATGGGTCAGCAGATGCACCAGCAGCAGCAGCCGCAGCTCCCGCAGCAGGGCCCCGGTGGCGACAGCGCCGCCCGCGTCCTGTCGCTGGCGCAGCAGACCGCCGACCAGGCGATCGCGGAGGCCCGCTCCGAGGCCAACAAGATCGTCGGCGAGGCCCGGTCGCGCGCCGAGGGCCTGGAGCGGGACGCCCGCGCCAAGGCCGATGCGCTGGAGCGGGACGCGCAGGAGAAGCACCGCGTCGCGATGGGCTCCCTGGAGTCCGCCCGCGCCACGCTGGAGCGCAAGGTCGAGGACCTGCGGGGCTTCGAGCGTGAGTACCGTACGCGCCTGAAGTCCTACCTGGAGTCGCAGCTGCGCCAGCTGGAGACCCAGGCCGACGACTCGCTGGCCCCGCCGCGCAACCCGGCCGGTCCCGCGCTGCCGCCGTCGCCGTCTCCCTCGATGGCTCCGGCCGGTGCGATGGGCCACTCCATGGGCGGTCCCTCCATGGGCGGTCCCTCGATGGGTGGCCCGTCCCCCATGGGCGGTCCCTCCCCGATGGGCGGAGGCCCGTCGTACGGCGGCCAGCAGCAGATGTCCCCGGCGATGACCCAGCCGATGGCTCCGGTTCGGCCGGCTGCGCCGCAGCCGATGCAGGCGCCGTCTCCCATGCGGGGCTTCCTGATCGACGAGGACGACAACTAGGCCGCCGCGAGTTCTTGTCGGCAGTCGCTTTTACGGGCCGGGGGGGGGGGGGGGGGGGGGGGGGGGGGGGGGAGGGGGGGTGGGGGGGGGGGGGGGGGGGGGGGGGGGGGGGGGGGGGGGGGGAGGTGGGGCGGA
>NZ_JBVIFS010000041.1:16881-55552 GCF_055571215.1 Streptomyces sp. NPDC030995
CCATGTGGGTCTTTAGGGTAGAGAGGAACAAAAACGAGTCCCCCTAAGTTTCTTGTTGACAGTTTCTTTCCGGTCCCGGCCCCGAGTTTCTAGGGCCCCTCGCCCCCGGCCCGTTTCGCGTACTCGCCGGGTGCGGCGCCGTTGCGGGGGCCCTGCCCCCGAGCCCCCGCGCCTCAAACGCCGGCGGGGCTGAAAGACCGGGGGCTCCGCCCCGGGCCCCCGCGCCTCAAACGCCGGCGGGGCTGGAGTGTGCCCGGCGGGGCTGGAGTGTGCCGGCGGGGCTTGAGTGTGCCGGCGGGGCTGGGAGGCGCGGAGCGCCATTCCAGCCTGCCCGGCGTTTGAGGGCACGGGCGCGGAGCGCGCGTACGGGGTCCGGGGCGGAGCCCCGGGGAAACGGTGAAAGGGCGGGGTGGGGAACGCAAAGCGGCCCGCACCCCCCGGCGAGGGGAGGGACGGGCCGCTCGGGGCCTGGGCTACGCCTTGCGGAGGCGGAACGCGAGGGACAGGGACTCGTCCGTGAACTCGTCGCCGTACGTCGAGTCCGCTTCGCCGGAGGAGAAGTCCGTGGACAGGACCTCGTCCGCGATCAGGCCGGCGTGGTCCGTCAGGGCCGTCACGACCTCCGGGTCCGAGGAGGACCAGCGCAGGGCGATGCGGTCGGCCACGTCGAGGCCGGAGTTCTTCCGGGCCTCCTGGATCAGGCGGATCGCGTCACGCGCCAGGCCCGCCAGCCGGAGCTCCGGGGTGATCTCCAGGTCGAGGGCGACCGTCGCGCCCGAGTCGGACGCCACCGACCAGCCCTCGCGCGGGGTCTCCGTGATGATGACCTCCTCCGGAGTGAGGGTCACCGTCTCGCCGTTCACCTCCACCGTGGCCTCGCCCGAGCGCAGGGCCAGGGACAGCGCCGCCGCGTCGGCCGCGGCGACCGCCTTCGCCACGTCCTGGACGCCCTTGCCGAAGCGCTTGCCCAGCGCCCGGAAGTTGGCCTTCGCCGTGGTGTCGACCAGCGAGCCGCCCACCTCGGAGAGGGACGCCAGCGAGGAGACGTTCAGCTCCTCCGTGATCTGGGAGTGGAGCTCGGGGGAGAGCGCCTCGAAGCCCGAGACGGCGACCAGGGCCCGCGAGAGGGGCTGGCGGGTCTTCACGCCCGACTCCGCACGCGTCGCGCGGCCCAGCTCGACCAGGCGGCGTACGAGCAGCATCTGCTGGGACAGGGTCCGGTCCACCTGGGACGGGTCCGCCTCGGGCCACGTGGACAGGTGCACCGACTCCGGGGCCTCCGGGGTCACCGGGACGATCATGTCCTGCCAGACCCGCTCCGTGATGAAGGGCGTGAGGGGGGCCATCAGGCGGGTGACCGTCTCGACCACGTCGTGCAGCGTGCGCAGCGCGGCCGCGTCGCCCTGCCAGAAGCGGCGGCGCGAGCGGCGGACGTACCAGTTGGAGAGGTCGTCCACGAAGGAGGAGAGCAGCTTGCCGGCGCGCTGGGTGTCGTACGCCTCCATGGCGTCCGTGACCTCGGCGACGAGGGTGTGGAGCTCGGAGAGGAGCCACTTGTCCAGGACCGTGCGGTCCGCCGGCGCCGGGTCGGACGCGGAGGGGGCCCAGTTCGACGTACGGGCGTAGAGGGCCTGGAAGGCGACCGTGTTCCAGTACGTGAGGAGGGTCTTGCGGACCACTTCCTGGATCGTGCCGTGGCCGACCCGGCGGGCCGCCCACGGGGAGCCGCCGGCCGCCATGAACCAGCGCACCGCGTCCGCGCCGTGCTGGTCCATGAGCGGGATCGGCTGGAGGATGTTACCCAGGTGCTTGGACATCTTGCGGCCGTCCTCGGCGAGGATGTGGCCCAGGCAGACCACGTTCTCGTAGGAGGACTTGTCGAAGACGAGGGTGCCGACCGCCATCAGCGTGTAGAACCAGCCGCGCGTCTGGTCGATGGCCTCCGAGATGAACTGCGCCGGGTAGCGCTTCTCGAAGATCTCCTTGTTCTTGTACGGGTAGCCCCACTGCGCGAACGGCATCGAGCCCGAGTCGTACCAGGCGTCGATGACCTCGGGCACGCGGACGGCGGTCAGCGAGCAGCCCTCGGCCGTGCAGGTGAAGGTGACGTCGTCGATGTACGGGCGGTGCGGGTCCAGGGCGGACTGGTCCCGGCCGGACAGCTCGCTCAGCTCCGCGCGGGAGCCGACGCAGGTGAGGTGGTTCTCCTCGCAGCGCCAGATCGGCAGCGGGGTGCCCCAGTAGCGGTTGCGGGACAGCGCCCAGTCGATGTTGTTGTTCAGCCAGTCGCCGAAGCGGCCCTGCTTGACCGAGTCCGGGAACCAGTTGGTCTTCTCGTTCTCCCGCAGCATCGCGTCCTTGACGGCGGTGGTGCGGACGTACCAGGACGGCTGCGCGTAGTACAGCAGCGCGGTGTGGCAGCGCCAGCAGTGCGGGTAGCTGTGCTCGTAGGCGATGTGCTTGAAGAGCAGGCCGCGCGCGTCGAGGTCGGCGGTCAGCTTCTCGTCGGCTTTCTTGAAGAAGACGCCGCCGACCAGCGGGACCTCCTCCTCGAAGGTGCCGTCGGGGCGGACCGGGTTCACGACGGGCAGGCCGTACGCGCGGCAGACCGCGAGGTCGTCGGCGCCGAAGGCGGGGGACTGGTGGACCAGACCGGTGCCGTCCTCGGTCGTGACGTACTCGGCGTTCACGACGTAGTGGGCGGGCTCCGGGAACTCGACGAGCTCGAAGGGGCGCTGGTAGGTCCAGCGCTCCATCTCCTTGCCCGTGAAGGACTCGCCGGTGGCCTCCCAGCCCTCGCCGAGGGCCTTCTCCAGCAGCGGCTGGGCCACGACCAGCTTCTCTTCACCGTTCGTCGCGACGATGTACGTGACGTCCGGGTGCGCGGCGACGGCCGTGTTGGACACCAGGGTCCAGGGGGTGGTCGTCCAGACGAGGAGGGCGGCCTGGCCCGCGAGCGGACCGGAGGTCAGCGGGAAGCGGACGAAGACCGAGGGGTCGACGACCGTCTCGTAGCCCTGGGCCAGCTCGTGGTCGGAGAGGCCGGTGCCGCAGCGGGGGCACCAGGGGGCGACGCGGTGGTCCTGGGTGAGCAGACCCTTGTTGAAGATCTCCTTCAGCGACCACCACACGGACTCGACGTACTCGGGGTCCATGGTCCGGTAGGCGTCGTCCAGGTCGACCCAGTAGCCCATCCGGGTCGTGAGCTCGGTGAACGCGTCGGTGTGGCGGGTCACGGACTCGCGGCACTTGGCGTTGAACTCGGCGATGCCGTACGCCTCGATGTCCTGCTTGCCGTTGAAGCCCAGCTCCTTCTCGACGGCGAGCTCGACGGGCAGGCCGTGGCAGTCCCAGCCGGCCTTGCGGGCCACGTGGTAGCCGCGCATGGTGCGGAAGCGGGGGAAGACGTCCTTGAAGACGCGGGCCTCGATGTGGTGCGCGCCGGGCATGCCGTTAGCGGTGGGCGGGCCCTCGTAGAAGACCCACTCGGGGCGGCCCTCGGACTGGGCCAGGGTCTTGGCGAAGGTCTTGCTCTCGCGCCAGAAGTCGAGGACCGCGTGCTCGAGGGCAGGCAGGTCGACCTGGGCGGGTACCGGGCGGTACTGCGGCGGTGTGGTCATGAGGCTGAACTCTTCCTCCGGCGGGGTGTCACTTCCGTCCGGAGGGACGAGAGCCGACTGCTGCTCCCGCGGTACCACCCTCCTTGGCCGTCGGACGGATCCGATGGCCCCCTCATTGGGGTGCGAAGCCGGTTCTACTCGCCGTACGGGGATCCGTGCGGGCTTTCTTCCGGCGGCTCCGGGGTGATCCTTCACATCGCGCTCGCCCCCGGGCTCTCACCGTCCCCGGGTCGCTCCTGGCTGCGTCCGACGCTACTCGTCCCCATCCATGCCTCTCGCTGGGCCCAGTGTACGGGCCGGGAGAGCGCTCGGCAGACCGGTTTACGGGGGCTCGTGGCGGGGCCGCCCGCCCGGCGTGGCGGGGGCGCGGCCGCGGGGTCGCCGGGGGCGCCGGGGCGGGCCCGCGCGTGACCCGAATGGGCCTGACACGCCAGTACGGACTCGGGTGGGGCGGGAGTGGCGGATTACCGGGCTTCCGGATGGGCACAACGGATGCAGGTTGACCTCGACGGATGCGTGCCCCGTTGCCGCGGGGCCGGAGTCGATTTATCGTTCCGGCACGATTCGCGAGCAATGATCACAGTATGTGAAGGGGCCGCGGCCATGGTGGCGAAGAAGACCGCCGGGAGTACTGCCAAGAAGGCTGTCGGGAAGGCCGCCGGGAAGGCGGCGGTCTCCGAGGACGCGGCTCCCGCCAAGAAGGCGAGCGCCGCCCGCAAGACCGCTGTCGGCGCGTTGGCTCCGGCCGGGAAGGCGACCGCCGTCAAGAACACGACGGCGGTGAAGAAGGCGACCGCCGTCAAGAACACGACGGCGGTGAAGAAGGCGACCGCCGTCAAGAAGACGACCGCCGTCAGGAAGACGACCGCCGTCAGGAAGACGACCTCTGCGAAGAAGACGACCGCTGTCAAGAAGACGACCGCCGTCGAGAAGCGGACTGCCGCGGCCAAGACGGCCGGGGCCGAGGGGGCGGCGCATGCCGCGAAGAAGACGGGAGTCCGGAACGTGGTTGCCAAGAAGAGCACCGGCACGGCGAGGAAGACGGCTGCGGCCGCCACCAGCGGGCTGCCCAAGGCGCGGGCCACGGCGGCCCTCACGCCCGGCGAGCTCGCCGTACGGCCCGGGGAGGACCCCTGGACCCAGGAGGAGGTCGACGAGGCCCGTACGGAGCTCATGTCGGAGGTGCTGCGGCTGCGCGCCGAGCTCGACGCCTCCGAGGTGGCCATCTCCGGCCTGATGCGGGACTCGGGCGACGGCGCGGGCGACGACCAGGCCGACACGGGCACCAAGAACATCACCCGGGAGTCCGAGCTCGCGCTCGCGGCGAACGCCACCTCGATGCTGGAACAGACCGAGCGGGCCCTGGAACGGCTGGAGGCGGGCACGTACGGGCTCTGCGAGAACTGCGGACAGCCCATCGGCAAGGCCAGGATGCAGGCCTTCCCGCGGGCCACGCTGTGCGTGGACTGCAAGCAGAAGCAGGAGCGCCGGCACTAGGCGGGCACCGGGTGGGCACCGGTGGGCACCGGGTGGGCGGTGGGCGGGCGGTGTTCGGGTGCCCTGACGTACCCTCGTGTCTCGTCAGGGTCCAGGAGGAGCCTGGTTCGAGCTAGTTCGAGGGACTCACGTGACAGAGGCGGAGCGCATCATCGGTACGCCGGAGGTCGGGGACGACGCCCAGCCGGAGTCCGCGGGGCCCAAGGGGCGCCGGCGGATCGCCGCGCTGCTCGTCGTGGCGGTGCTCGCCTACCTGCTGGACCTCGGCACCAAGATGCTGGTCGTGGCGAAGCTGGAGCACCAGCCGCCGATCGAGATCATCGGTGACCTGCTGAAGTTCGAGGCGGTCCGCAACCCCGGCGCCGCCTTCGGCTTCGGCGAGGCCTTCACCATCATCTTCACGTGCATCGCGGCCTCCGTGATCGTGGTGATCGTGCGGCTGGCCCGCAAGCTCTACAGCCTGCCGTGGGCGATCGCGCTCGGCCTGCTGCTGGGCGGTGCGCTGGGCAATCTGACCGACCGGATCTTCCGCTCGCCGGGCGTGTTCCGGGGCGCGGTCGTCGACTTCATCGCGCCGGCCCATTTCGCCGTCTTCAACCTCGCGGACTCGGCGATCGTGTGCGGCGGCATCCTGATCGTCCTGCTGTCGTTCAAGGGTCTGGACCCGGACGGGACCGTCCACAAGGACTGATCGAGGGAATGCTCTTCTGCCGAGTCCTGCATACTCGACGGGTGAGTACGATTCCCGAGATCCGCACCCTGCCCGTTCCCGATGGCCTCGAGGGCGAGCGCGTCGACGCCGCCATCGCCCGTATGTTCGGTTTCTCCCGGACGAAGGCGGCCGATCTCGCGGCCGCGGGGAAGGTGTCGGTCGACGGCAGTGTCGTCGGGAAGTCCGAGCGTGTGCACGGTGGCGCCTGGCTCGAAGTCGAGATGCCCGCGCCGCCCCGGCCGGTCGAGGTCATCGCCGAGCCCGTTCCGGGCATGGAGATCATCCATGACGACGACGACGTCGTGGTCATCATGAAGCCGGTGGGCGTCGCCGCCCACCCGAGCCCCGGCTGGACCGGCACCACCGTCATCGGCGGTCTCGCGGCGGCCGGCTACCGCATCTCCACCTCCGGCGCGTCCGAGCGCCAGGGCATCGTGCACCGCCTCGACGTCGGCACGTCCGGCCTGATGGCCGTCGCGAAGTCGGAGCGCGCCTACACCTCGCTGAAGAACCAGTTCCGCGAGCGCGTCGTGGACAAGCGCTACCACGCGCTGGTGCAGGGCCACCCGGACCCGATGAGCGGCACGATCGACGCGCCGATCGGCCGGCACCCCAGCGCCGACTACAAGTGGGCCGTGACGCAGGACGGCAAGGACTCCGTCACCCACTACGACCTGATCGAGGCCTTCCGCGCCGCCTCGCTGCTCGACATCAAGCTGGAGACCGGGCGTACGCACCAGATTCGCGTGCACATGTCCGCGCACCGGCACCCGTGTGTCGGCGACCTGACGTACGGCGCGGACCCGACGGTGGCGAAGCGGCTGGGGCTGACCCGGCAGTGGCTGCACGCGGTGCGGCTCGGCTTCGAGCACCCGTCGGACGGGCAGTGGGTCGAGTTCGAGAGCGGTTACCCCGAGGATCTCCAGCACGCGCTGGACGTGATCCGGGCCGAGAGCGAGTGACCGCCGTCGGCTTCGAGGTCCGGGTCGCCTCGGGCGAGGCCGACATGGCGGCGTGCTTCGCGGTGCGGACCGAGGTGTTCGTGGTCGAGCAGTCCGTGCCGGAGTCGATCGAGTACGACGCGTACGACGCGGACGCGGTGCACGTGCTGGCCGTGGCCGCGGATGGCGTGCCGCTGGGCACGGGCCGTCTGTTGCACGGGCCCGTGGCCCAGGCGAAGACGGGTGACCTCGCGGTCGGCTCGCTGGGCCGCCTGGCCGTACGCAAGGTCGCGCGCGGGCTCGGAGCAGGCGTTGCGCTGGTCCGCGCGATCGAGGCCGAGGCCGTGCGGCTTGGCCTGGCGGCCGTGGATCTGGGCGCGCAGACGCATGCGCTCGGCTTCTACGAGCGGCTCGGGTACGTGGCCTACGGGCCGGAGTTCCAGGACGCCGGCATCCCGCACCGTGCGATGAGGCGGCCTCTGCCGTAGCCGTGCGTGCGCGCCGCTGCCGGGGCCCTGCCCCGGACCCCGCGCCTCAAACGCCGGCGGGGCTGGATTTGGCCGATGCCGTCCACCTGGTGAGGCTGGGTTGCCCGCAGGGCAATTTCAGCCTCGCCGGCGTTTGAGGCGCGGGGTCTGGGGCGGAGCCCCAGGAGGCCGGGCCGTGGGGTGGGGCGACACGGTGCCACGGACGGCCGGAAAGGCGGCACGGCTGCCAAGGTGGGGCCGTGGATCAGCTTGCTCTGCTGTTCGTGCTGCTGCTCGGGGCCGTCGTCACCGTGCCGCTCGGGGATCGGCTCGGACTGCCCGCGCCCGTGCTCATGACCATCGGCGGGGTGGTCCTCGCGCTGGTTCCGGCCGTGCCGAATGTCGACATCCCGCCCGAGTACATCCTGCCGCTGGTGCTGCCGCCGCTGCTCTACGCCTCCGTGCAGCGCACCTCCTGGCGGCAGTTCGCCGCCAACGTCCGGCCCATCCTCCTGCTGGCCGTGGCCCTCGTGTTCGTCACGACCGCCGCCGTGGCCGCCGTCGCGCACGCCGTCGTGCCGGGGCTGCCCGTCGCCGCGGCCGTCGCGCTCGGCGCGCTCGTCGCCCCGCCCGACCCGGTCGCCGCGACCGCCGTCGCCGGATCGCTCGGGCTGCCCCGCCGGATGGTGTCGATCCTGGAGGGCGAGGGGCTCTTCAACGACGTGACGGCGATCGTGCTCTATCACGTGGCCATCGCCGCCGCCGTCAGCGGCAGTTTCTCCTGGCCGGCCGCGCTGGGGGAGTTCGCGCTCTCCGCGGTGGTGGCCGTGGCCGTCGGGCTCGCGCTCGGCTGGGCCGCCCACCGGCTCATGGGGCGGCTCGGCGACGCCACGCTCCAGATCGGGCTGACACTGCTGGTGCCGTTCGTGGCGTACGTGGTGGCGGAGGAACTCCAGGGGTCGGGGGTGCTGGCCGTGCTGACGACGGCCCTGTTCCTCGCCGAGTACGCGACCGACGCCGACGACGTGCTGGGGCGCCTGGCCGGGCACACCTTCTGGGAAGTCGTGGACACGCTGGTCACCGGCGTGGCCTTCGGGCTGATCGGGCTGGAGCTGCACAACGTCTTCGGGACGGCCAAGGGCCGCGAGTGGGAGATGGTCGGGTGGGCGGCGGCCGTGGTGGCAGTGGTGGTCGGCGTACGGCTGGTGTGGCTGCTGCCGGCCGGCTGGCTCGCCAAGAAGCTGCACGGGCGGCGCGACTACGACGAGGAGATCCCGCTGAGCTGGCGGGAGAGCGTGGTGATGTGGTGGGCCGGGATGCGGGGCGTGGCCTCGGTGGCACTCGCCCTGGCGATCCCCTTCAGTACGGACGGCGGTGAGCCCTTCCCGGCGCGGGACCAGATGGTCTTCATCGCCTTCGCCGTGATCATGGCGACGCTGGTGTTGCAGGGGCTGACCCTGCCGTGGCTGGTGCGGCGGCTGGGGGTGGAGGCCGACTCGGACGCGGAGCGCGATGCCGAGCGGCTGCTGGCGATCCGCGCCGCCAAGGCCGCGAAGCGGCGGCTGAAGGAGATCCAGGAGGTGGAGGATCTGCCGGAGGACCTGTTCGAGCAGCTGCACCGGCGCGCGTACGACGTCGGGGCCAGGATCAGCCCCGACATGGTGGACGAGGAGCGGCGCGAGGCCTACGCGAAGCGGGTGGAGCGGATCCGCGACATCCAGCGGATCCAGCGGGAGATGATGTCGGCCGCCCGCCACGAGGTGCTGGCCGCCCGCAGCGAACCCGGCTCCGATCCGGAGATCGTCGACCGGGTGCTGCGGCACTTGGACGTGCGGAGCCTGCGGAGTCCCTAGCGGTTCGGCGCGTGCCGGGGCGGGCGGGTGCGCGGGCGTCGCGTGCGGTGGCGGTGGGGCCGGCTGCGCCCGCCGGTGGGGCCGGCTGCGCCGGGGCCGGGCGCGCGCCGGGGCGTCTCCTCGGGCGCCGAACGTGGCGAGGGGTCGGGGAGTGCGGCGGTGTTGTGTTCGGCGCCCTGCGGGGACGCCCCGGCACACACCCGTCCCCGTCGCAACCGGCGGGACGGGCGTACCGGCCGCCGGGTTGTGCCCCGGTCGGGAATCAGACCTGGTAGCGGTCCGGGGCGAAGAGGTGCAGGTTCGCCGCGATCCAGTCCGAGGTGCGGCGCAGGCCCTCCGCCAGGGGGACCTCGGGCTTCCAGCCCGCCCAGTCGCGGGCGCGGGAGTTGTCCGAGAGGAGCCGGTGGACCTCGCTGCCCGAGGGGCGCAGGCGGGAGGGGTCCACCACGATCTCCGCGTCCCGGCCCGAGGCCGTGATCAGTTCCCGGGCCAGGTCGCCGATGGATATCTCCTGGCCGGCGCCGAGGTTGACCACCTCGCCCAGCGCCCGGTCGCACTCCGCCACCGCGAGGAAGCCCGCCGCCGTGTCCGTCACGTACGTGAAGTCGCGGGTGGGGGACAGGGAGCCGAGGCGGACTTCCCGGGAGCCCGAGTGGAGCTGCGCCAGGATCGTCGGGATCACCGCGCGGGCCGACTGGCGCGGGCCGTAGGTGTTGAAGGGCCGCACCACCGTCACCGGCAGTTCGAAGGCGTGGTGGAAGGAGAGCGCCATCATGTCCGCGCCGATCTTCGACGCGGAGTACGGGGACTGCGGCTGGAGCGGGTGGCTCTCGGAGATGGGCGCGGTGAGGGCCGTGCCGTAGACCTCGCTCGTGGAGGTGTGGACCAGGCGGCGCACGCCGTGCCGGCGGCAGGCCTCCGCCATGTTCTCCGTACCGGTGACGTTCGTCTGCACGTACGCGCCCGGCGAGGCGTAGCTGTACGGGATCCCGATCAGCGCCGCCAGGTGGAAGACGGTGTCGCAGCCGGCCACCGCGTCGCTGACCCGGCCCGCGTCGCGGATGTCGCCCGCCCACATCTCCACCGGGCCGTCCGGGTCGGCCAGGTAGCGGGCCAGGTGGCCCTTCTCGGCGTACGGCTTGTAGTGCACGAAGGCGCGCACCCGGGCGCCCCGCGCCACCAGCAGGTCCACCAGCGTCGAGCCGATGAAGCCCTCGGCCCCGCTGACGAGGACGGTGCGGCCGGTCCAGTTCGTGGTCATGCGTGCTCCAAGGTGGTGAGGGGGAGGGTGATGCCGGCCACGCGGAGGACCTCCGCGGCCAGCAGTTCGGCGGCCCGGGCGTGCGGGCCGGGGTCGGCGGCGCCGGCCATCGCGGCCAGCCGGGCCGGGTCGGCCAGCAGCGGGCCGACGAGAGCGCCGAGGCGTTCGGCGGTGGTCTCCTCGTCGGGCAGCAGCAGTCCGGCGCCCGCGTCGGACAGGACCCGGGCGTTGTGGGTCTGGTGGTCGCCCGGGGCGTACGGGTAGGGGACCAGGACCGCGGGGACCCCGGTCGCCGCCAGCTCGGCCACCGTCGCGGATCCCGCCCGGCACACCACCAGGTCGGCGGCCGCGTACACCAGGTCCATCCGGTCCAGGTACGGCACGGCCCGCGCGATCCGCCGCCCGCCGGACGCCGAGAGGTCGGCGACGGTGTCCCGCAGCGCCGCCGGACCCGTCTTGATCAGCAGCTGGACGTCGTCCCGGCCCTGCCAGAGGTCGGCCAGCCCGGCGGCGGCGCGGGTGAGGCGGACGGCGCCCAGGCTGCCGCCGTTGAAGACGACCAGCCGCCGCCCCTCGGGGACACCCAGCTCCCGCCGGGCCTTGGCCCGCAGCGCGGTCCGCTGCGGCCGGGGAAGCTCGGCGAGCCGGGCCAGCGTCGCGGAGATCGGCATTCCGGTGGTCAGTGCCCGTGCCCCGCCCGCCAGATGGGCCCGGCTGCGGTCGAAGGCCACCGCCATGTGCGGGGTGAGCCGGGCCGCGAACTGGTTGGCGCGGCCGGGCACCGCGTTGGACTCGTGGATCACCGCCGGCAGCCCGGCCAGCCGGGCGCCGAGCACGGCGGGCGCGCTCGGATAGCCGCCCATGCCGACGACGGCGTGCGCGCCCTGCGCCCGGATCACGGAACGGGCCTGGTGCGCCGAGCGCAGCAGGGCGGCGGGCAGCAGGTACCGCTTCGCGCCCAGCGCCGGATCGAAGGGGATCATGTCGACGGTGTGCAGGCGGTAACCGGCGTTCGGGATCAGCTCGGTCTCCAGGCCACGCTCGGTCCCGATGAACGAGACCACCGCGCCCGGGACGGCCGCGCGCAGCGCCTCGGCGAGGGCGAGCCCCGGGTAGATGTGGCCGCCGGTGCCGCCCGCACCGATCACGACGGAGAGTGCCGCAGGTGTGTGTCGAGGGGTTCGAGTGGTCATGGACGCACACTCCCGGTGCGCCCTAAGAGGGTTCTAAGAGTTCGTACCGGCGCCTTTGGCAGGCTTTGCCCCATGAGCGCGCATCGGATTCTGGTGGTCGACGACGAGCCCGAGGTACGGGCCGCCGTCGAGGACGGCCTGGCCGTCGAGGGGTACGAGGTACGGGGAGCGGCGGACGGGCTGGCCGCGCTGTCCGAGGTGGCGGCCTGGGAGCCGGACGCCGTCGTCCTGGACGTGATGATGCCGGTGCTCGACGGGCTCGGGGTGTGCCGGCAGCTGCGCGCGATGGGCGACCGGACGCCCGTGCTCGTCCTGACCGCACTGGGCTCCGTCAGCGAACGGGTCGACGGGCTGGAGGCCGGGGCCGACGACTACCTCGTCAAACCGTTCGCGCTGGACGAGCTGGTCGCGCGGGTACGGGCGCTGCTGCGGCGGGCCGCGCCCGAGCCCGCGGGCGCCGCCCCGCTGGCCTTCGGCGACCTCCTCCTGGACCCGCAGACCAGGACCGGGCGCCGGGGCGGGCGGCCGCTGGAGTTCAGCCGGACCGAGGCCGCGCTGCTGGAGCTGCTGCTGCGCCACCCCGGCCAGGTGCTGCCCCGCGAGCTGATCCTGGAGCTGGTGTGGGGGCGGGACTTCGGGCCGGACTCCAACTCCCTGGCCGTGTACGTCGGCTACCTGCGGCGGAAGCTGGAGGCCGGCGGCGAGCCCCGGCTGGTCCACACCGTGCACGGGGTCGGCTACCGGCTGGACGCGGCGTGAGCGGGGGCGGCCGACGGCGGCTCGGGGCCGTGTGGCGCAGACGGCGGCCGCTGCGCACCCGGCTGGCGCTGGCCGTCACCGCCGCCGTGGCCTTCGTGGCCGTCGGGGTGTGCGTGGCCGCGTACGCCGTCGTACGGTCCGCGCTGTACGAGCAGCTCGACCTCAGCCTGACCCAGTCCGCCCGGCTCGCGGCGCAGCGCAACCCGGGGGAGCCGCCGGGCACCCTGGCCGGGGAGTGCCGCTTCCTGGCCGCGCCCGCGTGCGCGGAGGTGGTGTCGGCCGACCCGGCCAAGGACCCCCGTACGCCCGGGCTGCTGCCGGTGGCTCCGGCCGCGCGGGAGGTCGCCGAGGGCGCCAGGGCCCCGTACTACACGAACATCACGGTGGACGGGCATCCCGCGCGGATGCTCACCACCGACTACGCCAAGGGGCGGGCGCTCCAGGTGGCGTTGCGGGCGGACACCGTGCTGGCCGGCATCGAGGAGGCCGCCTGGTGGCTCGTCCTGACGGCCGTGGCCGGGGTGCTGCTCGCCGCCGTGCTGGGGTACTGGGTGTCCAGGACGGGGCTCGCCCCGGTGACCCGGCTCACGGCGACGGCGGAGCGGATCGCGGCGACCCGGGATCCGCGGCACCGGATCGAACTCCCGTCGCGGGGGGCCGCCGGGCGGGAGGACGAGATCACGCGGCTGGCCGGGAGCTTCAACACCATGCTCGGGGAGCTGGAGCAGTCCGTCACCGCCCAGCGGCGGCTGGTCGCGGACGCCTCGCACGAACTGCGGACCCCGCTGACGGCGCTGCGCACGAACGCGGAGCTGCTGGCCAAGGCCGACCGGCTGACCGCCGGGCAGCGGGACCGGGCGTCGGCGGCGCTGGGGCGGCAGCTGCGGGAGGTCACGGGGCTGGTGAACGACCTGATCGAGCTGGCGCGGGACGAGGAGCCGACGCCGTTGGTGGAGCAGGTGCGGCTGGACCTGCTCGTGGAGCACTGCGTGGAGTCGGCGCGGGCGCACTGGCCGGCGGTGCCGTTCACCGTGCGGACCGAGGTCGTTGTCGTCCCCGGGGTGCCGGCGCGGCTGAGCCGGCTGGTGGGGAACCTGCTCGACAACGCGGCGAAGTTCAGTGGGGTGGCGGGGTTGCCGGTGGAGGTGGGGCTGGAGGTTCTCGATTCGCGTCCGGAGCTGGTCGTACGGGATCACGGGCCGGGGATCGCGGCGGAGGATCTGCCGTACGTCTTCGACCGGTTCTACCGGGCGGGGGCTGCGCGGGCCCTGCCGGGGTCGGGGCTGGGGTTGGCCATGGCGCGGCAGATCGCGCGGGCGCATGCGGCCGAGCTGACGGCGGAGGCCGCGCCCGGGGGCGGGGCGCTGTTCCGGCTGAGGTTCTGAGCACGGGCCGAGCGCCGCTGCCGGGGGCGCTGCCCCCGGACCCCCACGCCTCAAACGCCGGCGGGGCTATATTTCAGGCCGGGCGGCCTCGGAGGTTGCGATGCGCGGCAAGGCGTACGGGTGGTGGGCGACCAGCCAGGCGATCAGGCGTTCGCGGATGGTGCAGCGGAGGGTCCAGAGGTCGTCCGCGTTCTTGGCGGTGGCCGTGGCCCGGACCTGGATGGTGTGGGGGGTGGTGTCGGTCACCACCAGGGCGCAGGAGCGGCCGTCCCATTCCGGGACCTCCGCGAGGATCCGCTCCAGTTGCTCCCGCAGCAGCGGGATCGGCGCGCTGTGGTCCAGGTGCAGGAAGACCGTCCCGGTCATCTCCGCGCCGCCGCGCGACCAGTTCTCGTAGGGCTTGCTCGTGAAGTACGAGACCGGCATCGTGATGCGGCGCTCGTCCCAGGTGCGGACGGTGAGGAAGGTCAGGGTGATCTCCTCGACCTTGCCCCACTCCTTGTCGACCACCACCGTGTCGCCGATGCGGACGGTGTCGCCGAAGGCGATCTGGAGGCCGGCGAAGAGGTTGCCCAGCGCGGCCTGGGCGGCGATGCCCGCCACGATGCCGAGGAGACCGGCCGAGGCGAGCATGGAGGTGCCGACCGCCCGCATCGGCGGGAAGGTCAGCAGCATCAGGGCGATCGCGACGACGATCACCACCGCCGTCACCACCCGCTGGATCAGCGTGACCTGGGTCCGGACCCGCCGCACCCGGGCGTCGTCCGATTCGCCGGCCGCGTAGCGCGCGTAGGCGTAGTCGACGATCACCGACGCGATCCGCACCAGCAGCCAGGCCGCCCCGGCGATCAGCACCAGGGTGAGGGTCCGGCCGACGCCGACCGGGTGGTCCGGGAGGATCCGCGCCTGGCGGTAGGTCCCTCTGAGCAGCGAGGCGCAGAGCACCACTTGGAGGGGCAGCCGGCAGCGGCGCAGCAGCCCCCACAGAGGGGTCTCGGTGTGCCGGATGTCGGCCCGGCGCAGCAGCAGGTCCAGCAGCCACCCCGCGATCAGGGTGACGACCAGCGAGCCGCCGAGGACGGTGACGGGGCGCAGGAAGTTCTCCATCTCCATGGGTACGAACGTAGCGGGAAGCGGTCCGTGGGCCCCTTCCATTCGACGGCTGGCACGATGGAGGCATGAACATCATGCTCTTCCATTCGACGTACGGGCTGCGGCCCGCGGTGCACGCGGCGGCCGACCGGCTGCGCGCGGCCGGGCACCAGGTCCAGGTGCCGGATCTCTTCGAGGGACGCACCTTCGAGACCGTCGAGGAGGGCATGGCCCACCGGGACGAGATCGGCCGTGACGAGCTGCTGAAGCGTGCGGTGCTGGCCTCGGCCCCGTACTCCGACCAGGGACTGGTCTACGCGGGCTTCTCCTTCGGCGGCTCCGTCGCCCAGCACCTGGCGATGGCCGACGAGAAGGCGCGCGGGCTGCTGCTCCTGCACGGGACGGCGGACCTGGAGGAGGACGCCTCGGTGGACGAGCTGCCCGTGCAGCTGCACATCGCGGACCCGGACCCCTTCGAGCCGCACGACTGGCTGACGGCCTGGTACCTGCGGATGCAGCGGGCCGGGGCCGACGTGGAGGTCCACAGCTACCCGGGCGCCGGGCACCTGTTCACCGACCCGGAGCTGGACGACTACGACGCCGAGGCCGCCGAGCAGGCCTGGAGGACCGCGATCGGCTTCCTCGACAGCCTGTAGGCCACTCGCGGCCGACATGACGAAGGGCACGGTCCGGCGGTTGCCGGGCCGTGCCCTTCGTCACACGTGTCGCAGGGGTCAGCCGGCGCGGTAGGCCGTCCAGCTGCTGCTCATGCGGGCCACCTGGCCGGCGGTGAACTGGTACATGCAGGAGTCGTACGTGTAGTCCATGAAGTTGCGGATCGGGTCCACGCCGGGCTTGCTGGCGCAGCTGTCACGGCCCGTCGGGCACTCGTACGCGGCGCTCTTCTCGGCCGGGGTGTCGGAGACGTAGTCGCCGTTCCCGTTACAACCGCCCTGGAAGGTGTGGTACAGACCCAGCCAGTGGCCGACCTCGTGGGTCGCGGTGTCACCCTCGTTGTAGTTGGCCGCGGAGCCGCCGGGCAGCGAGCTGTCCAGCACGACCACGCCGTCCATCTTGGGGGCGGAGCTGTAAGAGGTCGGGAAGGTCGCCCAGCCGAGCAGGCCGCCGCCGAGCTTGGCGGTGTAGAAGTTGAGCGCGCCCGGGCCACCCTGGCGCAGGGTGTTCTTCATGTCCTTCTCGGCCTGGGAGCCGGAGGTCAGGTTGTACCAGGTGGCGTTGTCCGTGTAATCGGTAGCCGCAAGGGTGAACTGGAAGTTCGTGTTGACATTGCCGGTGCCCTGGCCGCCGTAGGCAGCGTTGAGGACCGACAGCTGGTTGTTGATGTCCGTGGACGTCAGCTTTCCGGTGGTGCCGGAGTGCACGACGTGGAAGTACACGGGGATGTTCACAACGGCCTCGGCGGCGCTGAGGCTGCGCTGCGGCTGGTTCTTCAGCGCCTTGTCGAGCTTCGCCTTGAGGTCGGCGTCCATGGACTTCGCCTGCGCCTCGGTGAGCTCGTTCGGCTCGTCGGCGTGCTCGTCATGGGTGCGGGTCACGCGGGCGTTCGCGGCGCCGGTGGACTCCTGGGCGCACACCTCGGCGGGGGTCTTGGCGGCCGCGAGCGTGGTGGGGGCGGCGAGCGGCGTGAAAGCCAGGGTTCCGGCCAGAACCGCCGTGCCCATCAGGCGGCGGCGAAGAAGGGGGGATATGCGGGCAATTGCGCGCACGTGTGCTCCTCGCGTGGGGGGTTGATGGCGTGAAGGATCTCTTCAGCTGGCGGGAAGCTTATGTGTGCATGACATATTCAGGTCAAGAGCCTTGCGTAAAAGATTTGTTGCGTAACGCGCACAGGGGCGCCTGGTATGTACCAGGCGCCCCGTGAAGCAGGAGAATTGACGGACTATCAGTGAACGGGCTGGTAGGAGCGCTCCACCTTCTGCGTCCCGTTCAGGGTGCGGTACGAGCGGTACCACGCGGCCGTGGCGGTTTGCTGGCGCTTATCGGATACGACGTAATAGTCCATCTGGGAACGCTCCGCCGTCACGTCCAGGACCCCGTAGCCGTGGGAGTCCATGTCCAGCCACTTCACGTGCCAGTTGGCGGCCTTGATGGCCGATTCCGCGACCAGCGAGAGCGTGTCCGGAAGCACGTGCAGCATGTCGTCAAGGTTGTCGGAGGTCACCGACGTGACGACGAACTCCGTCGCCGCCGACCCCGAGCCGGGGTACGTGGCCTTGTTCGCCGGGACCTCGTTCGCCCACGCCATGTGGATGTCGCCGGTCAGGAACACGGTGTTCCGGATGTTCCGGTCCCTGAGGTGGCCCAGCAGTTCCTTGCGGTCGTCCGTGTACCCGTCCCACTGGTCCACATTGGCCGCTATGCCGCCTTCCGGCAGGCCGAGGAGCTTGGTGAGCGGCCCCAGCAGGTGCGCGGGCAGCGAGCCGAAGGCCACCGGTGAGATCATCACCGAGGTTCCGACCAGCTTCCAGGTCGCGTTCGAGCCGGCGAGGCCCGCCTTGAGCCAGTCCAGCTGGGCGCGCCCGGTGATGGTGCGCTCCGGGTCGTCCACCGAACCGCTGCCGACCTTGACCTGCTGGGAGCGGAAGGAGCGCAGGTCGAGCAGGTGCAGATCGGCGAGGGTGCCGAACCGCAGCCTCCGGTAGACGGTGCCCGCGATGGAGGCGCGTACGGGCATCCACTCGAAGTACGCCTGCTTGGCGGCGGCCGCGCGGGCCGCCCACTCGCCCTCGGCGCCCGCCGTGTGGTTCTCGGCGCCGCCCGCCCAGGCGTCGTTGGCGAACTCGTGGTCGTCCCAGATGGCGACGATCGGGTGCGCCTGGTGCAGGGCCTGGAGGTCGGTGTCCGTCTTGTACTTGCCGTGCCGGGTGCGGTAGTCGGCGAGCGTGACGATCTCGTGCTTCGGCTCGTGCGCGCGCACGACGTACTTCGCCTCCGGGTAGCCCCCGGACTGGTACTCGTAGATGTAGTCGCCCAGGTGCAGGATCGCGTGCAGATCGGTGCGGGCGGCCAGGTGGCGGTAGGCGGAGAAGTAGCCGGACTCCCAGTTGGCGCAGGAGACCACGCCGAAGCGGACCCCGGCGGTCGTCACGTCGTGGCCCGGGGTGGTCAGGGTGCGCCCGGCGGGGGAGGCGGCGCCGCCGGCGGTGAACCGGTACCAGTACGGGGTCTGCGGCTGCAGCCCGCGCACGTCGACCTTGACCGTGTGGTCGGTGGCGGCGCTCGCGGTGACGCTGCCGGAGGCGACGATCCGGGAGAAGCCCTTGTCCGCGGCCACCTCCCAGTCCACCTGGGTGACCGGGCCCAGGCCGGAGCCGGGCACGGCCTCGGGGGTCGGGGTGACACGGGTCCACAGCAGGACGCCGTCGGGCAGCGGGTCACCCGAGGCGACGCCGTGCAGGAAGGCGGGGGCGGTGCCCGCCGCGTGGGCGGCCGAGGCGCCCAGTGAGGTGAGGGGGGCCAGCGCGGCCGTGGCCGCGGCAGCGAGAACGACCGTACGGCGACGGGGATTCGCCGAGGTCGGAGCGGGGGTGAGATGACTGGTCACGGACCATCACATTACCGGCGGGTACACCCGCTCGAACAGACGTCGGAACGCAACAAGCGGGCGAACTCTGGGAGTCCGCCCGCCTGTTGGCGCGCCCTGCCTTGAAGGCGTTTGCCCGGAATGCCCCGGGCTGGGATCAGCCCTGCAGGGCCTTGTCGATCGCCGCCGTGAACTGCTCCGGCGTCTGCGGGGTGTCGATCTTCTTGCCGTCCATCCTCAGCGTCGGGGTACCCGTCACGCCGGACTTGTTGAAGGCCTTCGACATCTCCAGCGCCCACCGGTCGTACGTGCCGTCCTCGACGGCCTTCTTGAACTCGGCGTTGCCCTTGAGCGCCGGGACCGTGTCCGCGACCTTCAGCAGGTAGTCGTCCTTGGCGAAGCTGTCGACGGTCTCCTGGGGGTGCAGGGCCTTGGAGTACAGGGCCGCCTTGTAGTCGAGGAAGGCCTCCGGGCTGACGTTCAGCGCCGCGCCCAGCGCGCTCAGCGCGTTCTTCGAGCCCTCGCCCTTGGCGGCGTTGTCGATGAAGGTGGCGCCGAAGTACTGGAGCTTGTACTTGCCCGCCTCCACGTCCTTCTTGACCGTCTCGCCGACCGCCTGCTCGAAGCCCGCGCAGGCCGGGCAGCGCGAGTCCTCGTACACCTCCAGCGTCTTCTTCGCCTCGGCCTTGCCGACGACGACCGTGGTGCCCTCGTCGCCCGTGGTGTTCTTCGGCTTGACGAGCTCGGCCTTGGCGGCCTTGTCCCAGTGGCCGGGCTGGTTCGCCTGCACGAGGGCGTAGCTGACGCCGCCGACCAGGCCGAGCCCGGCGAGGAGCGCGCCCGCCACGATCACCTGGCGGCGCACCTTGTCCTTCTTCGCCTGCGCCTCGCGCTCGGCGCGCAGCCGCTCGCGGGCCGCGGCCTTGTTCGCCTGGCTGTTGCGTGAACTCATCGTGATCTCCGTGGGGTGTGACGTGTCAAGGGGACTGTCGTACGTGCGTCAGGCGCTCGCGAGCGCGCCGCGCACGGGAGGTCCCCGCCGCCCCACGGAGTGTGCGGGGAATCGCGTACGGGCCCCCGTGCCCGCGAGGGCCGGGCGCGGCACCCGCCGCGCCCGCCCGGAGGACGCCGTCACCGCGGCCACGGCCAGCAGCAGCGGCCGGAACGCGAAGGCGGCCGCGGCCCGCAGCAGCCGGCCCAGCGCCCGCTCGCCGTGGCGGAGCCACCCGGCGGCGAGCAGCCCGACCGAGACGTGGGCGCCGAGCAGCAGCCAGGGCGTCCACGGCCCGGGCGAGGCCAGCAGCGCGGCCGGGTCGGCGGCGTGCCCGGTCACCTCGGTCAGCGGCCCGCCCACCGGCGTGCCGCCGCACAACGCCTCCAGGCCCATCGAGCGCAGCGTGCCCGCGACGGGGCCGCCGGCCGGGCCGTAGCAAAGATGCTGCCCGGCGGTGAAGACGGTGTCGGCGGCCAGCTCCAGCGGTACGAGCAGCCCGGCGATGGGGCCGAAGCCCCGCTCGCGGCCCGCGAGCGCGTAGGCGATCACGAACACGGTGGCGAACGCCCCGCCCACCAGCGCGGGCGGCAGCGGGACCCGGGACATGAGGACGTGCGAGCCGGCCGAGAGCAGCACGACGAACGCGCTGAACAGCGCGGCCCGCAGCCCTCGAAGCCATACCCCTGAAACGTCCATCGCCGCGAGTCTGCCATGCGTCCCTGTGAAGGCGGGCCCCAGGTCACGGCTGTTCCCGGGGCGGACCGCCTACGGCGTGAGCCGCCCGTTGCGGAAGAGGTCCACGAAGATCTGGTGGTCGGCGCGGGCCCGGGCCCCGTACGCGTGGGCGAAGTCCACGAGCAGCTCCGCGAAGCCCTCCTCGTCGGCCGCGATCGCCGCGTCGATGGCCCGCTCGGTGGAGAAGGGCACCAGCGTCTGCCCGCTCTCGGCCGCGTCGGCCGCCCCGTGCATGGTCGCCGTCGCCCGGCCCAGGTCCGCGACGACCGCGGCGATCTCCTCCGGGTCGTCCAGGTCCGACCAGTCCAGGTCCACCGCGTACGGGGAGACCTCCGCCACCAGCTGCCCGGCCCCGTCCAGCTCCGTCCAGCCCAGCCACGGGTCGGCGTGCGCCTGCAGGGCGCGCTGCGAGATCACCGTGCGGTGGCCCTCGTGCAGGAAGTACTCGCGCACCGCCCGGTCCGTGATGTGCCGGGAGGCCGCCGGGGTCTGCGCCTGCTTGAGGTAGATCACGACGTCGTTCTCCAGGGCGTCGCTGTGCCCCTCCAGCAGGATGTTGTACGAGGGCAGGCCCGCCGAGCCGATCCCGACGCCGCGGCGCCCCACCACGTCCTTGACCCGGTAGGAGTCGGGCCGGACGAGGGACTCGTCGGGGAGGGTCTCCAGGTACCCGTCGAAGGCGGCCAGCACCTTGTAGCGGGTGGCGGCGTCCAGCTCGATGGAGCCGCCGCCGGCCGTGAAGCGGCGCTCGTAGTCGCGGATCTCCGTCATCGAGTCCAGCAGGGCGAAGCGGGTGCGGGAGCGGGCCGAGCGCAGCGCGCCCAGCAGCGGGCCCTGGGCGGTGTCCAGGTCGAAGGAGGGCACCTCGTCGTGCTTGGCCCCCGTGGCCAGGCGGTGGATCCGCTCCCGGTAGGCGCCGGCGTAGATCCGCACCAGTTCGCTGATCTGGCCGTCGCTGAGCGCCTTGGTGTAGCCGATCAGGGCGACGGAGGCGGCGAACCGCTTCAGGTCCCAGGTGAAGGGGCCGACGTAGGCCTCGTCGAAGTCGTTGACGTTGAAGATCAGCCGGCCGTTGGAGTCCATGTACGTGCCGAAGTTCTCGGCGTGCAGATCGCCGTGGATCCACACCCGGCCCGTCCGCTCGTCCAGGTACGGGCCGCCGTGCCGGTCCCGCTCCAGGTCGGAGTAGAAGAGGCAGGCCGTGCCCCGGTAGAAGGCGAAGGCCGAGGCCGCCATCTTGCGGAACTTGACCTGGAAGGCAGCGGGGTCGGCGGCGAGCAGCTCACCGAACGCGGTGTCGAACACGTCGAGGATCTGCTCGGCGCGCTGCTCGTCGGTCGTCTCGGGAACCGCCATCGCGGATGCCTCCTGGTCGTGCGGGGTGGATCGCTCACGGATCACGTATTGATCCAGAGGGGTTCGGACAGGTGTCCGTCCTCTCTGGCTCTGCAACGTGTGAAGGTACCGGTCGGTGCCCCGGTTCTGTCACTCGGGAGACGTAGGATTCGTAGCTGCCGCCCCCTCTCTCCCCCCGGAGGACCCCCACCGTGACCAAGCCGCCGTTCACGCACCTGCACGTCCACACCCAGTACTCCCTGCTGGACGGTGCCGCGCGGCTGAAGGACATGTTCAACGCGTGCAACGAGATGGGCATGACGCACATCGCCATGTCCGACCACGGCAACCTTCACGGCGCCTATGACTTCTTCCACACCGCGAAGAAGGCCGGCATCACGCCGATCATCGGCATCGAGGCGTACGTCGCCCCGGAGTCCCGGCGCAACAAGCGCCGCATCCAGTGGGGCCAGCCGCACCAGAAGCGCGACGACGTCTCCGGTTCCGGTGGCTACACCCACAAGACGATCTGGGCGGCGAACGCCACCGGCCTGCACAACCTCTTCCGGCTGTCCTCCGACGCGTACGCCGAGGGCTGGCTGACCAAGTGGCCGCGCATGGACAAGGAGACCATCTCCAAGTGGTCGGAGGGCTTGATCGCCTCCACCGGCTGCCCCTCCGGCGAGCTCCAGACCCGACTGCGCCTCGGCCAGTTCGACGAGGCACTGAAGGCCGCCTCCGAGTACCAGGACATCTTCGGCAAGGACCGGTACTTCCTGGAGCTGATGGACCACGGCATCGAGATCGAGCGCCGGGTCCGCGACGGACTGCTGGAGATCGGCAAGAAGCTCGGCATCCCGCCGCTGGTGACGAACGACTCGCACTACACCTACGCGAGCGAGGCCGGCGCCCACGACGCCCTGCTCTGCATCCAGACCGGCAAGAACCTCTCGGACCCGGACCGCTTCCGCTTCGACGGCACCGGCTACTACCTGAAGTCCACGGACGAGATGTACGCCATCGACTCCTCGGACGCCTGGCAGGAGGGCTGCGCCAACACGAAGCTGGTCGCGGACCAGATCGACACCGAGGGCATGTTCAAGTTCCGGAACCTGATGCCGAAGTTCGACATCCCGGACGGCTACACCGAGGTCACCTGGTTCCGCGAGGAGACCATGCGCGGCATGCACCGCCGCTACCCCGGTGGCATCCCGGACGACCGGATGAAGCAGGCCGAGTACGAGATGGACACGATCATCTCGATGGGCTTCCCGGGCTACTTCCTCGTGGTCGCCGACTTCATCATGTGGGCGAAGAACCAGGGCATCGCGGTGGGCCCGGGCCGAGGCTCCGCGGCCGGCTCGATCGTCGCGTACGCCATGGGCATCACCGACCTCGACCCGCTCACCCACGGTCTGATCTTCGAGCGCTTCCTGAACCCCGAGCGCGTCTCCATGCCCGATGTCGACATCGACTTCGACGAGCGCCGGCGCGTCGAAGTGATCAGGTACGTGACCGAGAAGTACGGCGCCGACAAGGTCGCCATGATCGGTACGTACGGCACCATCAAGGCCAAGAACGCGATCAAGGACTCGGCCCGCGTGCTGGGCTACCCGTACGCCATGGGCGACCGGCTCACCAAGGCCATGCCCGCCGACGTCCTCGGCAAGGGCATCCCGCTCTCCGGCATCCTCGACCCCTCGCACCCCCGCTACAGCGAGGCCGGCGAGATCCGCGGGATGTACGAGAACGAGCCGGACGTGAAGAAGGTCATCGACACCGCCCGCGGTGTGGAGGGCCTGGTCCGCCAGATGGGCGTGCACGCCGCCGGCGTGATCATGTCCAGCGAGACGATCACCGACCACGTACCCGTCTGGGTGCGGCACACCGACGGCGTCACCATCACCCAGTGGGACTACCCGAGCTGCGAATCGCTCGGCCTGCTGAAGATGGACTTCCTCGGCCTGCGCAACCTCACGATCATGGACGACGCCGTCAAGATGGTGAAGGCCAACAAGGGGATCGACATCGATCTCCTGGGCCTCCCGCTCGACGACCCCAAGACCTTCGAACTGCTCGGCCGCGGCGACACCCTCGGCGTCTTCCAGTTCGACGGCGGCCCCATGCGCTCCCTGCTGCGCCTGATGAAGCCCGACAACTTCGAGGACATCTCCGCCGTCTCGGCCCTGTACCGGCCGGGCCCGATGGGCATGAACTCGCACACGAACTACGCCCTGCGAAAGAACAAGCAGCAGGAGATCACCCCGATCCACCCGGATCTGGAGAAGCCCCTCGAAGAGGTGCTCGCGGTCACCTACGGCCTGATCGTCTACCAGGAGCAGGTGCAGAAGGCCGCCCAGATCATCGCCGGGTACTCGCTCGGCGAGGCCGACATCCTGCGCCGCGTGATGGGCAAGAAGAAGCCCGAGGAGCTGGCGAAGAACTTCGTCATCTTCCAGGAGGGCGCGAAGAAGAACGGCTACAGCGACAAGGCCATCCAGGCCCTGTGGGACGTCCTGGTCCCCTTCGCCGGCTACGCGTTCAACAAGGCCCACTCGGCCGCGTACGGGCTGGTCTCCTACTGGACCGCCTACCTCAAGGCGAACTTCCCGGCCGAGTACATGGCCGGCCTGCTCACCTCGGTCAAGGACGACAAGGACAAGTCCGCGATCTACCTGAACGAGTGCCGCCGGATGGGCATCAAGGTGCTCCCGCCGAACGTGAACGAGTCCGAGCCGAACTTCGCCGCCCAGGGCGACGACGTGATCCTCTTCGGCCTCACCGCGGTGCGCAACGTCGGCCAGAACGTCGTCGAGTCGATCATCAAGACCAGGAAGGCCAAGGGGAAGTTCTCCTCCTTCCCCGACTTCCTGGACAAGGTCGAGGCCGTCGTCTGCAACAAGCGGACCGTCGAGTCGCTGATCAAGGCCGGCGCCTTCGACGAGATGGGCCACACCCGCAAGGGCCTGGTCGCCCACCACGAGCCGATGATCGACAACGTGGTCGCCGTCAAGCGCAAGGAGGCCGAGGGACAGTTCGACCTGTTCGGCGGAATGGGTGACGAGAACGCGAGCGACGAGCCGGGCTTCGGACTCGACGTGGAGTTCTCCGACGTCGAGTGGGAGAAGTCCTACCTGCTCGCCCAGGAGCGCGAGATGCTCGGCCTCTACGTCTCCGACCACCCGCTCTTCGGGCTGGAGCACGTGCTCTCCGACAAGACGGACGCCGGCATCTCCCAGCTGACCGGCGGAGAGCACTCCGACGGCGCGGTCGTCACCATCGGCGGCATCATCTCGGGCCTCCAGCGCAAGATGACCAAGCAGGGCAACGCCTGGGCCATCGCCACCGTCGAGGACCTGGCCGGCTCCATCGAGTGCATGTTCTTCCCCGCGACCTACCAGCTCGTCTCCACCCAGCTGGTCGAGGACACCGTCGTCTTCGTCAAGGGCCGCCTCGACAAGCGCGAGGACGTCCCCCGCCTGGTCGCCATGGAGATGATGGTCCCCGACCTCACCTCCGCCGGCACCAACGCCCCCGTCGTCCTCACCATCCCCACCGTCAAGGTCACCCCGCCGATGGTGACCCGTCTGGGGGAGATCCTGCGCCACCACAAGGGCAACACCGAGGTGCGGATCAAGCTCCAGGGGCCGCGGACCACCACCGTGCTGCGCCTCGACAAGCACCGCGTACAGCCCGACCCGGCGCTCTTCGGCGACCTCAAGGTGCTGCTCGGGCCGTCCTGCCTGGCGGGCTAGTCCCGGCCGGACCGCACGGAAAGGGCCTGCCCGGCGATGCCGGGCAGGCCCTTTCCACGTGCGGACCGCCCTCGGGCGGCCGCGGCCGCGTCAGTTGTGGCCGAACTTCTTCGTCTTGCTCTTGTGCGCCAGATCCATCGGACTCGGCGCCTGCGAGGTCGATTCGGGCGAGGATTCCATCGAGCCCTTCGACGGCTCCTGCGACGAGCGGGCCTGCTGCTTCGACGGCTGCTTCTGGTTCTTGTTCTTGGCCATGGGGGGAACCTCCACGAGGGTCTAGGGGCCAGGACCGCCTTCACACTCACACAGCGCCAGAAACCGCGCATTTTGGATCATTACTGCGCGTAGCGAGGTCTCCGTCTCTCCACTCTGTGAGATCCGCCACGCCGATGATCGAGTTCCGGCCTTCAACGCCCTTGAGGTCGGGCAGACTCGGGGCACCCGCCGAAAAACACAGAGGACCCCCAGGGAAGAGGGTGGAACACGTGGACCGCTGCGTCGTCCTGGTGGACGCCGGCTACCTGTTGGGCGCCGCCGCCAGCCTTCTCGCCGGGGAGCCCTCCCGCTCCCGGATCACCGTCGACCATGCCGCCCTCATCCAGGGCCTGCGCGAGCGGGCCGAGGCGGACACCGAGCAGCCCCTGCTGCGCATCTACTGGTTCGACGGTGCACCCGACCGGGTGCCGCAGCCCGAACACCGGCGGCTGCGCGTCATGCCCCGCGTCACCGTCCGGCTGGGAGCCCTGACCCGCAGCGACGGCCGCTGGGCGCAGAAGGGCGTCGACGCCGCCATGCACGCCGAGCTCACCGAGCTCGCCCGCAACCGCGCCTGCTCCGACGTGGTCCTGGTCACCGGCGACGGCGACCTGCTGCCCGGCCTGATGTCCGCCAAGGAACACGGGGTCGCCGTCCACCTGTGGGCCGTCCAGGCCGCCGACGGGGACTACAACCAGTCCGAGGACCTCGTCGCCGAAGCCGACGAACGCCGCGTCCTCGACCGGGCCTGGATCACCCGGGCCGTCCGCGCCAAGGACCTCACCGGGCTGTGCTCACCGCCGCCCGCCCCGCGCCCCGACATCGCCGCCATCCTCTCGGCCCCGCTGCCCGAGGCGGCGCTCGCCGAGGCCGCCCGCAACGGCTCCGCCGCAGGCGGCGGCGAAGACCGCGAGGGGGCCCCCGTACCGGCGCCGACCGCGCCGGGGGGCAAGACCGTACCCACGCCGAAGGACCTCGCCGGAGCCCTGCGGGCCCCCGGCCAGCAGCCCGGACCGTCGGCCGGGCCGAGCAGCGGGCACGCCCCGGCCAGTGCCCTGCGCTGGTCCTCCGACAAGGGGTGGATCGACCGGGCCGGACCGCTCGGCGAACCCGCCGAGACCGCCTCGCTGCCCACCCTCGCCCAGCTCACCAGCGCCGAGCAGCGCTGGGCGGACCGGGAGGAGGACATCACCACCGTCGGCGGGGACCCGTTCGAGGTGGGACAGGTGTTCGCCCGGCGGTGGATGGAACGGCTCCCGGAGACCGTGCACCTGCAGAAGCTGGCCACGATGTACCCGCGGATCCCGCACCGGATCGACGGCGAGCTGCTGCGGTACGCCGCCCGGTTCGGGCTGCTCGCGCACAAGGACGACCAGATCGACGAGCACGACCGGTACGCCATCCGCGCCGGGTTCTGGCGGGAGATCGACGTCCGCGCGGCCGCCGAGCACGTGGCCGCCGTACCGGCCGCCGCGCCCGGAGCCGGGTCCGGCGAGGCCTCCGCCCCGCTGACCCCGGCGGCCGAGTAGGGGCGGGAACCCCGTAGGCTGCTCCCTCGTGAGTACGGGCACAGCACAGGCGCAGAACGGCACGGCGGCGGCCGCTGGTGCGGCCTCCGACGTGGTTTGCGCGGTGCGTGACCTGGTCAAGACGTATCCCGCGGTACGAGGACGGCGCGGGGCTCCCGCACTGCCCGAGACCCGTGCCAACGACGGCGTCTGCCTGGACGTGCGGCGCGGTGAGATCTTCGGCCTGCTCGGCCCCAACGGCGCCGGCAAGTCCACCCTCGTCCGCCAGCTCACCGGCCTGATGCGGCCCGACGCGGGCACCGTGACCCTGCTCGGCCACGACCTCGTACGCCACCCGGAGCGGGCCTCCCGGCTGCTCGCCTACCTGGGGCAGGAGTCCACCGCCCTGGACGAGCTCACGGTGGCGCTGGCCGCCGAGACCACCGGGCGGCTGCGCGGGCTCGGCGCACGGGCGGCGCGGGCCGCGCGCGACGCCGTACTGGAGGAGCTCGGGCTGACCCCGATCGCCGGGCGGCCCCTGAAGAAACTTTCCGGCGGACAGCGGCGCCTCGCCTGCTTCGCCGCGGCGCTGGTGGGGGAGCGGCCCGTACTGGTCCTCGACGAGCCCACCACCGGCATGGACCCGGTGGCCCGGCGAGCCGTCTGGTCGGCCGTGGACCGGCGGCGCGAGCAGCACGGCGCGACGGTCCTGCTCGTCACCCACAACGTCATCGAGGCCGAGACCGTCCTCGACCGGGTCGCCGTCATCGACCAGGGCAAGGTCATCGCCTGCGACACCCCGGCCGGACTGAAGGCCAAGGTCTCGGGCGAGGTCCGGCTGGAGCTGGTGTGGCGCGAGGCCGCTCCGCTGGGTGTTCCGGAGGTCGCGTCGCTGCGTGAGCTCGCCGTCGAGTCCGGGCGGCGCTGGGTGCTGCGGCTCGGGCCGGACGAGGCCCGTGCGGCGGTCGCCGCGGTGACCGGCGGACCGGCCTTCGCCGCGCTCGACGACTTCACGCTGGCCACGCCGAGCCTGGAGGACGTCTACCTCGCGCTCGGCGGGAAGACGAAGGGGCTGGTGAAGGCGTGACCACCACGGCTGAGGAAACCGCTGGGAACACTGCGGCGGGCGCTGCCGCGGCCGCTGCCGTGGGCACCCCCGTGGGCATCCCCGTGGGTGTGCTCGCGCCCAAGGCCCGGTTCTTTCCCGCGCTGGCCGCCGTGTACCGGGCGCAGCTGTCCCGGGCACGGGTGGCCCGGATCCCGCTGCTCTTCGTGGCCACCTTCCAGTCCGTCGGGATCATGATCCTGATGCGGGGCGTGGTCGACGGGGGCTCGGAGGCCCGGGCCGTCGTCGCCGGTTCCTCGGTGCTGGTCGTCGCCTTCGTCGCGCTGAACCTGCTCGCGCAGTACTTCGGGCAGTTGCGGGCCGGCGGCGGACTCGACCACTACGCGACCCTGCCGGTGCCGCCCGCCTCGGTGGTGCTGGGCGCGGCCGCCGCGTACGCCTCCTTCACGCTGCCGGGGACCCTGGTCACCGCGGTCTTCGGGTGTGTGCTGTTCGGGCTGCCGATGGGCGGGCTGTGGATCCTGGCCGCGGTGGTGCCGCTGGCCGGGGCCGCGCTGGCCGGGCTCGGCGCGGCGCTGGGGCTGCTGGCGCCGCGGCAGGAGCTGGCCACGCTCGCCGGGCAGCTCGGGATGTCGGCCGCGCTGCTGCTGGGCGTGCTGCCGCCCGAGCGGATGCCGGACGTGATCGTGTGGGCCCGGGACCTGATGCCGTCGACGTACGGGGTGGAGGCGTTCGCGCGCACCTTCGCCCCCGAACCGGACTGGGCCGCCGTCGCCCTCGACCTCGGCGTGTGCGGGGCGGTCGGCGTCCTGTCGCTGGCCGTCGCGACGTGGGCGTACCGGCGGGCGGCGGTCCGCTGACGCCGCCGGTGGACGCACCTGGCACGATGTGGGGGTGACCGAAGCCGTGACCCCGCCGTCTCCTTTCGACCCGCCGTCGTTCCCGCCCGAGAAGCCGGGCGGCGATGCCGGGGCCATCACCCCGGAGGACATCCGCGACGGGGCCGCCGTCGCCCTCGCGGTCGGGGTGGCCGGCGTGCTCCTCGGACTGCTGTGGGTGTGGCTGGCGCCTCGGGTGCAGTACGTGTCCAACGGCGAGTCCGTGTTCCTGCGCAGCAGCGAGAGCGAGGCGCGGATCGCGGCCGACGGGACCTTCTTCCTGCTGGCGGTCGGGTTCGGCGTGCTCAGCGCGGTCGGTACGTTCCTGTGGCGCCGGCGCGCTGGCGTGCCGCTGGTGATCGGGCTCGCGGTGGGCTCCGGCTTCGCCGCGCTGGTGGGGTGGCGGCTCGGGATGTGGCTGGGGCCGTCGTCCGACCTGGCGGCCGGGGCGGCCAAGGCGGGCAAGGGCGTGCCGTTCGACGCGCCGCTGGAGCTGCTCGCGTACGGGGCGCTGTTGGCCTGGCCGATGGCCGCCGTCCTGGTCCACCTCGGCCTCACGGCCCTGTGGTCCCCGCGCGACCCCGATCCGGTACAGGTCCCCTGGGGCGGCTACTACCAGGCCGCGTCGCCGCCGCCGCAGTCCTGACCCGCCGCCTCCCGGGGCTCCGCCCCAGACCCCGCGCCTCAAACGCCGGCGGGGCTGAAAGAGCAGGGCTCCGCCCCGGACCCCGCGCCTCAAACGCCGGCGGGGCTGAAAGAGCAGGGCTCCGCCCCGGACCCCGCGCCTCAAACGCCGGCGGGGCTGGAAGAGCGGGGCTCCGCCCGGCACCCCGCGCCTCAAACGCCGGCGGGGCTGAAAAATCCAGCCCCGCCGGCGTTTGAGGCGCGGGGGCTCGGGGGCTGGCCCCCGCAGCGGCGCCGCACCTGCGAGCCTGTGACCCCGCCGGGAGGCTACGGGCGGGCCACCGGGGCCAGGACGGCTTCGGTGAGGGTGGCCAGGGCCGAGGGGGCCAGCTCGACCTCCAGGCCGCGGCGGCCGGCCGAGACGCAGATCGTGGGGTGCGCCGAGGCCGACGCGTCGAGCACCGTGCGCAGGCGGCGCCGCTGCCCCAGCGGGGAGATGCCGCCGCGGACGTAGCCCGTGGTGCGTTCCGCCAGGGCGGGGTCCGCCATCGCCGCCCGCTTCCCGCCGACCGCCGTCGCCAGGGCCTTCAGGTCCAGTGACCCCGAGACCGGGACCACCGCCACCGTCAGGACCCCGTCCACGTCCGCGACCAGTGTCTTGAAGACCTGCGCGGGCGAGACGCCGAGAGCCTGCGCGGCCTCCTCCCCGTACGAGGGGTGCGCCGGGTCGTGCTCGTACGCGTGCGTGGTGAAGGGGACGCCCGCCGCCGTGAGGGCGACGATCGCCGGGGTGCCGGCCGCCTGCTTGGGCTTCTTCGCCATCAGCGCTCCGTCAGTTCGGGCTCGTCGGGGTCCGGGTCAGGTCCACCGCCGGCAGGGACGGGAGGTGGCGGATCACCGCGGTCTCCGTGCGCAGGAGCTTGAGCTCCTCCGCGAGGCGGGTCGCCGTGTCCGGGGCCTGGAGCAGCCGCTGCTTCGCCGGGATGTCCAGTACCGCCGCCGCTGCCACCAGGTAGGAGACCACCGACGGCTCGTCGGGGAGCTCGGCGCCCGTCAGGGACCGCTCGCGGGCTCCGGCCAGCCGCTTCTGGTAGTTGCGGAAGGCCCGCAGCACGCCCTCGGCCAGGACGCCCGCGCCGTCGCCCGCGTCCTCCGGAAGCTCTTCCAGGTCCGCCGTCAGGAAGGGGCCCGAGGAATCGACCGAGAGCAGCCTCACTCGCGTGGTGCCCGTCGCCAGCACTTCGAAGCTGCCGTCCTCCCGCTCGCGGATCGTCGCCGCGTCCGCGATGCAGCCCACCCGGTGGAAGGCCTGGATCGGGTCGGAGCCGAAGCCCGCGGTGGGGCCCCGCTCCGGCAGGGCCGTCTGGTCGGGCAGGCCGGGCGCGGTCGGCGCGACCTCCCGGCCGTCGCGGATCGCGACGACCGCGAATCGGCGCGGCTCCTCCTCGCCCGACTTCAGCAGCTCGCGCATCATGGCGCGATAACGCTCCTCGAAGATGTTCAGCGGGAGGACGAGTCCCGGGAACAGCACCGAGTTCAGCGGGAAGAGGGGCAGGCGAACGGTGGTCACGAGGCACAGGGTAGTGGCCGTGGACCAGACCGTGTCACCCCCGCCTCAGCAGCCGGGAGGCCCCCGCCGCCACCGTCGTGGCCAGGATCCAGCCCAGGATGACGAGCGCCGCGGCCCCCCACTGCCAGTCGCCCTCCAGCTTCCATTGGCCCTGCTGGCCGAGATCGATCACCGGGAGCAGCAGATCCAGGGCGTACAGGGGGGCACTCCACTGGGGGGACTCACCCTCCCTGAGCGGGGCCGGATCGAGCTGGGAGAACAGCAGGGCCCCCGCCGCCCACAGGACGACCATCCACCGGGCCGCCTTGCCCGGCCGGTAGCCGTACGCCACGGTCCAGTCCTGGAGGTACCCCCAGGCCTTGGCCGCCGGAGTCAGCGTGGCCCGGCGCCGCCGCTGCTTGGCCAGCAGCACCTCGCGGGCGTCGGCGTCCTCACCGCTGGCCCGCAGTACGGCGGCCAGCCGCTCGTACGGCTCCGGCGAGTACTCGGGGGTGGCCGCCTCCACCCACTCCAGCCGGCGGGAGAGGGGGAAGTGGCCCCGGGGCGCGAGGTTCTCGTAGACGAAGCCCTCGATGGCCACCCCGCCCGGGCCCGGCCAGCTCGTGGAGGTGTCGACGAGCTTGACCACCTTGGCCCCGGACACCACCACCCGCCCCTGCTCCGGCCGCTCGCCCACGAAGCGGAACTCGGGGGTCTGGATCCGGCGCAGGGATATCTCCTGCTCGGCGGTGAGCCCGAACCGCGCGCCGTAGAAGTCGATGGCGTCCCCGAAGCGGCCGTCGTCCAGCCGCAGCCCGCCGCGGCACACGAAGCGCTGGGCCCGCTGGCCGCGCGTGGGCGTCAGCCCCAGCCCGTACGGGGGAGTGGAGGAGTTCGAGCCGGGGACGTAGTCCAGCGCGATCGACGTCAGGTACAGGGTCCGCTCGACGGTCAGCTGCGGGGCGTTCAGCGCGTACTTCCCGTACGGATTGCGCAGGCGGGCCCCGCGCAGGTTCATCGACACGCCGACCTTCGCCCCGCGCAGGCTCACCTCCCCGAACGTCTCCAGCAGCTCGCCCTGGAAGTCCTGCGCGACCGACATCCCGTCGGCGGTGATCGCCCGGCCCTTGTTGTCGCGCTGCACCACCGCCTGGCTGATCAGCAGATCGGTGCCGATCTGCGCGTCGGTCAGCCGGATGCCCCGGGCCACCCGGCAGCGCGGCATGTGCAGGTCGCCCTCGGTGTGCAGGCGGGCCGCCTCCAGCCGCGGTATCGCGCAGTTGATCAGGCGCAGCGTGCCGAAGCGGGCCTCGGACAGCTGGATCTCGCTGTCGAAGCGGCAGGACTGGATCTCCACGTACGGGGCGATCGTGCCGCCCGACAGATCGAGCCGCCCGGTGATCCGTACGCCGCGCAGCTTGAGCGAGGCCACCCGGCCCGGCACCGGCGGCGGCCCGTGGAGCAGCAGCAGGGCCACCACCCGGGCGCGGACGCTGCGGCCGGCGCCCCAGACGTGGTCGGCGTGCGGGTCGTCCTGGTCGGGGATGCGGGAGCTGAGATCGCAGATGCTGCCCGTGCGGTACGCCTCCCACATGCGGCGCTCGGAAGCCGTGAGATCCGCCGGTTCCTCGCCCACGCGCGCCTCGGTCATGGCGGCCCCCCTCCGCTGTCACCCACACGCCCACTCGCCCCCACGCACGCGTGTGAAAAGCGTCTTGATCAAACCTAACGGGCGCCTGTGACATCCGGGGCGTGTATCAGCCAGTGATACAGGCGAACGGTGGCGCGAGACGGTCTGAGAGAATTGGGACGTGATCTCTCGTATCGACCTGCGCGGTGACGCCCTCCCCGAGGGTGGCGCCCTGCGCGATCTGCTGCCCCGTGCCGAGTTCGACGTAGAAGCTGCCCTGGAGAAGGTGCGGCCCATCTGCGAGGACGTCCATCATCGTGGCACGGCGGCGCTGATCGAGTACGCGCAGAAGTTCGACGGAGTCGAGCTCTCGCAGGTCCGGGTACCCGCGCAGGCCATCAAGGCCGCCCTGGAACAGCTGGACCCGGCCGTCCGCGCCGCCCTGGAGGAGTCGATCCGGCGCGCCCGGATCGTGCACCGCAACCAGCGCCGCACCGAGCACACCACCCAGGTGGTCCCCGGCGGCACGGTGACCGAGAAGTGGGTGCCGGTGGAGCGCGTGGGGCTGTACGCCCCGGGCGGCCGCTCGGTGTACCCGTCCTCCGTCGTCATGAACGTCGTACCGGCGCAGGAAGCGGGCGTCGAGTCGATCGCGCTCGCGTCCCCGCCGCAGAAGGAGTTCGGGGGCCTGCCGCACCCGACGATCCTCGCCGCGTGCGCGCTCCTCGGCGTGGACGAGGTGTACGCGGCCGGCGGCGCCGTGGCCGTCGCGATGTTCGCGTACGGCACGGAGGACTGCCTGCCCGTCAACATGGTGACCGGCCCCGGCAACATCTGGGTCGCCGCCGCCAAGCGCTACTTCACCGGCAAGATCGGCATCGACACAGAGGCCGGCCCCACCGAGATCGCGGTCCTCGCGGACTCCACGGCCGACCCGGTGCACGTCGCCGCCGACCTGATCAGCCAGGCCGAGCACGACCCGCTGGCCGCAGCCGTGCTCGTCACGGACTCCGCGGAGCTCGCGGACGCCGTCGAGCGCGAGCTGGAGCCGCAGGTCGCGGCCTCCAAGCACATCCACGACCGGATCAAGCCGGCCCTCGCGGGCAAGCAGTCCGCGATCGTGCTGGTCGACAGCCTGGAGGACGGCCTCAAGGTCGTCGACGCGTACGGCGCCGAGCACCTGGAGATCCAGACCGCCGACGCCGCCGCCTGGGCCGCCCGCGTACGCAACGCCGGCGCGATCTTCGTCGGCCCCTGGGCCCCGGTCTCGCTCGGCGACTACTGCGCCGGGTCGAACCACGTGCTGCCCACCGGCGGCTGCGCCTGCCACTCCTCGGGCCTGTCCGTGCAGTCCTTCCTGCGCGGCATCCACATCGTCGACTACACGCGCGACGCCCTCGCCGAGGTCACCCACCACGTGGTGACCCTGGCCGAGGCCGAGGACCTGCCCGCGCACGGCGCCGCCCTGAAGGCGCGCTTCGGATGGAAGGTGCCGACCGCATGACGGCGAACATCGCAATCGACGACCTCCCCATCCGGGACGAGCTGCGCGGCAAGACCCCGTACGGCGCCCCGCAGCTCGACGTGCCCGTCCAGCTGAACACCAACGAGAACCCGTACGAGCTCCCCGAGGAGCTGGTGCGGCGCATCGCCGAGCGCGTCACCGAGGCCGCCCGCACCCTCAACCGCTACCCCGACCGGGACGCGGTCGAGCTGCGCACCCAGCTGGCCGCCTACCTCACCCGTACGGCCAAGCACCCGGTCGCGCGGGAGAACGTGTGGGCCGCCAACGGCTCCAACGAGGTCATCCAGCAGTTGCTCCAGACCTTCGGCGGGCCCGGCCGCACCGCGATCGGCTTCGAGCCCTCGTACTCGATGCACGCGCTGATCTCCCGCGGCACCGGCACCGGGTGGATCTCCGGCCCGCGCAACGAGGACTTCACCATCGACGTGGCGGCGGCCGAGCAGGCGATCGCCGAGAACGCCCCCGACGTCGTCTTCATCACCTCGCCCAACAACCCCACGGGTACGGCGGTCGGGGCCGAGACGGTCCTCGCCCTGTACGAGGCCGCGCAGGCGGCCAAGCCGTCCCTCGTGATCGTGGACGAGGCGTACGTGGAGTTCAGCCACCGCGACTCGCTGCTGCCCCTCATCGAGGGCCGCCCGAACATGGTGGTCTCCCGGACCATGTCCAAGGCCTTCGGCGCGGCCGGCCTGCGCCTGGGCTACCTGGCCGCGCACCCCGCCGTCGTCGACGCCGTCCAGCTGGTGCGCCTGCCGTACCACCTGTCGGCCGTCACCCAGGCCACGGCGCTGGCCGCCCTGGAGCACACCGACACCCTGCTCGGCTACGTCGAGCAGCTCAAGGCCGAGCGCGACCGCCTGGTCGTCGAACTGCGGGCCCTCGGCTACGAGGTCACCGACTCCGACGCGAACTTCATCCAGTTCGGGAAGTTCGACGACGCGCACACCGCCTGGCAGAAGATCCTCGACCAGGGCGTCCTGGTCCGTGACAACGGCGTACCGGGCCGGCTGCGGGTCACCGCGGGCACCCCGGCCGAGAACGACGCGTTCCTGGAAGCGGTTCGCGCACTGAAGAAGGAGCAGCACGCATGAGCCGCATCGGACGGGTCGAACGGACCACCAAGGAGACCTCCGTGGTCGTCGAGATAAACCTCGACGGCACCGGCCAGGTCGACGTCTCGACGGGCGTGGGCTTCTACGACCACATGCTCGACCAGCTCGGCCGCCACGGCCTGTTCGACCTCACGGTCAAGACCGACGGCGACCTGCACATCGACACCCACCACACCATCGAGGACACCGCCCTCGCGCTCGGCGCCGCCTTCAAGCAGGCCCTCGGCGACAAGGTGGGCATCTACCGCTTCGGCAACTGCACCGTGCCGCTCGACGAGTCCCTCGCCCAGGTCACCGTGGACCTGTCCGGCCGCCCCTACCTCGTGCACACCGAGCCCGAGAACATGGCGCCGATGATCGGCACCTACGACACGACGATGACCCGGCACATCTTCGAGTCCTTCGTCGCGCAGGCCCAGATCGCCCTGCACATCCACGTCCCGTACGGCCGCAACGCCCACCACATCGTGGAGTGCCAGTTCAAGGCGCTCGCCCGGGCCCTGCGCTACGCCGCCGAGTTCGACCCGCGCGCGGCCGGCATCCTGCCCTCCACGAAGGGCGCCCTCTAGCCGTGAACGGCCTCAACACCATCCTGATCGTCCTCGGCCTCTTCCTGGCCGGCGGCGTCTACTCCTTCCACAAGCAGCAGATGCCCAAGTCGGTCATCGTCCTGCTCGCCATCGGCTCCGCGATGTGTCTGGCCGCCGGAGTCCTGCGGATCCAAGGAATCTGGGAATGAGCGCAACAAAGAGCGTCGTCGTCTTCGACTACGGCTTCGGCAACGTCCGTTCCGCCGAGCGCGCCCTCGCCCGCGTCGGCGCGGACGTCGAGATCACCCGCGACTACGACAAGGCCATGGACGCGGACGGACTCCTCGTCCCCGGCGTCGGCGCCTTCTCCGCCTGCATGCAGGGCCTCAAGGACGCCCGCGGCGACTGGATCATCGGCCGCCGGCTCTCCGGCGGCCGCCCCGTCATGGGCATCTGCGTCGGCATGCAGATCCTCTTCGAGCGCGGCATCGAGCACGGCGTCGAGACCGAGGGCCTCGACGAGTGGCCCGGCACGGTCGGCCCGCTCAAGGCCGCGATCGTCCCCCACATGGGCTGGAACACCGTCGAGGCCCCGGCCGACAGCCAGGCCTTCGCCGGGCTGGACGCCGACGCCCGCTTCTACTTCGTGCACTCCTACGCCGCGAAGGACTGGAGCCTGGAAGTGACCAACCCGCTGATCCGCGCCCCCAAGGTCACCTGGGCCACGCACGGCGAGCGGTTCGTCGCGGCGGTGGAGAACCGGGCCCTGTGGGCCACCCAGTTCCACCCCGAGAAGTCCGGCGACGCCGGAGCCCAGCTCCTCACCAACTGGATCGAGACCCTCTGATGCCGAAGACGTTGGAACTCCTTCCCGCGGTCGACGTCCGCGACGGACAGGCCGTCCGCCTCGTGCACGGGGTGTCCGGCAGCGAGACCTCCTACGGCTCCCCGCTGGAGGCGGCCCTCGCCTGGCAGCGCTCCGGCGCCGAGTGGCTGCACCTGGTCGACCTGGACGCCGCCTTCGGCACCGGCGACAACCGCGCCCTCGTCGCGGAGATCACCGGCGCCATGGACATCAAGGTCGAGCTCTCCGGCGGCATCCGCGACGACGCCTCGCTGGCCGCGGCCCTCGCCACCGGCTGCACCCGCGTCAACCTCGGCACCGCCGCCCTGGAGACCCCCGAGTGGGCCGCCAAGGCCATCGCCGAGCACGGCGACAAGATCGCGGTCGGTCTCGACGTACGCGGCACCACCCTCAAGGGCCGCGGCTGGACCAGCGAGGGCGGCGACCTGTACGAAACCCTCGCCCGCCTGGACTCCGAGGGCTGCGCCCGGTACGTCGTCACCGACATCGGCAAGGACGGCACGCTCACCGGCCCCAACCTGGAGCTGCTGAAGAACGTCTGCGCCGCCACCGACCGGCCCGTCGTCGCCTCCGGCGGCATCTCCTCCCTGGACGACCTGCGGGCGCTGTCCGAGCTGGTGCCGCTGGGCGTCGAGGGCGCGATCGTCGGCAAGGCCCTGTACGCCAAGGCATTCACCCTGGAAGAAGCCCTGAAGGTGGTCTCCGCATGAGCAGCCCCTCCGAAGTCCGCCGCATCTCCTCCGGCGGCCCCTACGAGGACGTCATCGGCTACTCCCGCGCCGTCCAGCTCCCCAACGGCCTCGTCCTCGTCTCCGGCTGCACCGCGGCCGACGGCGGAGGCCCGTACGACCAGGCGATCACGGCCTTCGGCGTCGCCTTCAAGGCACTGGCACAGGCCGGTCTGGGACCCGAGCACGTGGTCCGCACCCGGATGTACCTCACCCACGCCCGCGACGTGGACGACGTGGGCCGCGCCCACAAGGAGCTGTTCGACGCGGTCCGCCCCGCCGCATCCATGATCATCGTCTCCGGCTTCGTCGACCCGAGCATGGTCGTCGAGGTCGAGGTCGAGGCGTACAAGGGAGACGCGGCATGACCCTCGCCGTACGAGTGATCCCCTGCCTGGACGTGGACAACGGCCGGGTCGTCAAGGGCGTCAACTTCCAGAACCTGCGCGACGCCGGCGACCCGGTGGAGATGGCCAAGCTGTACGACGCCGAGGGCGCCGACGAGCTGACCTTCCTCGACATCACCGCGTCCTCCGGGAACCGCGAGACCACGTACGACGTGGTCCGCAGGACCGCCGAGCAGGTCTTCATCCCGCTCACCGTCGGGGGCGGCGTCCGCACGGCCGACGACGTGGACAAGCTCCTGCGCGCGGGAGCGGACAAGGTGGGCGTGAACACGGCCGCCATCGCCCGCCCCGAGCTCATCCAGGAGATCGCGGAGCGCTTCGGCCGCCAGGTCCTCGTCCTGTCGGTCGACGCGCGGCGCACCGAGTCGGGCTCCTTCGAGGTCACCACGCACGGCGGTCGCCGGGGCACCGGCATCGACGCCGTCGAGTGGGCCCACCGCGCGGCGGAGCTGGGCGCGGGCGAGATCCTGCTCAACTCGATGGACGCGGACGGCACCAAGGACGGCTACGACACCGAGATGATCGCGGCCGTACGCAAGCACGTCACGGTCCCGGTGATCGCCTCGGGCGGCGCGGGCAAGCTGGAGCACTTCCCGCCGGCGATCGCGGCCGGCGCGGATGCGGTGCTCGCGGCGTCGGTGTTCCACTTCGGCGACCTGCGGATCTCCGAGGTCAAGTCGACGCTGCGCGCCGCGGGCCACCCCGTCCGCTGACGCCCTGGCCGGCCGGGTGAGGGCCGTCTGCCGGGGGCCCTGCCCCCGGACCCCCGCGCCTCAAGCGCCGGCGGGGCTGGGTTTGTGCGGCCGGATCACCCGGGTCGGTGGCTTCGGGGTGGGGCGGTGCCCCTGCGG
>NZ_JBVIFS010000042.1:0-52918 GCF_055571215.1 Streptomyces sp. NPDC030995
AGCCCGCTGGGCATCGGTCACCGACAACGGCGGAATCTTCGGACCCGGACGACTCATACCGAACTAACGACAAACCTCCGACTCAGGTCACTAGGGCCGTCCTTCGGATCAGGCCGGGCCCGCGCCTTCCGGCCCCTGCGCGGAGGCGGTACTCGCTCGTACGACGAGTTCCGGTTCCATCGACGCCGGCACCGCCACCGCGTCGGGGTCCGCTATGTGCCGCAGCAGCTGGGCCACGGCCAGCGCTCCCATGTCGCTGAACGGCTGCGCGACGGTGGTCAGGGGCGGTGTGCAGTACTCCGCGAGCTCGATGTCGTCGACGCCGACCACGGAGATGTCCTCGGGGACCCGCCTTCCGAGCTCGCGCAGGGCCCTGATCAGGCCGAAAGCCATCTCGTCGCTCGCCACGAAGACGGCGGTGACATCCGGGATGCGGCCCAGGACGAGCCCGATCCGATAGCCCGAGGCGGGGGACCAGTCACCCTCCAGCGGCGGCGGGACCGGCCGGCCGGCGGCCTCCAGCGTGGTGCGCCAGCCGTCGCGCCGGCTCGCTGCCTCCAGCCACTGCTCGGGACCCGCCACGTGCCAGACGGTCTCGTGACCCAGGTCCAGCAGGTGCTGGGTCGCCAGGCGCGCCGCGAGGGCCTGGTCGACGGCCACGACCCCGGTCGCGTCGGTGCGCGACCCGTCGATCGTGATGGTGGGCATGGACCGGGTGAGCTGCTCGATCCTTTCGCTGCTGTGGATCAACGGCACCGACAGGATGACGCCTTCGACGTCCTGATCGGCCAGCCGCGCCAGGGCCCGCTCGATGGCGGAGGTGTCCAGGGAGGTCGTGGTGGCCGTGCTGACCGCGTAGCCGGCGGCCTGCGCGGCGTTCTCGATGCCGGAGGTGACGGCGGCCCGCGAATAGTACGTGGTCTGGAGGGTCACCACGCCGATGGTGCGGCTGCGGCCCGAGCTCAGCATCCGTGCCGCGTTGTTCCGGCGGTAGCCGAGCTGTTCCACCGCGGCCACCACCTTGGCCCGCGTCCTGTCCTGCACGTTCGGGTGCCCGGAGAGCACTCTCGACACGGTCTGCGCCGACACTCCGGCGACCCGGGCCACGTCCGCCATCGCGGGCGGCCGCTCCTGGTCGCCGGGATTCCGCTGCGCCGTGGGTTCCTTTGCCGTCACAAGCACGCATGATATCGCTCCCCATGCCGCTTCAGCTGGCCTTCGCCGCGGATCCGCACACCTGTGTGCCATCTATTGGCATCGATAACATTCTCTGCCATAGTTCCGATCCACCGACGCGCATCGGCGCGGGGGCCGGCGTGTTCCAGACGCGGCTCCCCCTTTGGGAGGTATCTCCTCCGCCCTGCCGCAGACCATAGGAGGAGAGCCGTGAAGCAAGCTACGACCCGATTCGCGGGCGCCGTGGGCGCCCTTGTCCTCGCGCTCGCGGCCAGTGGGTGCTCGGAGGCGGGGACACCGTCGACACCCGGGATGGCATCGATAACATTCTGGGGATGGGCCCCCGGTTACGCGGACGCGGTCGAGGCGTTCAACGCGACCCATCCGGACATCAAGGTCAGCTACCAGACGGTGCAGCCCGGCGCGAAGGGCGGCTACCAGAAGATGCTCAACGCGGTGAAGGCCGGGAACGCGCCGTGCCTGGCCCAGCTCGGGTACGAGACCCTGCCGAGCTTCGCCGCTCAGGGAGCCCTGCAGGACGTGACCGCTCAGGCGTCGGCCGCCGAGGACGACTTCCAGGCTTCCGCGTGGAAGTCGGTGACCCTGGGAGGCAAGGTCTACGGCGCGCCCGTGGACACCGGCCCGATGGCGCTGTTCTACAACAAGAACCTCTTCGACTCGCTGGGCCTCAAGCCGCCCACCACGTGGGCCGAGTACCGCACCGCGGCCGAGAAGATCCACGCCTCCGGCCCGGACCGGTACGTCTCCTCCCCGTACCTGGACTACGACTACGCCGGTCTGGCCTGGCAGGCCGGCGGAAGCTGGTTCGGCGTCAAGGACGACGCGTGGCAGGTCACGATGGCGTCGCCGGCCAACAAGAAGGTCGCCGACTACTGGCAGGGCCTGGCCGGGGACGGGCTGATCAGCAGCGCCCCGATGTACGACCAGGCCTGGTACGCGGGGCTGGGCAACGGCAGCATCGCCACGGTCGTCGGCGCGGTCTGGCAGGCCGGCGTCATCAAGGGCGGCGCGAAGGACGGCGCCGGGCAGTGGGCGGTCGCACCGATGCCCCAGTGGGAGGCCGGAGGCACCCAGGCCGGCAATGCCGGAGGCTCCGCCACCGCGGTGCTCAAGGGCTGCCAGGACCCCAAGGCCGCCTGGGAGTTCGCGCACTGGCTGAGCACCGACCCGCAGGCCTTCGGGGACCTCGTCGACAAGGCCGCGCTCTACCCGGCCGCGAAGAAGCTCCTCACCCTGCCCGCGCTGAAGCCCGACCCCTACTTCGGCGGGCAGAACATCTACGAGGTGTTCGCCGCCGCATCCCCGCAGGTCAACCCCGACTGGACCTGGGGACCGCTGATGACCAAGACCGCCGCGGACGTCAACGACGGCCTCGGCAAGGCATGGGCCGGCAACGGCACCATCGCCGACGCGCTGCGCACCGCACAGGACAAGACGCTCGGCGAAATGGAGAAGCAGGGGCTCCAGGTCGCGAAGTAGAGCGATGCGCCGGCCGGGGACGTGCGCCCCGCCCGGCCGTTCGTCCGAGCCACAGTAAGGAAAACCTCGTGACCCATGCCACCATCCCGGCGGACACCGGTCCGGCCCGTCCGGCCGCCGGATCGCCGGCAGCCCACCCGAGACCGGCCGGCGCGAGGCCGAAGCCGCCTGCGCGCGGGCTGCGGCCGCTGCTGTTCTGTGCCCCCTTCCTCGTCCTGTTCGCGGCCATGTACGTGGCTCCGATCGTCTACGCGGCGGTCAGCAGCCTGTTCACCGTTCACCGGTCGGGGCTCGGGCTCACCGCGCCGACCAAGGAGTTCCACCCGCTCGACAACTACGCGCGGGCGTTCCAGGACGGAGCCTTCACCTCGTCGCTCGCCCGCGTCGCGCTGTTCGGCCTCGTACAGGTGCCCGTCATGCTCGGCCTGGCGCTGGTGCTGGCCCTGCTCATCGACTCCAGGTCGGCGCGGGGCAAGGGCTTCTTCCGGCTCGCCGGATTCATCCCGTACGCGGTCCCCGGCGTCAGCGCCGCCCTCGTGTGGTCGTTCATGTACTCCCCGCAGTCCAGCCCCATCAACCGCGTACTCGAACCCCTCGGCCTGTCCATCCCCTTCTTCGCCGAGGACCTGGTGCTCTGGTCGGTGGCCAACATCGTCACCTGGAGCTGGGCCGGCTACAACATGATCATCATTTACGCGGCCCTGCAGGCGATCCCGGCCGAGGTGCTCGAAGCGGCCAGGATGGACGGCGCCTCGGCGTTCCGGATCGCCTGGAGCATCAAGATCCCGGCCGTACGCGGGGCGCTCGTGCTCACCGCCGTGTTCTCCATCATCGGCTCGGCCCAGCTGTTCAACGAGCCCGCCGTGCTCCAGCCGGTCTCCGCCGGCTCCCTCTCCTCCGCCTTCACCCCGATCATGTCCGCCCAGAGCGCCGTCGCGGCCGGCAACTACCCGTACGCAGCGGCCCAGTCGGTGATCCTCGCCGTGCTGGTGGGAGTCGTGTCGTTCGTGTTCTTCAAGCTGACGGACCGAGGAGAGCGCGCGTGAGCACCGTCCACACCACGCGATCGGTGACCAGGTCACGACGGGACACGAGAGCGGTGAGCCGCCTCGCGGTCATGGCGCTCCTCGCCCTGTCGGCCTTCTATTTCCTCGCCCCCCTGTGGTGGTTGCTGGTCTCGGCCACCAAACCCTTCGGTGAACAGTTCAGCGGCAACGGCCTCTGGTTCGACGGCTTCGCGCTGTTCGACAACATCGGACGGCTGAGCAGCCATGACGGGGGCATCTTCTGGCGCTGGATGTTCAACAGCCTGCTGTACTGCAGCATCGGAGCGCTGCTCGGCACGGCCTTCTCGGCGCTCGCCGGGTACGCCCTCGCCAAGTTCGACTTTCCGGGACGGGGCGCCGTCTTCGCGCTGGTGCTCGCGGCCGTCCTGGTGCCCAAGGTGCTGTTCACGCTTCCCCTGTACCTGATGTTCTCCGGCATCCACCTGATCGACAACCCGCTGGCCGTTCTGCTGCCGAGCGTCGTCAGTCCGTTCGGCGTCTACCTGGCGCGGGTGTTCGCCACGCAGACCGTGCCCGACGAGGTGCTGGAGGCCGGCCGGCTCGACGGGGCGAGCGAGTTCCGCATCTTCCGGTCCATCGGCGTCCGGATGATGCTGCCGGCCCTCGTCACCATCTTCCTGTTCCAGTTCGTGGAGATCTGGAACAACTACCTGCTGCCCGCGATGGTGCTCGGCGACGACAGGCTGCAGCCCGTGACCGTCGGCCTGGTGGGCTGGAACGCCAGCCACGTCGCCGTTCCCCCGTCGCTGGTCGTCATCGGATCGCTGGTGTCCGTCGGCCCCCTCCTGATCGCCTTCCTCGCGCTCCAGCGCTTCTGGCGCGCGGGCATGACCGCCGGAGCCGTCAAATGACCACCTCGGCCACCACGTCGACCCCCGCCTCGGCCACCACGTCGACCCCCGCCTCGGCCACCACGTCGACCCCCGCCTCGGCCACCACCGCGGTCACCCGGGCCGGACGCCCCCCGGCCCTGCTGACGCACGCCGACGGCACCTTCCTGCGCGACGGCCGGCCCCATCGCGTGCTGTCCGGCTCCCTGCACTACTTCCGGATCCACCCCGACCAGTGGGCCGACCGCCTCCAGCGCGTGGCGGCCCTCGGACTCAACACGGTGGACACCTACGTACCGTGGAACTTCCACGAGCGGACCCCGGGGGACATCCGTTTCGACGGCTGGCGCGACCTGGAGCGCTTCGTCCGCCTGGCCCAGCAGACGGAACTCGACGTGCTCGTCCGCCCCGGCCCCTACATCTGCGCCGAATGGGACAACGGCGGATTCCCCGCCTGGCTGACCGGAACTCCCGGCATGCGACTGCGCGCCTCGTACACGCCCTTCCTGGAAGCGGTCGGGCGCTGGTTCGACGAGCTGGTCCCGCGGATCGCCGCTCTCCAGGCCCGCCACGGCGGCCCCGTCGTGGGCGTCCAGATAGAGAACGAGTACGGCAGTTACGGCGACGACCACGCCTACGTCCGCTGGGTCCGAGACGCACTGGTCGCCCGAGGCGTCACCGAACTGCTCTACACCGCCGACGGACCCACCCCGCTGATGCTCGACGGCGGCACCGTCCCGGACGAGCTCGCCGCCGCCACGTTCGGCTCGCGCCCCGACGACGCGGCCGCGCTGCTGCGCTCCCGCCGCCCGGACGAGCCCTTCTTCTGCGCCGAGTTCTGGAACGGCTGGTTCGACCACTGGGGCGAGAAGCACCACGTCCGCTCGGCCGGGAGCGCGGCCGATTCCGTCGCCGGCATCCTCGACGCAGGCGGCTCGGTCAGCCTCTACATGGCGCACGGCGGCACCAACTTCGGTCTGTGGGCCGGCGCCAATCACGACGGCGACCGCCTCCAGCCGACCGTCACCAGCTACGACTCGGACGCGCCGGTCGCCGAACACGGAGAGCTCACCCCGAAGTTCTTCGCGCTGCGCGAGACACTGACCACACTCGGCGGCGCGGCCGCGACCCGCCCGCTGCCCCGCGAGCCGCGCCTCCTCGCCCCCCGTACCCTGCCGGTGACACGCGCGGCGGCCCTCCTGGACGCGCTGCGCGCGGCGGGCGAACCGGTCCACGCCCCGCTGCCGCTCAGCTTCGAGGAACTCGGTCAGGCCTCCGGCCTGGTGCTCTACACGGCCCACCCGCTGCTGCCGCCCGGCACCCACACCGTGACGGTCTCGGGGCTGCACGACCGGGCCCAGGTCTTCGTCGACGGGGCGCCCCTCGCCGTCCTCGATCAGGAGACCTCAACCTGCACCGTGGCCGGAACCGGAGAGCGGATCCGGCTGGAGCTCCTGGTGGAGAACCAGGGACGGATCAACTACGGTCCGCTCCTCGGCCAGGGCAAGGGCATCCTCGGCGGGGTACGCGTGGACCGCCGGCTGGTGCACGGCTGGGGCATGCACCGCCTCCCCATCGACGAATGGACTCCGGCGGACATCGCGCAGGCGCCCTCGCTCGCCGCGCCCGCCGCAACAGCGGGATTCGCCACCGCCCACCTGACCCTGGACGAGCCGGCCGACTCCTTCCTCGCCCTGCCCGGATTCGGCAAGGGGTTCCTCTGGGTCAACGGCAGCCTGCTCGGCCGGTACTGGGAAGTGGGACCGCAGCGCACGCTCTACCTGCCCCACCCGTTCCTGCGAGCGGGCCGGAACACACTCACCGTGCTGGAACTCGAACACCTCGGCGACAGCATCGTCCTGTGCGACCGGCCGGAGCTCGGCCCGGCGGAAGAGTTCGTCGAGACCTTCGACTGACGATCCGGCGCCGCCCTCCACGACCGGCGCCTTCGCCACACGCACACCGGCCCCGTCCGACCCGATCCGCCCACCTCCTGCCGCCCGTCACCGCGAGGGCCGGCCCTCCGCCTCATCGAAGGAGCTCCACCGATGTCCGCCGCCGCATCGCCCCCCGACACCGCCTCCCACACCGTCCGCGAGATCGCCTCGCAGCCGGACTGCTGGCGGCGTGCCGCCGCCTGGGTCCCGAGCCACCTCCCCGTGCTCCCGCGCAGGGGTGAGCGGATCGCGGTCGTCGGCTGTGGCACTTCCTGGTTCATGGCGCAGGCCTACGCCGCGCTGCGCGAGCACGGCGGTCACGGCGAGACGGACGCCTTCGCCGCCTCGGCCTTCCCGCCCGCACGCCGCTACGACCGGATCCTGGCCATCACCCGCTCGGGCACCACCACGGAGGTCCTGGACCTCCTGGGCCGCCTGAAGGGCACGGTGCCCCTCAGCGTCCTCACCGCGGACCCGGACACGCCCGTCATGGCCGCCGCAGACGCCGTCACCGTCCTGGACTTCGCGGACGAACGGTCGGTGGTCCAGACCCGCTTCGCCACCACCGCCCTTTCCCTGCTGCGCGCCCACCTGGAGCTGGAAGGCGCCCTGCCCGCAGGTGTGCGCCCGCTGGAGCAAGCGGCCCTGGACGCCGAACGGGCCGTCTGCGAGCCGCTCGCCGCCGGCCTGCGCGACGTCGAGCAGATCACGTTCCTCGGCACCGACTGGACCTACGGCCTCGCGCTGGAGGCGGCGCTGAAGATGCGCGAGGCGGCCGGAGCCTGGACCGAGGCGTACCCGGCGATGGAATACCGGCACGGCCCGGCCAGTATCACCGGCCCCCACCGGGCGGTCTGGGTGTTCGGCCAGGGCCCGCGGGGACTGCACGACGACGTCACCCGCACCGGCGGCACGTACGTCGCCGGGTCCGGCGACACGCACGGCCAACTCGACCCCCTGGCCGATCTCGTCCGGGCGCAGCGCCTCGCGGTGCTGTGCGCGGAGGCACGCGGCCTCGACCCCGACCGGCCCCGCAACCTCACCCGTTCCGTCGTGCTCGGCTCCGACCGTGGCTGACCGCACCGACCCGCTCGACTGCGTGATCGCGCTCGACGTGGGCGGTACGTCCATGAAGGGCGCGCTCCTGGACCGGGCGATGCTCCCGGTGAGCAGCCTGTGCCGGCCGACGCCGCGCACGCACGGCCCGGACGCGGTCGTGGACTCGATCGGGGACGCGCTGCGGGAACTGTCCGAGCGTGCGGCGGGCCACGGTGCGCGCCCCGTCGCAGCCGGGGTCGTGGTGCCCGGGATCGTCGACGAGACCGCCCAGCGGGCCGAGTTCTCGGCCAACATCGGCTGGCGCGACGTACCGCTCGCCGCGCTGCTCCGCGAGAGGGTCGCACTGCCCGTCACCCTCGGGCACGACGTACGCGCCGGCGGCATCGCCGAGAGCCGGCTGGGCGCGGCCCGAGGCGCCCGCGAGGTGCTGTTCCTGCCCATCGGTACGGGCATCTCGTGCGCCGTACTGGTCGACGGCCGGCCCGTTCATCCGTCGGCCCACGCGGGCGAAGCGGGACACCTGGTGGTGGAACCCGGCGGCAGGGAATGCGCCTGCGGCGCCCGAGGCTGCCTGGAGTCCATCGCCTCGGCCGCAGCCATCGAGGCCGCCTACACCGAACGGTCGGGCCGTACGGTCGACGGGGCGGCAGGGGTCGCGGCCCTGGTGGCGCGGGCGGACCCGGTCGCCCGCGGCGTGTGGGACGAGGCGGTTGCCGCGCTGGCGACCGGTCTGGCGGCCCTCACCTCGATCCTGGCCCCCGAACGCGTCGTCATCGGCGGGGGCCTGTCCGAGGCCGGAGACCTCCTGCTCGACCCGCTGCGCACCGCTCTGGCGCGCCGCCTCACCTTCCAACGCCGCCCCGAGGTGGTACGGGCATCGCTCGGCGCCGCGGCCGGCTGTCTCGGCGCCGGCCTGGCGGCGTGGCAGTCCGTCGACCCCCCTACGACCGTGGAGACCGTCCATGCCGCTCGCGTCGACTGACGACATCATCGGGGCCGCCTACGCGGACGGCCGGGGTGTCGGAGCCTTCAACGTCATCCAGATCGAGCACGCCGAAGCCATCGTCGCCGGAGCCGAGCACGCCGGCCTGCCGGTGATCCTCCAGATCAGCGAGAACACCGTCCGCTACCACGGCTCGCTCGCCCCGATCGGCCTCGCCTCGCTGACCCTGGCCCGTCGCGCCACCGTGCCCGTCGCCGTCCACCTCGATCACGCGGAGTCGGCCGAACTCGTCCACGAGGCGGTCGGACTCGGCTTCACCTCCGTGATGTTCGACGCGTCGAGGCTCCCGTACGAGGAGAACCTGGCCCACACCCGGACCGTGACCGACGCGTGCCACCGCGCCGACGTCTTCGTCGAGGCGGAGCTCGGCGCCATCGGCGGCAAGGACGGCGCGCATGCCCCCGGAGTCAGGACCGACCCGGACGAGGCACGACGGTTCGCGGCCGCGACCGCCGTCGACGCGCTCGCCGTCGCCGTGGGCAGCTCCCACGCCATGCCCACCCGCGACGCCGTCCTCGACTTCGACCTGATCGGCCGCCTGCGTGCCTCCCTCGGCATCCCCCTGGTCCTGCACGGCTCTTCGGGCGTGTCGGACACCGGCCTCGCCAAGGCCGTCGCCGCGGGAATGACCAAGGTCAACATCTCCACGCACCTCAACAAGCTCTTCACCGCGTCCCTCCGGCGCGACCTCGCCGCCGAACCCGCCCCGACCGACCCACGCAGGTACATGGGCCGGGCCCGCGAGACGACGGCGGCCGAGGTCGCACGGCTGCTGGACGTACTGGCCGGCGGATGACCCGCCGCGGCCGCCGGGGCCCCGCCCGGCGGACCTCGCCCGCTCCCGTCGGGCGTTCCCCCCACCCACGTCGGCCCACAACGGATGCGGGCCGGCGACGAGAAGAAGGAGGAGCTGTGTCACCCTCTCGCAGAAGAATCGCGGGCGCGCTCGTCGCGGCGGCATTCGCCACGGCCGGCGGCGCACCGGCAGCCGCCGCCCCACCGGTCCCGGCGGTCTCGCCGGACGCGACCTACACCGTCACGGTCGGGTCGAAAGGGTCCTGGACCCATCCGGACGACACCCCCGCCGTCCCCTACCTCGACAAGGACGGCGCCTTCTACTACCAGCAGGCCCACGCGCTCTACGGTCCCTCGGACCCGCGCAAGTGGACCTTCTACACCGGCGCGGACTTCGACACCGCCACCCGGTCGGGCCAGATCAGCGACGCCGTGAACCCCGCCAACAGCAACGACAAGAACAACGACACCACGTGGCGGTGCAACAACAGCCCGACCGGGCTGACGTCCACCAACGCCCCCGCCGGATCGGGATACTCGCAGCGGAACTTCTGCGATCTGACGGGCGTGTGGGTCGACCCGGACACCGGCCACTGGTACGGCCTGATCCACAACGAGTTCACCCCGCAGCCCTTCGGCGACGGTTCCCACTACGACGGGATCGACTACGCGGTCTCCACCGACCAGGGCCGTACGTGGGCCATCAAGGACCACGTCATCACCTCCCCCTACAGCACCACCCGGGGCGACACCGCGGCGTTCCCCCAGCAGACCTACCACTACGGCGACGGCGACCCGCGACTGTTCGCCGACACCGCCTCGGGCTACTTCTACGTCTTCTACGGATCGCGGATCGTGGACAAGGGGAGCGGCTGGAAGACGTTCCACGCGCACGTGGCCCGGGCTCCCATCTCCTCCAAGATGGCGCCCGGCTCCTGGCAGAAGTGGTACGACGGAGCCTGGTCCCAGCCCGGCGTCGGCGGCCAGGAGAGCAACATGGTGCCGGTCGGCTCCGCCAGCACCACCGGATACACCCCTGCCGACCGCGAGTACGACCCGTCGACCACCGGGACGGCGGACCAGCAGGTGGCGGCCGGCACCATGCCCCCGACGTCTCCGCTGTTCGTCATGGACATCACCTACAACGCCCACCTCGGGCTCTACATCGGCCAGCCCCAGGCCGTCGAGCAGAACGGGACGGCGCCCCAGCAGTTCTACGCCACCGACAACCTCGCCACACAGAAGTGGCGCCTGATCGGCGACACCGGCACCTACACCAACGCGTCCTGGTACCGGTGGTTCCTCGACAGCAAGAACAAGACGAGCTCGGGCATCGTCGGCAAGGACTTCCGGTCCTACTGCTCGTTCGGATGCTCTAACGGTGCCTCCAGCGAGTACATCAACGTCTCGATCGGCACGCCCACGCCCGCCGCACCGGTCGACACGAGCAAGAGCTACCGGATCGGCGCCGCCGGCCGCGTCCTCGCCCAGACCCCGGGCAGCACCGCCACCACCTCCCAGGCCGCGGCCACCGGGTCCGGGCTGGAAACCTGGACCTTCAGCAGCAGCGGCGACGGCAGCTACCGCATAGCCAACGCGGCCACCGGGGGACTGCTGGGCGTCGACTCCACATCCACCACGCAGCGCGCCTGGGGAACCAAGCCCACCGTCACCGCGCCCGGGGCCGGCGGCCCCACCGTCGGCCAGCAATGGTTCGTCATTCCCGGGACCTCCTCCGGCGACGGCAGCACCACCGGCACCCACCGCCTCGTCAACCGGTACAGCGGACTGGTCATCGGCCTGTCCGCCACCTCGTCCCGGCTCGCCGAGACGACACCGGCCCGTTCCTGGAGCAACACCGGCGGAGGAGTCGGCGGCTCACGCACGTCCTCCGAACAGACCCTGACCCTCACGGCGGTGGGAACCGTGCCCGACTCCCTGGGCGGCACCCGCACGCTCGTGTCGGGAGGCCAGGCACTCGACAACCCCAACCACAGCACCACCCCGGGCACCCAACTGATCACCTACACGCCCAACGCCGGCGCCAACCAGAAATGGAACTTCACCCGGCAGCCGGACGGCTCCTATGAGATCGCCAACGCCGAGTCCGGGCTCTGCGTCGACATCAGCGGCGGTTCCACCGCGGCGGGCGCCAAGGTGATCCAGTGGACCTGCCACGGCGGCAGCAACCAGCGCTGGACCGCCACGCGCGGACAGGACGGGCGGTACACCGTCACATCGGTGAGGAGCGGACTGCTCCTCACCACCGCCTCCACCACCGCCGGCTCCCTGGTGACCCAGCAACCGGACACCGGCTCATCGCTCCAGCGGTGGACGATCGGCTGACCTGCCGAACCCCCGGGGCGCCGGCCGCCCCGGGGGCGCGGGGACCCGTTCGAGGACACCGCCCGCGAAGACGTCGTAGAGGGGGAGGGTCTCCAGGTGGACGTAGCCGATGTGGCAGTCGCAGACGGCCAGGGGGCAGGGGCGGGCGGTGAGGGCGGCGCGGTAGGAGCCGTCGTAGAGGTTGCCGAGCTCCGTGCGGACGAAGTGGCAGCGGCGGACCGTGCCCTCGCCGTCCACCGAGATGACCGACTCCCCCGTGCGGCACGGCAGTCCGGCCGAGCGGTGGGGGCGGCGGCTGTACGGGAAGAGCGGGTCCACGGCGGTCCAGTCGTCCGCCTCGGCATCGGTGTACGTGTGGCCCTCGGCGGCGTTCGCCCAGAGGTACACGTGGCCGGGCAGGTCCGCGCGCAGCCGACGCGCGTGCGGCAGGTTCTCCGGCAGGCCGACGATGCCGACGCTGTGGCGGATGCCCCGGTCGGCCAGCTCCCCGAGCTTCGCGAGGAAGCGTGCGTACGGCGTCTGGCCGGGGTGGTACGTGCACCACAGGGCCACGGTGGCCGGGTCGGCCTCGGCGAGCCAGTCGGTGCGGCAACTGAGGTTGGTCTGGATGGCGACGCGCTCGACGTGCGGTTGGTGCGAGAGGTCCACGAGGGCGCGGCGGTACCAGGAGCGGACCAGGCCCTCGCCCCAGGGGGTGAAGAGGAGGGAGAGCCGGTCGCCCTGCTGCGCCGCCGCCCAAGCGGTGAAGCGGTCGAGGGCCGCGCGGTCGGCGCGCAGCTGGGCGGGGGTGTCGCGGCGCTTGGCGAAGGGACAGTAGGGGCAGTCGTAGTCGCAGGAGGCGAGCGGGCCGCGGTACAGGATCGTCAGGTCCACGGCGGCTACTTCGGATCGTAGGCGGCCATGGCGGCCCGTACGGCGGGTGAGAAGAGCGCCGGGCCGAGCGCGTCGGAGTGGGCGAGTCCTTCCGGGGTCAGGCGCAGCTCCTGGCCCTGTGTCCCGGCTCCCTCGAGCCAGCCGCGGGCGGCGAAGGCGGCGAGTTCGACGGGGAAGTCCTCGTGCGGGCCGGTGCCGAAGCGGTCGCGGTAGTCGGCGAGCGGCATCCCCCGGGCCTGGAGGAGGGACTGGAGGAGGTGGCGGCGGCGCGCCTCGCCGCCGTCTACGTACCTGCCGTGGACGGCGCGCCCGAAGTCGGCGGTGGCCGTGTAGTCGTCGATGATCCGCCGGATCTCGCCCATGTCGACGGCGTAGTCGAAGGAGTAGTGGAGGGCCGAGGTGTAGGAGCGGGCGCCGCAGCCGAGGCCGATCATGCCGTCGGTCTGGCAGGCGTGGTCGTCGGGTCCCTGCGGCGCGGCGCCGGCTCGGCGGAACATGCGCATCGACACCTGCTCGTAGCCGTGGGCGAGGAGGTGGTCGCGGCCCTGACGGTAGAGGTTCAGGCGCTGCTCGTCCCACTCGGTGTCGGTGTGCGCGGTGCGCCGGGCCAGGCCGGTGAGCGGGCGGACGTACAGCGGGTAGAGGTACAGCTCCTCGGGCTCCCAGGCGAGGGCGGCGTCCAGGGAGGTGCGCCATGTGGCGGGGGTCTGGCCGTCGATGCCGTAGATGAGGTCGATGTTGAGGACCGGGATGCGGGCGTCGCGGATCCGGCCGAGCGCGGCCTCCACGTCGGCGCGGCGCTGGGGGCGTACGGCGGCCCGTGCCTCGGCGTCGACGAAGCTCTGGACGCCGACGCTGAGTCGGGTGGCGCCGCGCTCGGCGAGGACGGCGAGCCGGTCGGCGGTCGCGGTGGCGGGCGAGGCCTCGACGGAGAGGGGCACGGCGCGCAGGTCCGCGCCCATGCGCCGCTCGGCGATGTCGCAGAGCCGGGTCAGCTCGTGGGCGGTGAGGAAGGTCGGTGTGCCGCCGCCGAAAGCGGCGTTGGCGAACCTGACCGGGCCGTCGTCGTCGCCGAGGGCCTCTCGGGCGGCGGCGGCCTGGCGGTCGAGTGCGGCGAGGTAGCGGCCGGTGAGGCCGTCGGGTGCGCCGATGCGGGTGAAGAGGTTGCAGAAGCCGCAGCGGACCTCGCAGAACGGTATGTGGAGGTAGAGGGAGAGCGCGCTCTTGTCCTCGCCCCGCCAGAGGTCGCGCAGGGCGGGCCGGTCGGGCAGCGGGCGGTACGCGGTCTTGTGGGGGTAGGCGTAGACGTAGCTCTGGTAGGGGCGGACATGGGAACCGTTGACCGCCTCGGTGGGCGTGGGGGCAGCGGTGGCAGTGGCGGTCATGCGGACGGCTCCAGGAAGAAGTGGGCGTACGGCACGGTCCACACGGCCTCGTGGGCGAGGCGGTGGCCGGTGTAGCCGTCGTCGCCGTAGGTCGTGCCGTGGTCGGAGCAGACGATGGCGAAGCAGCGGCGGCGGGAGCTCATCGCGGCGAAGAGGCGGCCGATGTGGCGGTCGATGTACTCCAGCGCGGCTGCGTGGGTGGCGCGGCTGTCCCCGGCCTCCCGGGTGGCGCCGGGCAGGTGGAACCAGTTGGGCTGGTGCAGCGCGGACGCGTTGAGGAAGAGGAACAGCCGCTGCTCCGCGGGGAGGGAGCCGACGATCCGCTCGGCCCGATCGACCTGCGCCTCGAAGGAGGTGGGGGACGCCACGCCGAACTCGGGCTCCCAGTGGCTCTCCTGGAACATGCCGGGGAGTACGTCACCCAGCGCGCCCTGCTTGTTGAAGAAGCCGACGCCGCCGACGCACACCGTGCGGTACCCGGCCGCGGCCAGACCGGAGACCAGGTCGGGGGTGTCGAAGACGTAGGTGCGTCCGGCGGTGCTCTCGCTGCCGGCGAAGCGCGCGGCGAACAGCCTCGGATGGGGTCCCGGTAGGGCCGGCGTGGGCAGGAATCCGGCGAACATCGCCTGGTGGGAGGCGTACGTGAAACTGCCCGGGGCGTGCCGCTTCTCCCAGCCGCCGCCGGGCAGGTGGCGGGCGAGGTGCGGAATGCGTCCGGCGGCGGCCAGTTCGGCGGCGACGTCGTGGCGGAGGGTGTCCAGGGTGAGCAGGAGCAGGTCGTCGCGGCCGACGACCTCGTTCATGTCGGGCCCGGTCTCAGGCTGGTGCACGGTGGTGGTTCCTCGGGTGGTGGTGCTGGTGTGTGCGGCCGCGTACGTACGGCAGGGCGGCGGCGACTTGGGCGGCGTAGGTGTCGAGGCCCTCGGCTGCGCTGCCCGGCAGGCCGGTCAGGCCGGGCAGCAGGTCCCCGAAGGCGTTGACCTCGGCGACGGCGAACCGCCGCCAGCCGACGGCGGGCAGCAGGTCGACGCCGACGCAGAGGGTGCCGGGGAAGCAGGCCGCGGCCCGTTCGCAGATGTCCAGGGCGTCGGCCCAGCGGGGGCCCGCGGCCTCGACCACGGCGGACAGGTCGCCGCGCTGCCCGCCGAGGTGGAGGTTGGTCATGGGCGAGCGGCTGGTGCGGACCACGGCGTGGGTGGCCCGGCCGGCCACGACGACCACGCGCAGGTCTGCCGCGCGGCCTCCGAGGGAGGCCTTGGGCCACCAGCGTTCGACGTGCAGTCCGTCGGGGGCGAGTGCGTCGACCAGCGCGGCGATCTCCCGCTCGCTCGTGAGGCGGCGCACCCGCAGGGAGTTGTACAGACGCCCGTCCTCGACCGTCTCCACCGAAGTGGCGGCCCGGACGCGGCCCCGGCCGGCCGCCTCGACGGCGACGATGCCCGACGCGGACGAGCCGTGCGCGAGCTTCACGAACACGCGGGGCATGCCGTGCGCGTCCATCAGGGCGCGTACGTCCTCCCAGCCGTCCACCGGTGTGCCGCCGCCGGAAGTCGGGGAGCGGGGCACCGGAACCCCCGCGGTGTCCAGGGTCCGGTGGCAGTGCCGCTTGTCGAAGAGGACCGCCAGCTCGTCGGGGTCGTCGAGGCGTACGCCGCCGGTGAGGCTCCGTACGGCCTCGGTGAACCGCGCGTACCAGCGGGCGCCGCCCTCCACGCGGGTGGCATCGTCCAGGCCGCGCAGGGCCCGGTCCACCTCGGCGTTCTCCCCGGGCGAGTCGAGGCGTACGAGCTCGTCGGGGGCGAACGCCGCACCGCCCTCGCGCAGGACGGAGGCCCAGGGCACGATGCGGGGCGCGGGCAGCCCGGCTCCGCGGACGGTCTGGGTGAACAGGGCGACGCGGCGGTTCTCCGGGTTGCCGACGACTGCCCAGCGCGGGGGCGGCGTGTGCTGCGTCATGGCCGCCGCGCTACTCGCCGACGGCGACGAAACGCCAGACGCGGCCGTCCCACTCGTCCTCGTCGGCGCGGCCCCGGTCGAGGTTCAGCCCGACGCCGGCGCTCTCCAGGGTGTCCCGGAAGCGCTGCTTCAGCGGGTCGCTGAGGTAGTTGTGGTGGAGGTCGAGGGCGGCGAGGTGGGTGAGGGGCTGGCCGCCGAGCAGCGCGGCGCCACCCTGGTCGGTGAGGACGCCCATGGACAGGTCGAGGGTCTCCAGCCGGGCGACGACGGGCGCGGCGGCCATGGCGGCGGCGATCTCGTCCTGGATGTCGCTGTTGCGCAGGCCGAGGTGACGCAGGCTCGGCAGGCGGTCGCCGTCCATGATGGGTTCCACGTCGGCCAGCGTGCAGTCGCCGCCGTAGTTCGCCGTGCCGAGCCAGAGGTCGAGGTGGTGCAGGGCGGGCAGGTCGCTGGCGGCGACGTTGCGGACGGCCCGGGCGGGCATGCCCCCGGTCTGGACGACGAGGGAGCGCAGCCGCTGGTGGGTGAAGGGAGGGATGACGAGGCCGCTGCCGCCGCGGACGCCGAACTCCTCCAGTTCGGGGAAGCCGTCGAGGAGCGGGCCGACGTCTCCTTGGCTGATCCAGGAGATCTCGCACTCCTCGGACTCCATGTCCCCGAGGAACAGAGCCCGCAGGGCGGGCAGCCGGGGGCGGGCGTCGAGGAGCGCGGTGATGATCTCCTCGGGGCCGCTGTCGTACGCGTCCTCCCACGCGCCGACGACGATCGCGCGGACGCGGGTGGTGTCGACGGCCGCGGTGAACCGGGCGAACGCCACGGGCCAGGCCTCCTCCGCGTCATAGGTGTCGCAGGAGACCCGCCATGCGACGGCGTCCGCCTCGGGCAGATGGTCCATGCCCTTCTCGTCGTCGGGGCCCGGAAAGTCGAAGACGGGCAGTCCGTACGACTCCCGCAGATGGCTCGCGTAACTCATGGTCCCCGCCGTTCCTCGCCTGTCTCGTCCGGTGCTGTGTCCGGTGTGCCGCGCCCGATGCGCCTGCAAGTTGTAGCAAGCGCCACTGACAACGAACGAGGCAGGGGCGGGTGGAGGGCCGTTGTCAGAGCCTCGCCGTAGCTTCGGAGGTGACGCGGCGCACCGGGCGGCGCGTGGGAAGGGGAGACGCATGTACCGGCAGGGGGACGTACTCATCGTGCCGCTCGGCGAATCGGCGGTGCCGTCGTACGCCGCGGACGCGCCGTCGGAACCGCGGGACGGGCGCGGGCGGCTCGTACTGGCGCTGGGCGAGGTGACCGGGCACGCGCACGCCGTGCTGGGACCAGGCCGACTGGTGCGGGAGCCGGGGCCGTTGGCGCCGCTGTTGCTGCATCTGCCCGACGGGGGGCGGGTGGTGCACGAGGAGCACGCCGCGATACCGCTGCCGAAGGGCTGGTACCGGGTGGTGCGGCAGCGGGAGTACGTGCCGGGCTCGGTGCGGATCGTGGCGGACTGAGTGGCTGAGGGGCCCTGACGGAGGGGACGGAGAAGGTGAGCGGGGCGGAGAGGCCGGGCGTGACGGACGTGACGGGCGTGATGGAAGTGACGGACTCGATGGAAGTGACGGGCGGAGTGCACGGGGTCGGCGGGTGGCGGGCGGTCGCGGCGGCGACCGGGGCCGCGGACCGTGCGGCGGCGGAGGCGGGCGTGCGGCTCGCCTACCGCGCGGCGGGCCTGGCCGAACCCGAGCGGATCGTGTGGGCGGACTCGCCGCGGGCCGCGGCGGGCCTGCTGGGAGATCCGGACGGCCCGTGGGGGACGGCCGTGCGGGGGCGGAGCGTGCGGGAAGAGGTCCGCAGCGCGCCGTGGAGCGCCGAGCGGGCCCGCCTGCACGAGCGGCTGGGTCCCCAGGGCTGGGGCCGCAGATGGGCCCTGACGGGTGCCCGGCTGTGGGAGAACACCGAGCGGCTGGCCGGCCGTATCCGTACCGGGCTCGTCGAGGAGCTGGCGGCGGAGGACACCGCGCAGGAGGCGGAGGTCCGGCTGCTGCTCCTGGACGCCGTCCTGGGCCAGCACGACGCAGCCTGGCTGTGCGCGTTCGACACGGGCGACCGCACACCCCTGGAGGGGCTCGCCGAAGTGGCCCGGGCGGCAGGCTGGTGGTGGCCGTACGAGCGGCTGGCCGTGGTGTGCGAGCGCCCGGTGGAGCTGCACCGCGACGAGGCGGGCCGCCTGGACCGCGGCGACGGGCCGGCCCTCGCGTTCCCGGACGGGTTCGCGCTGTACGCGTGGCGCGGGATGCCCGTGCCCGCGGATTTCCTGGCCGGGCTGGACGGGTTGACGCCCGAGCGCATCCGGGAGGAGGAGAACGCGGAGCTGCGCCGGGTGATGCTGGAGCACTACGGCTACGAGCGCTACCTCACCGCATCCGCTGCCGAGCCGGTGCACCGGGACGAGACGGGCGTCCTGTGGCGGATGCCGCTGCCGGGCGACGAAGACGTCGTGATGGTGGAGGTGGTCAACTCCACGCCGGAGCCGGACGGTACGAGCCGCACGTACTGGCTGCGGGTGCCGCCGGACACGCAGACCGCGAGGCAGGGGGTGGCCTGGACCTTCGGCCTCGACGCGGAGACGTACTCACCGGTGCGGGAGACCTGACGCGGCGCCACTCAGCCCCGGCGCGGGACCGGTGGGGTGCGACCGAGGATCAGACCGAGGACGACCATGGCCAGGCCCAGGCCGAAGTGCAGCCAGTTGTCCGGGGTGTTGACCGGGATGAAGTTGGCGTCGGTTCCGCGGTCGACGAGGAGCCCGTACAGCCACAGCACCAGGTAGACCGCTCCGCCGCCGATCAGGAAGGTGCGCGCCGCGCCCGGGGCGCGCGACATGGCGATGCCGACGAGCCCGAAGAGCAGGTGCACGATGTTGTGCAGGACCGACACCTGGAACAGGCCGAAGAGCTCCGCGCCCGAGTCGTGCCCGGCGAAGGTCATCGCGTCGTAGCCGGTGGTGGGGCCGGGGATCATGCCCAGCACTCCGGTCACCAGGAATGCCGCGCCGATCAGCAGAGCGGCCCACTGCACCAGCGACCCGGGAACAGGGGCGGGGCGGCTGCGAGAGGACATGGCGAGCCTCCTTCTCAGGGACGTCCCCCCCGTGACCGGTGCCCGGGCCCCGTCCCCTCGCGTCTACCCCGGTTTCCGGCCGCAATGCTCGTGACGGGCCACCTCGTACGGGCCTGATAGGGCCTCGTACGGACCCTCGGCGGGTGCGCCCCGGGTCAGGCGTGGCGCGAGGCCAGGACGCAGAACTCGTTGCCCTCCGGGTCGGCGAGCACGACCCACGTCACGTCGGTGCCCTGCCCGACGTCGGCGCGGCGCGCGCCCTGCGCGAGCAGACGCCGTACCTCCGCCTCCTGGTCGTCGGGGCGGAAGTCGAGGTGGAGGCGGTTCTTCGACGTCTTGGCATCCGGCACCGGTACGAAGACCAGCCCCGGCAGCCGTCCGGGCTCCGGGCGGATCTCGTACTCGTCCGGAGAGTCGTTCACGACGACCCACCCCAGAGCCCGGGCCCACCAGCGCCCCAGGGCGGCCGGGTCACCGGCGTCGACGACGGTCTGCTCCCACTCCAGTGCCATGCGCCGAGCCTAGGTCCCGGCGTCGCCGTCCGGCGAGACCCACGCCGTCCGGACGGCGTCGCCCTGGCCTGCGCGTGTCGGTGCTGGTCGCAACCCCTTAGGTCCGGCACGGTGGGCCCGGTCGGTGGCCGTCGGGCGCGACGGCCCCAGGAGCGCGCGAGGGGTTCGCATGACCGAGAACGGCATCTCCAGGACCAGCCGCCGCGCGGTTCTGCTGGCAGCCGGATCGGCCGGGGTCGCCGCGCTGGCGGCGGCCTGCTCGGGCCCGGCGCGTACCAGGGGCGCGGCAGGGCAGCCCTCGGCCTCCGCACCCCCGACCACGACACCATCACCGCCGCCCGGCAGGAGCACCCCGGCCTGCGTGCTCACCGCGGAGTCGGGCGCGGGCCCCTACTACCTGGACCTGGACCGGGTCAGGTCGGACATCACGGAAGGCCGGGAGGGCGTGCCGTTCCGGCTGGACCTGACCGTGGTGCGGGTGTCGGCCGGCTGCCGCCCGGTCGCGGGCGCCGCCGTCGACGTGTGGCACGCCGACGCCTCGGGCGCCTACTCCTCCGGCGGGGACAGCTTCCTGCGGGGCACCCAGGTCACGGACGCCGCCGGGCGGTGCGCGTTCCGCACGATCGTGCCCGGGTGGTACCAGGGGCTGGCGCCGCACATCCACTTCAAGGTGCGCCCCGACCACCGCACCGAGACGACCTCGCAGTTCTTCTTCCCCGAGGAGTTCCTGGTGAGGGTGTACGCGCTCCAGCCCTACGCCCGCCGACCCGCGCCGGACCACCCCAACACCCGCGACAGCCGCTACCGGGAATCCGGCGCCGCGATGACCCTGGCTCCCGTACCCGACGGCGCCGGCTACCGGGCCGCGTACACGGTGGGCATCGCCTGAGCCCGGTGGTCGTCCGCCTTCCGCTCCTCGGCGATTACGGGGGGAGAGATCAGCGTGCTGTGGTGGAAGCCGAGCCGCGGGTCGTGCCACCAGGGGAGGTCGTCGACGTACTGCCGCAGCTCGGGCATGCGCACCCGCTGGCGGACGGTGTTCGCGGGGTAGTCGTAGACGGTGATGGTGTTGAGCCCGCGGTTGGCGGTGAACAGCAGGGTCTGGTCGGCGGAGAGCTGGCAGGCGTACACCGAATCGATCAGCGTTCCGCGCGAGACGCGCAGCGCGCCGAGGAAGTGCCTGCTGCTCGCGGTCGGCGAGCCGCGGGTGAAGGCGTCGGTCATCTGGTGCAGTGCCTGTCGGCCGGCGAGCAGTTGCCCGGGCAGGCCGGGGCGTTCGTCGATGATGAGGTGCGTGGAGAAATCGTCCAGGTCGATCACGACGATGGTGCCGCTGCCGCCGTTGCAGTAGATCAGTTCGCGATCGGAGACACAGACGTCCGAGTTGATGTGCGCCGGCGTCTCCCGGGCGGCGGTCCAGTGGCGGAGCACCCGTCCGTGTTCGGCGTCGATCTCGAAGACGTATTCCTTGAGGTAGGCCATGGCCCATTCGTGCCAGTCGTGTCCTTCCTGGGGCAGGACACGGAAGGAGAGGGCGTAGAACCGGTCTTCGCGGGGATGGACGGCCACGTGCCAGCAGGTGGCGGGTAAGTCGACGCGGCGGGCCGTGCCGGTGTGGAGGTCGAAGATGCCGACCTCGCGGGCCTCGCCGCGGCCGGGGTGGTCCATGCCGCCGTAGACGAGGTAGCGGCCGGAGGCCGTGGTCCGCATGGCGTGGGGCAGCTTCAGGCCGTGCGGGCCCAGGCGCTCGGGACGGTCGAGGGCGTCGACGTCGAACTGCCACAGGTGTTCGCCGATCGCGCCGACGATCTTCCGGTTTTCCAGCCAGGCGATGTGCGTGGTGCCCTTGATGGACGAGTCGGTGGATTCGATCCTCAGGGTGGACAGGCGGTCGGCCTCGGCGAGGTCCGCCGTGTCGTAGAAGAACAGGTGCTGGCCGGTGTTGCCGGGGAACCCGACGGCCACGCGGGCGAGGGAGTCCCGGAGCGAGGGGTCGGATCCGGCCGACTCCGTGGCAGGCGCGGCGCGGCCCTGGCCGTGTGCCGTGATCGTGTCCAGGGTGGCGAGGAAGGACCTGCGGTAGGCGTCCTCCACCAGAGCGCGCCGGACCGCGGGCCACAGCACCGGGGTGATCGCCCGCCACACGGGTGGGAGCGTGAACTGCTGGTAGGCGCAGATGGTGACCCTGACGCAGCCGTCGGAGGTCCGCGCGAAGGACACCGAGCCGTCGTCCTGAAGCGCGGAGGCGTTCGGGCTGTCGACCTGCCTCCATCGCAGCAGCACCTCGTCCGGGCCGTAGTCGAGGGTCTCCAGCTTGCAGACGTCGAGCACGTCGCCACCGGACAGCGCGAGGTAGGCCGGCTGGGCCCGGTTGATGCTGCGTTCGAGCTGCCGAACCGGCCTTCCGTCCTCGTCCCGACCCTGGACAGCCGTACAGCCGCCCAGGTACCCGCTGGTCAGAGCGATCACTGTGCTGATGTCGAGGTGCGCGGTGAACTCGTCGAACGGAGTGGGCACTTCCCGCTCGCAGTGGAACAGAACGGCTTCGTCCAGGTAGCGCCACCGCATCCCGTCCGCATCCGGCGGGACGGCGGCGATCAACTGGTCCAGCGGTTCCAGATGGCGGGCAACGGCGTCGAACTCCGCGGGCCCGAAGGCAAGCGGATCGACGCCGAGGGGTGTCGCCGCCGCGCGGGCCACGGCCTCGTTCGGGCGGATCCGAAGCCCGGCCGCCAACTCCGCCGACCAGTCGACGGCCGTCAGCACCCTCCGCAACGCCTCTTCGGCCAGGGGGATGTCGGGCATGACCCCGCCCTACCCGGCGTCACCGCCTCCCACACCATGCGTCGCCGCAGTCGGCTGAAAGTATCTCAAGAGTGGTCAGACCAGTCGTACGGTCAGGTCATGACAGCAGCTGAAGCCCAGGCCCTCGTGTACCGCGTGGCCCGCCCCGAGGACACCAAGGCCATCGAGACCCTCGACGGCTCCTTCACCACCGATTCCGTCTTCCGGGTGACCGTGACCGAGGAGGGGTTCGCCCTCGTCGAGGTCCCCGTGGACCCGCCCCTCCACAAGGTGTTCCCGGACGACGGATCCGACGAGGAGGACGTTGACGGCGACGACGAGAACACCCGCACCTACGTCGCGGTCGACGGCGGGGGACTCGCCGGGTTCGTGGCCCTCTCCTACGACCCCTGGAACCGGCGGCTGACCATCGAGGACATCGAGGTCGCCCCGGCCCACCGGGGCCGGGGCGTCGGCCGCACCCTGATGGGCCACGCCGTCGACTTCGCACGCGAGCGCGGCGCCGGCCACGTCTGGCTGGAGGTCACCAACGTCAACGCGCCGGCCATCCACGCCTACCGGCGCATGGGCTTCGCCTTCTGCGGGCTCGACACCTCGCTGTACGAGGGCACGCCCTCGGCCGGCGAACAGGCCCTCTACATGAGCATGCCCTGTCCCTGAGCCGCGAGCAGCCGGGCCCGGACCTGCCCGGGCCCGGCGCTGCCGCCGGCCGGCGCGAGCGTGACGGTCAGGAGCCAGTCCGCCGGGTGCGCCGGATCCGCCGGGGTCCCTTCCGTCCCGGGCCCGGCCGCCGGCGGGCCGTACCACTCGACGTGCGCGTCGAGCAGCCGGTCGCCGGCGGCCCGCCGCTGCGCGTACCACCGCTGGAACGGGCCCGTCCGCCATACCTGGAGCGGTACGGTCCGCTCCCCGGCCGTGCGGTGCACGCCCGGCCCGATCCGGTCGAGAGCCGCTTGCACGGTCTCCTCCACGCTCCGCGCCACCGGCACCCCCAGGGCCTCGGCGAAGTGCATCAGGTACTCCATGCGGACCGCCTCCGGCGGCGCGCCGAGCACGGCCCGGCCCGAATCGCACCAGGTGCCCCACTTGATGTTGGAGACCAGTCCCGGCAGCCGGGCCATGTCTCGGGGGATGTAGAAGGCGACCACGTCCGAGAGCCTCATCGCCTCCTCCTCCCAGGCGATCTGCTCCGCGTACCCGGGATAGCCGCCGCCTGCCGACGGCTCGGGGACGAACACCACGAGGGTGCCCGTGCCCGCCCAGCCCGCTTTGAGCGCGGCGACGGCGGCCGGGCGCCAGGACGGCTCGCTCGGATCGGTGGGGGTGGGGCCGCACAGATAGACGGCGGCGGACCAGGCGGCGGGCGGTTGCTCGTCGACGTGGACGATCACGACATCACAGGGCACGGGGACCTCCGGGCAGCGCGGGACGGGTGGCGAAGAAGCCGAGGACGGCCTCGTTGAAGGCGGCGGGCCGCTCCAGGAAGCCGAGATGACCGCAGTCGGGCAGCTCCAGGTAGCGGGCTCCGGGGACCGCGTCGGCGACCTCCCGACCGAGCCGCGCCGGGGCGAGGAGGTCGTCGGCGAAACCGACCACAAGGACCGGGGTGTCGATCGCCGCGTAGGCGGACAGCCGGTCCTGGGTGAGCGGGCGGGTTCGGTGCCGGGGAGCTCGGCCCGCACCCCCGGACGGCTCTGACGGTTCTGACGGCGTGGAGAGGGCGGAGAGCGCGGACAGTTCGAACAGGTCCAGCCATTCCTCGGTGGCCGCCTCGTCCGCCAGGGTCCTGGGGGAGAGGTTCTGGGTGAGGCTCACGAATGCCTCGTAGGCGGGCGGCAGCCGCAATTCCGGCCCACCGCAGGCCTGTTCCGCGCGGGCCATCGCCGCCCCCACCGGGTCGGGACGGCCCCGGGTCGCCACCAGGACCGCTTGGACGGCCAGTTCCGGAGCGGCCAGCAGCAATTCCTGTACGGCCAGCGCGCCGAACGAGTGGCCGACCAGTCGGCACGGCGGCAGACCGAGCGCCTCCACCGACTCCCGTACGGCCGCGGCGAGATCGGTGGCCGAGAGCGGGGCCGCGCCCGGCCCGTCCGGGTGGTCGACGGTGACGGCTTGGTACCCGGCGGCCGTCAGCGCCGGCACCTGGTGGTGCTCCCAGATGGTGCCGGAGCCGCCGCTGCCGGGGATCAGGACCACGGGCTCGCCCGTGCCGTGCACGGTGTGCCGCGCACGGGCACTCGCACGGGCACGCGCAGGGCCACTCGCACGGGCACGCGCAGGGCCACTCATGCGCCGATCCGGGACAGGGCCGTCTCCACCCACGCCGGCCGGCCGGTGTCCAGCCCGCGCAGCGCCACATGGACCCACAGGAAGGATGCGCGCGCGAGGACGTGCGCGCGCATCCCGGGCCGGACCTCGCCGCCCGCACGCCGGTAGGCGTCGAGGAGCAGGTCGAGGACCGGCGGGCCTCCCGCGTAGAGCATGTCGACGAAGTCGGCGGCGGGGTCGCCGATCCCCGCGTTCGCCCAGTCCAGCAGCCCCGACAGACGCGGCGGCCCCGCGGGGGAGCGCTCCACCAGCGTGTGCCCGGGATGGACGTCGCCGTGGACCACGACCAGCCGGTCCGGCCACAGGGTGTCGTCGTCGAGCCAGGTGTGCCAGCGCCGGGTCCGCGCCGCCGGGAGCCGCAGTTCGGTCCGGGCCCGGGCCAGCCGGTCCGCCACACCGGAGCGCAGCTCCTCGGGCGTGGGGGCCTCCAGCGCGGGCAGCGCGCCGTGCGAGGTCCGGTGGACGACGGCCAACGCCCGGGCCAGCGGCTCCAGATAGGCGCCCGGCGCGGCAAGCGGGTCGATGTCCCACCCGTACACCAGCGTGCGCTGGTCCTCGGCGCCCGCCGGCACCCCGGGCAGCCGGGGGTACGCGACCAGCCGCGGGGTCTGCAGCCGCCAGTGCGGCACCGCCACCGGCAGCCGGTCCCGTACCGCCGCCAGGACCGCGCCCTCCGCGGCCAGTTGCCGCGCGGCCTCCGGGCGCCGTGGCCGGCGCAGGATCCAGGGGGTGCCGTCCCCGTCCACGATGTGCGTGACGTGGAAGTCCCACCCGGACTCGTCCGGGCGGGCCGTGGCCGGGTCCAGGTCGACCCCGAGCAGCTCCGAGGCGTACGCGACCAACTCGTCGCCGTTCACCGGGAGATCACCCCCGGCCGTCCGGTGCCCAGATGGCGGTCGCGGGTCGCGTTCCGGTCGACCTTGCCGGTGTGCGTCTGCTCCAGGGCGGTGACCGCGACGATCCGGCTGGGTACCAGGTGGGGCGGTGCGCTCACGGTCAGTTGGCCCCGGATCCTGGCCGCCACCTCGTCCGGGAGATGGTGTGGCAGGGGTACGAAGAAGGCCGCGAGCGTGGTGTGCGTGGGCCCCTCGATCCGGGCGGCGGCCACGGCGGACACCCCTTCGCAGCGCCCGATCAGCGCCTCCACGTCCAGCAGGTCCACCCGGTGGCCGCGGATCTTGACCTGGTGGTCGGAGCGGCCCCGGAACACCAGCGCCCCGTCGGGAGCGGCGGTCACCAGGTCCCCGGTGCGGTACCAGCGGGCGCCGCCGGACGTCGTGAAACGGGCAGCCGTTTCCCCGGGGTCGTCGTGGTAGCCGAGCGCCAGGCCGTCGCCGCTGACACAGAGCTCGCCGGCCTCGTCGACCCGCTGGCCGACGTGCGGCAGCGGGTACCCGATCGGCAGGTCCTCCCCGGTGTCCGGCAGCGGCGCGGCGCCCGGTCCCGCGAGCGCGAAGGCGTGCGTGACCAGTGCCGTCTCCGTGGAGCCGTAGGTGTTCAACAGGCGGATGCCGGCCGCGCGGCCGAGGCGGTTCCACCGCTCCAGCATGTCCGCGCGGACCGCCTCGCCACCGATCACCAGCGTCCGCAGGCAGGACGGCAGCGCGCCGTCCCGGCCTTGGTGCAGGAGGTCGCCGGTCAGGCTGTTCCAGAAGCCGGTGGGCAGCACCGCGACCGTGACCTCCTGGTCCGCCACCACCTGCGCGAACCGCTCCCGAGCCGTGTCGTCGATCACCAGGGTGGCCCCGGCCGTCAGGGTCGGCAGGATCTCCTCGAGGCTGGTGTCGCCGCCGGCCCCGTGGAAGTGGAGCACCACCGCGTCCTCGTCGATGCCGTACAGGCCGCGCAACTCCGGGACCACCGCCGTCAGGGCCCGGTGCGGTACCACGACCCCCTTGGGCTCGCCGGTGGAACCCGAGGTGAACAGCATGTACGCGGGGTCCTCGGCGCGCGGGGCCGGCAGGGCGGCCGGCTCCCGGCCCGGCACCGGCGGGGGCGCGGGCGTCCAGCGCGGCCGGATCACCTTCTCCACCGGGGGCAGGTACCCGGAGTCGGCGGTCGCCACCGCCTCCCGGCAGCCGGCCCGCTCCAAGGTGGCGGTCAGCCGCGCCGCCGGGTAGTCCGCTTCGAGCGGTACGTACGACCGCCCGGCGGCCAGCACCCCCAGCACGGCCGCGACGTCGCGGGCCGCGTGGTGCACGACCACCCCGACCGGCGGCTGCGGGCCGTCCGTGCGCGGCTCGACGGCCTCGGCCACCGAACGCGCCCAGTGGGCCAGCGTGCCGTACCCGACCACCAGGCCGTTGTCGACGACGGCCGGCCGGTCCGGATCCCGGCGGGCGACCGCGAAAAACGGATCGAGTAAGGAATGCAAGGAATGCATTGTCAATTCCCTTTTTCTGTCGGACGATTGGGGCATGCGTATCGTCATCGAACACGACTTGAAAATACCCATGCGTGACGGCGTCTTATTGAGCGCCGATCTCTATCTCCCCGAGGGTGTTTCCGGACCCGTTCCGGTGCTCATCCGGAGAACTCCCTACGGGAAATCCGGAAATCCCGGCGGCGCTTCCGTCGACGGCCTGCGCATGGTGCGCGCCGGATACGCCCTGCTGGTGCAGGACGTCCGCGGCCGGTTCGGCTCCGGCGGCACGTTCGAGCCGTACTGGAACGAGGCCGCGGACGGCGCCGACACCGTGGCCTGGGCGGCCGCGCAGCCCTGGTGCGACGGCTCGGCCGGCCTGTTCGGGCGCTCGTACGAAGGCATGTCCGCCCTGCTCGCGGCCACGGCCGGAGCGCCCGCGCTGGGCGCGGTGGCCCCGCAGGTGGCCGGCTCCGGATTCGACGAGGGGTGGACGCACCAGGGCGGCGCGTTCCAGCTCGGATTCGTCCTCTACTGGGTGCTCTACGATCTGCTGCTCAGCGGCGCCGGCCTCGATTCCGCGGCCGAACAGGAAGTCGCCGAAGCCGTCGACCGTATCGACGAGCTCTACCGCGATCCCGGACGGGCCGCGGAGCTCCTGGACCGACTCGCGCCCTATTACCGGGAATGGCTCGCCCACCCGTCCGGCGACGCGTACTGGCGCCGGTCCGCACCGCGTGAATCGTACGCCGCGATAAAGGTGCCGGTGCTGAACATCACCGGCTGGTACGACATCTTCCTGGCGGGCGCGCTGGAGAATGCCACCGCGGTCCCCGGCACCGACCTGGTGGTCGGCCCCTGGTCCCATTGCGTCACCGGCGGCATCTTCCCGCAGCGCCGCTACGGGCTCGCCGCCGACGAACGGCACCTGGACGTCACCGGGCTGCACCTCGCCCACTTCGACCGCCACCTCAGGCGGCGGCCCCCCGCCCTCGAGAGCGCCCCGGTACGGCTCTTCCTCACCGGCGCCGACCAGTGGCGCACCTTCCCGGCCTGGCCCGTCCCCGGCACCAGCCCGTACGTCCTCCACCTCGCCGGCCGCACCCTCACCGAGTCCCCGGGGGTACCGGGGACTGCGGGGACCTCGTGGAGCGACGTCCTGCGCCACGACCCGGCCGACCCCGTCCCCACCACCGGCGGGGCCACCGCGCTGCCGGGCCAGTTCACCGGCGCCGACTGCGGTCCGCTCGACCAGCGGGAGGTGGAGCGGCGGCCCGACGTGCTGTGCTGGACCACAGCGCCGCTCGACGCCCCGCTCACCGTGATCGGCGAGGTCGAACTCACCGTGTACGTCAGCCCGGACGCCGCCGGTGCCGATGTGACCGGCAAGCTCGTCGACGTCCACCCGGACGGCCGGGCGGAGATCCTCACCGACGGCATCCGCCGCCTCGCCCCGGGAACCGGAGCCGGCGGCGACGGCGACGGCGTGGCCGAGGTCCGGGTGCGTCTGGGCGCGATCGGCCACGTCTTCAAAGCGGGGCACCGCGTCCGGCTGGAGATCGCCGGCAGCAACGCGCCCCGCTTCGACGTACACCCGAAGGCGGTCGCACACCACACCGTTCACCATGGCGGCGACCGGCCCTCACGCCTGCTGCTGTCGCGGCTCACGGGCGCCTGATCCGACGCTTGCGCCTGCGCCGTTGCCCGGGCCGGCCGCCGACCGGACCGCGTCCGGGTGGAAGACCGACAGGTCCGCGACCCGCTCGATCCGCCGCCCGGCCTCCCAGTGCGCGCGCCGCAGCCGGCGCAGTTGGGCCTTGGTCAGGCGGGTGCTGTGCTGCGGAATCGACCGCACCATGCGCGCCCGCTTGGCCGAGACCGGGTAGCGGTCGCGCACCTGGTACGGATCGTTCAGCAGGTGGTGTGCCGTACCCGTGTGGAACGCGGCCTTCAGCAGCGCGTAGTACGCCGCCGCGCCCACCCCCTTGGCCTGCGCGCAGTGCACCAGCGTCCGGGACGCCTCGAACAGCCGCCAGGCCACCGGCACGGCGGGCGTGGTGAACACCCCGGTCTCCTGCGCGATGCCCTCGCCCACCCCGTACCGGAAGTAGCTGCGCATGTTCGCGAAGCCGTGCTGCGCGTCGTGGAAGATCCGCGCCTGCGGCAGGTAGACCACCGGAATGCCGGCCAACTGGAGCCGGAAGTCGAACTCCCTGTCCTCGCACCAGTGGATCAGCTCGTCGAAGTGGTGCCCGCCGATGTGGTCGACGATCGCCCGGTTGTAGATGAGCGGCGGCGACAGCGCGCTGACGTAGTCGCCCTCGTCGAACTCCCTCACCCGGGCGGTGAGCTTGCTCAGCAGCCCGTCCGACTCCCCGTACACCACCTGGCCCTTGACCACCGGCTCGGTGAGCACGGCGCGCACCATCATGCGCACCACCCCCGGAGCGAAGGTGCAGTCGGAGTCCATCAGCAGCAGGTACTGGTTGTCGGTGGCGGCGGCCCCGGCGTTGTAGGCCGCGCCCAGATTGCCGACGTCCTCGATCTCGGTGACCGTCAGCGGCCTGGGGTGCTCCGCGATCAGCTTCTTGACCGCGTCGCTGGGCCCGTTGAGAGCCAGCACGATCTCGACGTCCTCGTCGATCGACTCGATGCAATCGGCGATCCGCAGATCATCGCGCAGGGCGATGACCACACTGGTTCGCGCAATGCCCTTGTCGACCGCTTCCTCGTCCACCGGCACGGTGGCCATCGAACTCTCCTCGCTGTGCGTAGAGCTGCGCTCAAAGGCGTCCTGGTTCACTGCGTGCTCACTGCGTCGGGTCCTTTGAGGCGGATCGGCAGGGCGGCCAGAGTGCGCCGCGCGATCGACTCCGCCTGCGCCCGGCCCGGGGCGTGGGCGATGACCCCGGCCAGTACGTCGGCCCCGCCGCTGTACGGCGGCAGCACGGTCCCGGGGTGCAGTTCCGTTCCCCAGAACACGTCGTGCACACCGGCCCGGCGGGCCACGTCCCGGGGGTTGCCGACCCACTCCACGACCCCGCCGTCGGCCGGCAGGAACCGCTGGACGGCGGCCGCCTGACGGGTCGGGACCAGCTCGGCCGGCTCCAGCGGCCGGCCCAGCGCGAGCCGGACCACGTTCGGCAGCGGATCCACCCCGGTGGCCAGCCGCATCACCTCGGTGGCGATGCGGGCGCCGGTCAGCCGGCAGGTGATCTCCAGCAGCACCACGCGGCCGTCCCGGGTCCGCAGGATGTCGGTGTTGATCACCGCCGGGTCCAGGCGGAGCGCCTCGGCGCCGCGCCGCACGGTCTCGGTGACCTCCGCGATCTGCTCCGGGGTGAGCCGGCTGGGCAGGGTGTCGCCGCCCTCGAAGAAGTACGGGGCGAACTCCTCCTTCTGCCCGTACTCGCGGTCCGCGAAGCCGATGCTGTGGAACACTCCGTCGACCATGAAGGCGGCGAGGGTGTGCTCGGTGCCCTCCAGGAACTCCTCGACGACGATCCGGCCGCCCGGGCTCAGCCGCAGGGCCTCCGCCGCACGCTCCCGTACCGCGTCGGCCGACTCCACCTTCATCACGCCCAGCGAACCGGTCTGGTCACTGGGTTTGATCACGGCCGGCAGGCCCACGTCGGCGACCGCCCGGACGGCCTCGCCCACGCTCTCCGCGACCGCGTGCCGGGGCATCGGCAGCCCGGCCTTGCGCAGGATCGCCAGCCGGCGGTCCTTGAGCGTGCAGTCCAGGGCCGTCTCCAGCGGCAGCCCTGGGCAGCCGAAGCGCCGGGCCAGCGTGCTGATCACCGGCGGGTTGTCGGCGCCGAGCGAGAACACCCCGTCCAGCCGGTCGACACCGGCCGCCGCGAGCTCGGCCAGCACCGCCACCGCGTCGTTCGGGTCGCACACGAGGAGGGTGTCCGCGTGTGCCCGGACCCGGGCGGTGGGGCGGTCGGTGGCCACCACCACGTCCAGCCGCATGGCGCGCAGTTCGGCGAGCGAGTGGTCCATGCCGGAGCCGAGGCCGCAGACCAGGACCCGGTCAATCACGGCCGCCCCCCGATCCCGGCGACGCCCCGGGCACCGGCACCGGCACCGGCACCCGCCCCGGCTCCGCTCCCGGCACCGATCCGGATCCCGGCCCCGTGAGGCCGAGCACCTGGAACACCTCCGCGTACCCGGACCCGGCGGACACCGCGCCCCGGTACCGGGCCAGCCCTAGGATCCCCTCGTCCCAGGCGGCGTGCCGCAGTTGAGAGCGGTAGCACCGCATCGCCTCGACCTTGGCGTCGATCTGCTGGCCGATCTCCTCGGCGTACTGGAACCGGGCCATCGGCGCCCAGACCTCGTACCCGAGGACCAGCCGCGGCGCCGGCATCGGCTCCGCCCCGGCCTCCTGGAAGAAGGACGACTGCGCCATCCACAGCGCCTCGGTGGCCAGTTGGTGCACCATCCGGTGCTCCACGTCGTCGTCGTTGTCGTGCGGCAGGTACACGACCTGCGGCCGGACCTCCCGCAGGACCCGTACGAGATCCAGGTGGACCGCGCGCGTCAGCCGGAAGTCCCGCGAGGGCTCCTCGAAGCGGACCACGCGGTGCACCCCGAGCGCCTTGGCGGAGGCATCGGTCTCGGCCGCGAACTCGGCGTCGGTCACCTCGTCGTCCAGCGCGCTGCGCTCCCGGCCGATGACGATGACCACGGTCACCCGGGCCCCGTCCCGTACGTGTTTGGCGATGGACCCGCCACATCCGATGACGTCGTCGTCCGGGTGCGGCGCGACCACGAGCACGTCGGTCACGTCGGTCACATCGGTCGCCGCCGTCATCCCCGGGCCTCCGGGAGGAGTCCGGCCCAGCCCGCCCAGCGGGCCGTCAGCGCGATGCCCTCGGCGAAGTCCACCGACGCCTCGAAGCCGAGCCCCTCCCGCGCCGCGTCGAACCGGGCCCGGGCCTCGGAGCGGTACAGCTCCAGCTCCCATGCGGGGACCGCGTCCGAGTGCGCGTCCGGCAGCGGGTCGCCGAGCCGCCTCATGGCTCGTACGGCGTCGAAGAAGGCGCCCCAGCTCACCGGTTCGCCGTGGCCGACGAGGAAGCGCTTGCCCGCCACCCCTTCCGCCACGACCGCCCGCAGCGCCGCTTCCACCACGTCGTCGACGTACACGGCGTTGCACGCGCCGCCGTCGCCCGCCGGGAGCGCCGCGAAATCGCCGGGGTCCCGCAGCAGTTGTGCAGTGGTCCACTGGCCGGCCCACGGCCCGTAGACCACGCCCGGCTGGAGGACGACCGTCTCCAGAGCGGCGTCGCCGGCGGCCAGTACCGTCCGTTCGGCGGCCAGCTTCTGCTGCTCGTACTCCCGGTCCGCCGGGTCGGCCGGGCGCGCCGGGGACTCCTCGGTCAGCTCGCCCGCGCCGGTCGCGTCGTACACGTCGATGGTGCTGAGGTGCACCACCCGCCGTACGCCGGCCCGCCGGGCGGCGGCCAGGACGTTCGCGGTGCCCTCGACGGTGGCCGCCCAGCGGGTGGACTCGTCGCCGTCGCTGCCGAAGGCGCAGTGCACCACCGTGTCGCAGCCGGCGAACGCCTCGGTCAGGCTGTCCACGCTCATCAGGTCGCCGCACCGGAACTCGATCCGGTCCTGCGGCAGTACGGAGAGCCGGGCCGCCCGACCGAACCCGCGGACCACCGGCCGGATGTCCGCACCCGTGGTGAGGGCGAGCCGCTCGACGAGCCGGCCGCCGATGAACCCGCTCGCGCCGGTGACGGCGACCGTACGGCCGTCCAGCGCGGTGGAGGCCGTGTGCGCCCGCCCGGTCCAGGGCTGGGACATGGGCCGTCGCACGGCCTCCCCGTAGCACTCCTGGATCAGCTCCACCACGCGTACGCCGTCGGCGGCGCCCGAGTGCGGGGCGGTGGTGCCGCGGCAGGCGGCGGCGAAGTTGCCGAGCTGCTCGGTGAAGAGCAGCTCCCATTCGTCCTGGGCCGGGGCCACCGCCTCGACGTCGCCGCGGTGCAGCTCCTTGCCGTCGGCGGTGATCAGCGTGCACTCCCCGGCGGGGAAGTCGGTGCCGATGGTGACGGTCGCCTCGGTGCCGACGACCTTGCAGGCGATGCCGAGGTCGCGCAGCCGGCTGAACTCGGTGAAGACGTCGATGCCGGCGAACCGCAGGTGCGCCGAGGCGTCGGTCTCCACACCACCCAGCGAGTTGTCCTCGTACGACACGACCTCGACGTCCGGGCCGAGCCACCACAGCAGGGTGTCGAAGACGTGCGAAGCGGTGTCCGTGAGCACCCCGCCGCCCGCGAGCCGGCGGTCGAACATCGACCAGGAGACCGGCTCCCAGGCGTACGGGTGCCCCTCGGCCCATTCGACCCGGCGCACCTCGCCGAGCTCGCCGTCACGGATCAGCCGGTGCACCCACTCGTACGCGGGGAAGAGCCGGCGGGGGTGGGCCATGGCCAGCACGGTTCCGGAGTCGCGGGCGGCCGCGTCGGCGGCCTCGGCCAGCCGTCGGGCGTCGGCGACCGAGGTGGTCATGGGCTTTTCGAGCAGGACGTGCTTGCCGGCGGCGAGCAGCGGTTCCACCGTCTCGGCGTGCTTGGTGTGCGGGACGACGACCACGGCGGCGTCGAAGAGGTGCGCGACCTGGTCCGGATCGGTGGCCAGGACGACCTCGTCGGCGTCGGCGCCGCCCAGCTCGCGGTAGAGGGCGAGGGCGGCCTCGGCCTGGCGCGGATCGCGGTCGACGAGGACGGTCAGCCGCACGTCGCCCTTGAGCGGGGGCAGGGCGGGGATGTGGCAGCCGCGGGCGGCCGCACCGCAGCCGATGATCGCGAGGCGCACGGGAGTCACGGGATTCACGGGAGTCATGAAGTCTCCAGGGGTCGTTGCGGGGGAGGGGAGGGGAGAGGAAGGGAGGAGGAGAGGAAGGAGGGAAGACGGGGAAGGGGAGCGGGAGTCCGGAACGTCCGGCTCAAGGGGCGTGGTGGACCCAGACGTTCGGCTCGGCGTACGTCCCGTGGCCGTCGTCCGTCACCCGCAGCGGAACCAGCCCGCCCGGCAGCGGGTAGTCGCCCGGCCCGGGCAGCGGATGCCCGAGGGCCTCCTCCCACCGGGCCACCGGCTGCCGGATGACCAGCGAGCGTTCCGCGATCCCGAGTTGCCGGGCGCCGAGCTCCAGGTGGGTGCGCAGCCACGGGTCGAAGCAGCTGCCGTCGGGGCGGCGCCAGGCCGCGTACCGCTCGATCGGGATCAGCGGATAGCGGGGCTTGCGGGTCGGCCGTACCGGGACGATCACTCCGCGCATGCCGCCGCGGGCGGCGGTCTGCCGTACGGCGGTGAGCAGCCGTTCGGCGTGGCCCGCGGCGCGATGGTCGGGCGCGATGGAGACGGACAGCATGCACAGGGCGTCCGGCCGGTCCGGCGGGCCGTGGTCGACGGCCTCGACGAGCACGTCGTCGGTGCCGGCCGGCAGGCCCCCGGCGGTGCCGTCCCAGCGGACCGGCACCGCGTTGGCCGCCGCGGCCAGCCGGCCCTCCCCGTCCACCAGGCACAGCTGGAGGACGGGGTAGTGCTCGTACATGCCGTGCCAGCGCCAGTTGCCCGGGGACTCCCAGCTCATGAAATCGGGCATGTTCGCGCCGGTCAGCCGCTCCGTCTCGGGCCGCAGCCAGGGGTCCCGGGACAGGTCGGTGAGGGTGAGGGACACCGGCGGGTCAGCCCAGCAGGCGGGTGTCGGCGGTGGCCCGCATCTCGCGGGAGCGGCGCAGGTCGGTCGTGACGCAGACGCGCTTGAGCCAGCGGTCGGTGCCGTCGTAGCGGGCGGTGAAGGGCAGCCGGCCGTGCACGGCGCGGTGGTTGTCGATGAACAGCACGTCACCCTCGTCGGCGACCACCTCGCGCATGCCGGAGTCGATCACCTTGAAGAGGGCCTCGTAGGCGCGCAGCGCGTCCGGGTCGTCCTCGGGGACGGAGGTGAAGTACGGGTCGAGGCGCATGTACGGGTCCAGGCGCGAGCCGTAGAGCAGCGGGCCGAGCGGGCGCTCGTCGATCATCTTCTGGATGGTCGCGAAGCGGGCCGCCTCCTCGGCGGAGCCGATGGTGTTGTTCTTGGGCAGGTGCGACTCGTCGGGGGCGATGTAGTAGCGCGGTTCGAAGAGGAGGTCGATGTCCTCGGCGGAGAGGGAGGACAGGTCCAGTTCGCCGACGGTGGTGGGCACGTGGTCCGGGTTGCGCAGCGCGCCGAGGATCAGGTAGTCGCTGCGGTACGGGTGGAACGCGTCCTCCGTGTGCCAGGTCAGCAGTTCCTTGCTGCCCATGCCGAGCTGGTCGTTCTCGTGCTGGCGGATCGGGAAGATGTCGTGGACGAGGTGGCCGTCCTGCTGGGTGGCCCAGCCGAACGGCTCGCCGAGCAGCGCCCCGTAGAGCATCACCAGCAGTTCCTCGGCGAACTCGGGCCCGGGGCGGCTGCGGCCGCGCCAGTGGGAGGGGGTGGGGCCGATCCGGTCCTGGTCGAAGAGGTGCCCGCGGACGACGGCGTGGCCGCTGCGGTCGGCGAGCTTGAACCCGCGGAGGAAGCGCTGGGTGCCCAAGGGCAGCCGAGACGCGAGGTGCGGCAGGTCGCGCAGCAGGGTGGGGTCGCCGAAGGAGGGGTAGGCGCGGGCGAGTTCCCGCGTGAGGTCGGCGGTCGCGGCCGCCTCGTCGAGGGTGAGGGTGTAAGCGAGGGTGCCACTGGTGGTCGTGGTCTGGTCGGTGAGGTTCGACATGCCAACTCTCGTTCTGGGGCTTGGGTTTGCTGCCCCCGGGCGATCACCCGGAGGCCCTCGGTGTACTGCTTTTGCTGCTAGAGCTCCGCGGCGGCACGGCTGCTGAGCGCCTCGCTCAGGAGCCGGGGGGTCGGGAGCGAGAACAGTGCGCTCGCCCGCAGGCCGGCGGCGGCGGGGAAGCGTTCGCGCAGGCGCGCGAGCAGCCGCATGGCGAGCAGGGACTGCCCGCCGTGGTCGAAGAAGTTGTCGTCGGGCCCGAGCCGGGGCTGCGCGAGCACGTCCCGGAACATCCCGAGCACCTCGTCCAGTGCCTCGTCGCTGCGGACCTCCGCGGGGGCCGCGGTGCCGTGCGATTCACCGGCCCAGATGGCCAGGGTGCGTTTGTCCACCTTGCCGTGCGGGGTCTTCGGGAGGGCCGCGACCCGGTGCAGGATGCGGGGGACCGCCCAGTCGGGGAGGTGCGCCGAAAGGCGGGCGACCAGGGCGTCGCGGTCGGCGGCGGGGAGCCGGGGAGCCGTGCCCGGCGGCGGGGAGAGCTCCGGGTCGGCCGGGACGGTGAAGGCCCACAGGGCCGTGCCTGTGGCGGGGTCTGGGATGACCACGGCACGGTCCACGTCCGGGCTGTCGCAGAGCGCGCGCTCCACCAGCGCCGGCTCCAGCCGGTGGCCGCGGATCTTGAGCTGGTCGTCCACCCGGCCGAGGAAGACCAGGTGGCCCGCTTCGTCGAACCGGCCCAGGTCGCCGGTCACATACGTCCGGGCCCCGGGCTCACCGCCGTACGGGTCCGGTACGAACCGCCGCCGGGTGGCCGCCTCGTCGTCCAGGAAGCCCCGCGCCACCAGCGGCCCGCCGATGTGGATCTCGCCGCTCTCGCCGGCCTGCACGGGGCGCCCGTCCCGGCGTACGGTTACCAGCACGTCCCGCAGTGGCGTACCCAGCGGCACCTCCGTCGCGCCCGCGGGCAGCAGCCCGGTGTACAGGGTGGAGCTGACGGTGCACTCGGTGAGCCCGTAGACATGGGCCAGCGCGGCCGGCTGCCGGCGCTGCCACGCCCGGTACGGCTCCGGGTCCATCCGCTCGCCGCCGACCACCACCGTCCGTAGCGGCGGCGGGGTGGTCAGCCCGCGCTCGTCCAGCCAGCGGGCGTACTCCAGCCAGTACTGCGTGGACAGTTCCACCACGGTCGTAGCCGTCGCCGCCACCAGCGCGTGCAGCTCCGCGGGCTCCAGCGGTTCGCTGTCCACCCGGCACACCACCGCCGCGCCGGCGACCAGCGCCGGGAAGACCTCTTCGATCACCACGTCGAAGCCGAGCGAGGCCACCTGGAGCCAGCGGTCCCGGGGGGTCAGCGCGAGCCGCTCGGCGACCGCCGCCGCGAACCGGCCCAGCGAGCCGCGCTCCACCACCGTCCCCTTGGGCCGGCCGGTGGAGCCGGAGGTGAACAGGACGTACGCGAGGTCGTGTTCCGGGTCGTCTTCCTGCTTCCTTTTCTGCTCCTCGCACACGTGCCGGGTCCACCCGGTGTCGGACCCGCCCGGCTCCGAATCCGGTACGTACGCCCCGTCCGGCGCGTGCTTCCCGTCACCGGCCCAGACCACCGCCCCGACCCGTCGTACGAGGTCGTCCCGGGCCGGCTGCGGCAGCCGGTCGTCGAGCACGGTGAACCCGGCCCCGCTCTTGAGCGCCGCGACCATGCCCAGCACGGCCCCGGCCGGGTCGCCGAAGGCCAGACCGACGAGCTGCCCGGGTCCCGCGCCGCGCCCCGCGAAGGAGCCCGCCCAGGCGTCGGTGAGCCGGTCCATCGCCCGGTACGTCAGCACGCGCGCCGGGGTCACCAGCGCGGGCGCGTCCCCGTGGGCCCGCACCGCACGCTCCCAGCCGTCCAGGAAGTCCACCCCGCCGGACACCGGCACCACGCGTGCGGCCTCCGCGCTCATCGGCCCGCTCCGCGCCCGCGCAGGAACGCCGACAACTGCGCCAGCCCGGCCCGGAAGTCCGCCTCGTCGCCGCCGAAGCCCAGCCGGACCCCCTGCGGCGCGCCGAAGGCCGTACCCGGGACCAGCAGCGTCCGGTGGCGTTCCAGCAGTTCCAGGCACAGCTCCTCCACCGCCCCCGGCGGCGTCCCGGGCCGCTCCAGCGCGCGGAAGACCAGGAGCGCGCTCACGCCTCCCTCCGGGTCCCGCCAGCGCACGAGGTCCTCGTGCTCGGCCATCCAGCCGCGCAGGTGCGCCAGATTGCGCCCGGCCTCGGCCGCGCGCAGCCCGATCAGCCGGTCCGCGCCCCGCATCGCCCGCTCGGCGACCAGCTCCACCAGCGGCGACAGGAACAGCGTGGTCCGGTCGCGCAGCGGGAAGGTGGCCCGCAGCAGCTCCGGTTCGGCGACCGCCCAGCCGACCCGCAGCCCGGGCAGGCCGAAGGTCTTGGAGAAGGTCCCGTAGGACACCGTCCGCAGCGCCGGCCCGTAGAGCGTGCCCGGGTCCGGCAGCACCTCCCAGCGGTGCGCGATCTCGGCGGTCGCCGCGTCCCACACCAGCACCGCTCCGGCCTCCGCGACCGCCGCCGCCAGTGCCCCCAGGCCCTGTGGCGAAAGGGTCGCTCCGCTCGGGTTGTGCGGGAAGTTGACGATCAAAGCGGCCGTCCCGGGCGTGACCAGCGAGGCCAGCACCTGCGGGTCGATCTCCCCGTCGCGCACGGCCGAAGCCGGCAGCACCGCCACCTCGCAGCCCGCCTCACGCGGGTAGTGGCCGAGGGAGTGGTAGATGCCCTCCTGGACCACCACCCGGTCGCCGGGCCGCAGCAGGGCGTTCAGGGTGAGGGAGATGGCCTCGCTGGACCCGTGGGTGACCAGGATCCGGTCGGCGTCCCCCTGGGCGTACCGGTCGGCGATCGCCTGCCGGATACCGACCCCGCCCTGGGAGACGCTGTCGTCCATGACGATCGCGTCGAGATCCTCCTGCCCGATGCCGCACATCTCGCGTATCTCGGCGAAGGCGTACGGATGGACGCCGCTGGAGCTGATGTCGTACAGGTCGGGGCCCAGGTGCCGGCGGTACCACTCCTCCAGGACCGGAGGCTCTTCCGGGATCGTCTCCCGCTGCGGACGCAGACTGCTCATGGCTGTGCAACTGTCCCTTCTCTACCCTTGACGGGTTTCCCGCCACCACCGCTGCCCGGATGCCGGGAGGGTGTCGATGGGGTCGTAGTAGTGGTACGAGCCGCTGTGGACGTCCGGGTCCGCCGCCTCCAGCGGGGTCAGATAGCTCTTGCTCCAGTGGGAGATGCCGAGGTCCCGGTCGTAGGCATCGGTCTGGTCCACCCACCGCTTGCCGGCGAACGGCACGTCGCACACGATGCGCGGGGTGGCGAACCCGGGGAGGTAGCCCATGATCTGACGCTGGAGCAGCTGCGCCCGGTGCAGCGGGACGCGCCAGTGCTCGGCGTTGGGGATCATGTCGCACATGTAGAAGTAGTAGGGCGTCACGGCCGCGTGGTCGGTGAGCGCGAAGCACAGGTCGAGCAGCTCGTGCGCGCTGTCGTTGACCCCGCGCATCAGCACCCCCTGGTTGCGTACGTCGCGCAGCCCGGCGGCCAGCAGGGCGTGGGCCGCGCCGGCCACCAGCGGGGTCACCTGCTGGGCCGCGTTGGCGTGGGTGTGCAGCGCGACCTGCACCCCCCGGGCCCGCGCCGTCCCGGCGATCCGGGCGACGCCCTCCAGGACGGGGCCCGACATCCAGTACTGCGGCAGCCCGATCAGCGCCTTGCTGGCCAGCCGGATGTCCCGGATGGAGTCGATCTCCAGCAGCCCGGACAGGAAGCTCTCCAGCCGGGGCCAGGGCAGATTGGCCAAGTCCCCTCCGGACACCACGACATCGCGGATGCCGGGGGTGCGTCGCAGGTGGTCGAGGATCCGCTCGGCCCGGTCGACCGGCTTGAGGGTCAGCTTGTTCTTGGTCACCTGCGGGGTGGAGTTGCCGACCAGGTCCATCCGGGTGCAGTGCCCGCAGTACTGCGGGCAGGTGGAGAGCAGTTCCGCCAGCACCTTCGTCGGGTAGCGGTGGGTCAGTCCCTCCACCACCCACATGTCCTGCTCGTGCAGGGAGTCCCGGCTGGCCATCGGGTGCGAGGGCCACTCCGGGTGCCGGTCGGAGAACACCGGGAGCATGTAGCGGCGTACCGGGTCGTCGTAGAACGCCTTCGTGAGCTCGCCCGGCCGGGAGCCGGCCACCTGCGGGGCGATCGTGTTGATCATGTGGGGTGGCAGCAGCACCGACATGGTCGCCCGGTGCAGCCGGTCCTGCTCCCAGTCCGCGTAGAACTCCTCGTCGAGGAGGTCCCCCACCACGGCCCGCAGCCCCTTGGCGTCCTTCACGCAGTGGGCGCGCTGCCACTGGGGGTCGCCCCACTCGGCCTCGGTGACCTCCCGCCAGCCCGGGAACCGGCGCCAGTCGGGCTCGACGAGTTCGCCGCGCCGGTACTCGTACACGCCTTCCGGCGGTGTTGATTCCGCTTGGCTGCGTGCTGTGTCCACCGCGTCGCCACCCATTCCCGTCCGTTTCGGCCGTATCGCCTGACGTGGACCGATCTTGCAGAGCCGCGGAGTTGTACACGAGGGGGGACCGTTGTACGGGGCGCAGACGGGGTGCACTCCTGTACAACCGGGGCCGGTGGCGGCACGGGGAGAGGGCGAACCGGAACGTGGGCCGACGCTTCGGGAGTCATGGGCCGGGTTCGGACGAAACCGCTCGACACGACCGTTGTATGGCTCGATTTCCCGGATGCTCACTTGATCGAAATGTCCCTGGCATGTACCAATTTCCCATGTAGCCCCTTGCGGCGGTTGTACGCCGACCACGTCGACCGACGGAGGGTTGTACCGCCGCGCCCGCGATCAGCCAACAGCTGTCCCGGGGGCTGCCGATCGCGCGCTCAACCGAGATGATCGACTTCCCAGGGGGGGAACATGGCCAGGCCAGAGCGGTTACTCGATCCCACGGCCGGACCGCTGGAGGAATTCGCCCACGCCCTACGCGCCCTCAGGCGCGAGGTCGGCAACCCGTCCTACCGGATCATGGCGAAACGTGCTCACTACTCCGTCGCCACCCTCTCCGAGGCGGCGCGCGGTTTGCACATGCCATCGCTGAAAGTCACCCTTGCCTACGTCGCCGCCTGCGACGGCGACAGCGCGGAGTGGACCCGTCGCTGGCACCGCGTCAGCAAGGAACTGGAAGCCCGCGGGGCCCCGTACGAGCCGGTCGGACGCCCTCGCGCGGTGCCGGAGCACCCCGCCCCGGGCCGCGGCCGCGCCCCCGGCCCGACGCCGGCTCCCCGGGCGGAGCGCACCGGCGGCGACGAGGGCGCGCTGTCCAGACGCGAAAGGGCGGAACTGCACCGACTGCGCCGCGAGGTGGAGCAGTTGAGACATGCCAACGAGGTACTCAAAGCGGCCTCCGCGATCTTCGCGGCGGATCTCCGCCCGGATCTCCGCCGGGATCTCCACCCGGGCCTTCGGCCCGATCTCCGTCCCGATTCCCGCCCCGACCCCCGTTCGAATCTCCGCACAACTCGGTAGGTCGTGTACAACTCCCCTGATCGACAAGATCGGTTGGCGTAGCCGGACGACGTGACCGGACGACTCGATCGACCTTTGGGGACTGACCATGCGTGTGCTCGGAGTCAACGGCTGGCCCGGCGCCAGCCACGACGGTGCTGCCTGCCTCGTTGTGGACGGCGAAGTGATCGCCATGGCCGAGGAGGAGCGTTTCACCCGCAACAAGCACGCTTACGGCGAGGCGCCCCTCAACGCGGTCGCGTACTGCCTCGCCGAAGGAGGTCTCACCCTGGGCGACATAGACGTCGTCGCCCACGGGTGGGACCTCCCCAAGCTCTTCGCCGACCGCGGCCTGGACTGGTTCGGCAGCGACGCCGACGCCCTCGAACACCTGCTGCCCAAGGGGCTGTTCCCGCGCGCCCGCGACCCCCGGCTGACTTTCGTCAACCACCACCTGGCCCACGCGGCCAGCGCCTACCACCTCTCCGGCCGCGACCGCGGCGCGATCCTCGTCCTGGACGGCCAGGGAGAGGACGAGAGCACCACCCTTGCCGTCGGCATCGACGGCGAAATCAAGACATTGCGGGCCCACACCCCCGGCTGGTCGCTCGGCTACTTCTACGCCGCCGTCTGCGAGTACGCCGGCCTCGGCGCCGACGCCGCCGGAAAGATGATGGGCCTCGCCTCCTACGGGCGCCCCCAGGACCTCACCTTCGGCGGCGCCTTCACCTTCGCCGACGAGGACTTCACCATCGGCGTGGTCCCCCCGGACCTGCGCTCCACGGGCACGACCGACGAGGAGACCGCCACCATCCGGCACTGGCTGGAGCACCTGGAGAGGACCCTCCCCGAGCCCCCCAACGGCTCCGTCCGCCGCTTCGACCCGCGCCTGGGCCGCTTCACCAAGGTCACCGCCCGCGACCCCTTCGAATACCGCGACATCGCCGCCACTGCCCAGGCCGCCCTCGAACAGGCCGTCATCGGCCTGGTCCGGGGCCTGCTCCGGGAAACCGGCGAGACCACCCTGATGATCGCGGGTGGTGTCGGCTTCAACGCCACCCTCAACGGCAAGCTGATGCGCCTGCCCGAGGTCGGCGACCTGTTCGTGCAGCCGCTCGCCGGCGACCAGGGCGTCTCGCTCGGCGCGGCCGTCCTGGTCGCCGCCCAGGAGGGCGACCGGATCCGCCCGATGGCCGGGTCGGTGGTCTGGGGCCCCCAGTGGTCCCCGGACAGCATCCGCCGGGTCCTGGACGCCTCCGGCACCGCCTACACCGAGCACGAGGACATCGCCACCGCCACCGCCGCCACCCTGGCCCGCGGCGGCGTCGTCGGCTGGTTCCAGGGCCGCGCCGAAGGGGGACCGCGCGCCCTCGGCCACCGCAGCATGCTGGCCGTGCCCTCGCCCGAGAGCACCCGCGACCGGGTCAACGTCCGCATCAAGGACCGCGAGGCCTGGCGGCCGTTCGCCCCCAGCATGCAGGAGGAGGCGGCCCCCGCCCTCATCGGCACCGACACCCCGCTCCCGTACATGATCGTCACCACTCCGGTCACCGAAGCGGGCGCCGAGGCCATGCCCGCCGTCGTGCACAGCGACCGCACCACCCGCCCGCAGACCGTCTCCCGCGAGACGGACCCCCTCTACCACCGCCTGATCGGCGCGGTCGGCGGGCACACCGGCACCGCCGTCGTGCTCAACACCTCCTTCAACGGCCGCGACGAACCCGTCGTGTGCAGCCCCAGCGACGCCCTCGCCACCTTCCACCGGCTGCCCATGGACGCCCTCGCCCTCGGCCCCTTCCTGGTCAGCCGCTCCACGGGCGCGCTCGGTGAGGCGGGCCGCGCATGACCGCCCCCGCCCGGCCGAAGCCGCACACCGCCGCCGGTGCCCCGGCCGCCCTGGACGACGTACGGGCCCACCTCGCCGACTGGATCGCCGAAGCCGTCCTCGAACCGGCCGCGGACCTCACCGCACCGCTGCGCGACCTCGGCGTCGACTCGCTCGACCTCATCCGTGCCGCCCGCCGCATCGAAGCCGCGTACGGCGTGCGCGTCCAGCTCCGCGAACTCTTCGTCGAGGACATGACCGTGGAGCACCTCGCGCGCCTGGTCACCGAGCGGGCCGGCCACCGCCACACCGGCGCCGGCCCCCTCGCGGAGCCCGGCGCGGCACACGGCCCGGTCTACCTCACGCCCACCCAGGAACAGGGCTGGGAGGAACAGAGCGGCAGCCGCGCCCACTGGAACCAGTCACTGCTCTTCACCACCCGCCCCGACCTCGACCCCGGGCTGCTCGCCGAAGCCGTACGGCGCCTGGTCGCCGGCCACGCCTCCCTGCGCCTCGCCGTCGAGGCCCGGCCCGCCAAGCGCCCCCGGCAGACGGTCGCCGCCCTCACCCCGGACACCCCGCTCGACGCCGTCCTCGACACCGTCGACACCCGTGAACTCGACGACGCCGACCTCTCCGAGGCCGTCACCCTGCGCTGCGCGCTCGAACAGCGCTTGCTCGACCCGGAGGCCGGCCGCGTCGCCCGCTTCGTATGGTTCGACGCCGGCCCGGCCCGCCCGGGGCGGCTCCTGATCGCCGTGCACCAGCTCGCCTTCGACATGGTCTCCTGGTCCATCCTGATCGACGACCTGGAGCGGCTCTACGCCGCACTCGCCGCCGGGGACTACGGGGACGACGGCGGCGACGCCGTCCGCTGCGCCGAGGGCACCGGCTACCCGGAGTGGGCCCAGGCCCTCGCCGCGTACGCCCGCACCCCCGAAGCCGAGGCGGAGGGCGAGTGGTGGACCGAGGTGGCCCGCACCCCCGGCCAGATCCCGCTCGACCGCGGCCCCGGCCACGGACCGGACGACGGCCACGATCGCGGCCTCGACCACGAGCACGGCCACGATCACGGCTTCGACCCGCGGGCAGCGAACACCGCCGCCACGGCCGAGACCCATGTCGAGGAGTTCGGCCCGGAGTTCACCAGGCAACTGCTCGACGCGGCCCGCACCCACCGCTGCCACCCCGGCGAACTGCTGCTGCACGCCCTCGGCGAGGCGCTCGGCGCCTGGCAGGGCCAGGACGCGGTCCGGGTGGACGTCCTGCGCCACGGCCGCGAGGAGATCGTCGGCGACACCGACCTGGCCCGCACCACCGGCTGGTTCACGACCACCGTCCCGGTCCGCATCGACCTCACCCCGGGAACCCCCGCCGAGCGCCTCGCCCGCACCGTCGGCCACCTCGCCGCCCTGCCCGCCGGGGGAGTGGGCCACGGGGCGCTGAGCCGGCACGGCCGGCCCCGGATCTCCGCGGCCCTGCGCGGCGCCCCGCCCAGCGACGTCTCCTTCGACTTCGAAGGCGACGACGCCGACGGACTCCCGCTCGGCACCCTCCTGCTCGACATCGCCGACGAGCCGGTCGGAGAGATCACCGGACCGGACTGGGTGCGCCCCCACCTCGTCGAGGTGATCGCCACCACCGACGCCGGAGCGCTCCGGGTCGAATGGTGGTACTCCACCGCCCTGCACGACCAGGACACCATCGGCCGGCTCGCCGCCCGCCACCGCGCCGCGCTCGCCGCGCTCGTCCACCCCGCCGGCTGACCCACGTACAGAACCCGAGAAGGCACCCTTCATGTCCCTCCTGCCCAGCGTGGTCGACCCCTTCTTCGCCATCGCCCGCGCGGACCCCGACCGGCCCGCGATCACCGACAACGGATTCACCGTCGGCTACGGCCAACTCGCCCGCTGGGCCGGCGCAGTGGCCGACCTGGCCGCCACCCGCGACCCCCGCCCGCAACCGCCCGTCGGCATCGTCACCCACCACACCGCCCGGGACGTCGCCGCGATCCTCGGCGTGCTCGCGGCCGGCCGCGGCTACGTGCCGGTCACCGACGCCCCCGGCACCCACATGGACGACGCCCTGCGGGCGCTGGGCTGCCGGGAGGCCGTCACGACCGCCGAGACCGGCCGGCTCCCGGCCGTCGACCGCCTGCTGCGGCCCAACTGGGGCTCCTCCCGCGCCCCGATACGCGAGGCCGGCGAGCCCGTGCGGGCCGACGACCCGGCGTACGTCCTGTTCACCTCCGGCTCCACCGGCGCACCCAAGGCCGCGGCCGTCCCGCACCGGGCGCTGCACGCGGTCGTCCCGGAACTGCGCGCCCGCTACGGGGTCGGCCCGGACACCGTCGCGCTGAACTTCCACCGCGCCGACGGCGACACCAGCCTGGAGGAGATCCTGCCCACGCTCTGCGCGGGCGGGCTGCTGGTCATCGACGAGGACAGCGAGACCGCCCTCGGCCGGCTGCTCACGGACGCCGAGATCACCCTGGTCAACCTGCCCGTCGACTACTGGCACACCTTCACCGGGCACCTGCTGGAGCACGGGCTGCAACTCCCCGCCTCCCTCGACACCGTCGTCATCGGCGGCGAGGCCGTCCGCCCCGACATGCTCGAACGCTGGCACCGGCTCGGCGCCGACCGGGTCCGGCTGCTCAACACCTACGGCTCCACCGAGACCGCGCTCGTCACCCACAGCGTGCTGCTCGCCGGACCCGGGGCCGGGGGACCCTTTCCCGACGGCGTCCCGATCGGGCACCCGCTGCCCTCCGTACGCCAGGCCGTCGTCCCCCGCGACGAGGAACCCGACGGGCCCGGGGAGCTGTTCCTCGCGGGCCCGCAACTGGCGACCGGCTACCTCGACGACCCGGAACGCACCGCCGCCCGGTTCGTGGAGGCCGATCTCGGCGACGGCCCCGCCCGCTGGTACCGCACCGGCGACCTGGTGCGCGAGAGCCCCGACGGCATGCTCGTCTTCCACGGCCGCGCCGACCAGCAGGTCAAGATCCGCGGCCACCGCGTGGACCTGCCGGACGTCGAGCACCAGATCGGCCGCCTGCCCGGCATCTCGGCCGTCGCCGCGGCCGAGCACACCAAGGGCGACCACAACGCACTCGTGGCCTTCGTGGTGTTCGCCCCGGACACCGCCCCCGACGTACGGGCGCTGCGCGACGCACTCAAGGCCTCCGTCCCCGCGTTCCTGGTGCCCGACCGCATCGTCGCGGTACCCGCGCTCGCGCACACCCGCACCGGCAAGGTCGACCGCGCTGCCACCCGGGACCTCTTCCTCTGATCCGGCGTCGCATCCTCCCCGCGCCTTCGGCGGTGGGACCCCCACCTCCGCCCTGCCCCCGCACGCACCAGACCGCTCGCTGATCCGGCCCGACCGGCCGGACAGGACCAGGAGCCCCCCTGTGGCCAACAGACTGTTCGACGCCTCGGTGTCCCCCGAGGCCGTACCGGAAGCCGACAGCCGGGGCCCCTGGGCCTACCTGTGGTGGCTCGTGCGCATCCGGCCCGGCCCGCTGATCCTCAGCGCACTCCTCGGCGTGGCCTGGATGGTCCCGCTGGCCCTGCTGCCCCTGGTCATCGGCCGGGCCATCGACGTCGCCGGCCGGGCCGACGGCCCGGCCGCCCTCTACCTGTGGGCGCTGGTCGCGCTCGGCCTCGGCATCCTCCAGGCGGTGGCCGGCGCCGGCCTGATCCAGGCCGCCGTCGGCGCCGAGATGCACGCCGTCTCGCACACCCACCGGGTGCTGATGCGCCAGGTCACCCGGCTCGGTGCCACCCTGCGCAGCAAGGCCCGCTCCGGTGACGTGGCCGCCTCCGCCTCCGCCGACGTGGAGAGCATCGGCAACGCCTTCGAGGTCGTCGGCCGGTCCGTCGGCGCCGTGGTCGCCGCCGTCCTCGTCGCCGTCGCGCTCACCGTCACCTCCCCCGTCCTCGGCCTCGCCGTCCTCATCGGCGTGCCCGCCGCCGTCCTCGGCATCGGACCGCTGCTGCGCCCGCTCCAGGAACGCGACGAGGAGCAGCGCGAACAGATGGGCATCGCCACCTCCCAGGCCGGCGACATCGTGGCCGGCCTGCGCATCCTGCGCGGCATCGGCGGCGAGGCACGCTTCGCCGAACGCTTCCGCGCCACCAGCCAGCAGGTCCGCCGGGCGGGCGAGTCCGCGGGCCGGATGGAGGCGTGGCTCCAGGCCGCCGGGGTGTTCCTGCCCGGCCTGGTCACCGTCGGCATCGCCTGGCTCGGCGCCCGCCTCGCCCTGAACGGCACCATCACCCCCGGTGAGTTCGTCGCCTTCTACGGGGCCTCCGCCTTCCTCACCCTGCCCGTCAGCACCGCCACCGAGGCCGCCGAGACCCTCAGCCTCGCCAAGGTCGCGGCCGGCCGTGTCTGCACCCTGCTGCGCATCACCCCGCAGCCCGAGCAGCCCGCCGACCCCCGGCCGCTCCCCGACGGCCCGCTCTCCCTCACCGACCAGGACACCGGCATCACCGCCGAGGCGGGCCTGCTCACCGTCATCGCCGCCCCCGCCGGCCTGGCCGGGAACCTCGCCGACCGCCTGACCCGCCACGGCGAGCAGCCGGGGCCCGCCACCGCCCTCCTCGGCGGGGTCCCCCTCGACCGCGTCGACCTCGCCGAACTGCGCGCCCGCGTGCTGCGCTCCGGCCCCGCCGACACCCTCTTCAGCGGCGCCGTACGGGCGGAGCTGACCGCGGGCCTGGCCCGCTCGCGGGGGGCGCTGGCCGACGCCCTGTTCGCCGCCGACGCCGCCGACGTCGTCGAGGCGCTGCCCGGCGGCCTGGACGAGCTCCTAGGCGAGGGCGGCCGGGCCCTGTCCGGGGGCCAGCGCCAGCGCCTGGTGCTCGCCCGCGCCCTGCTCGCAGCCCCCGACGTACTGGTCCTGGAGGACCCGACGGCCTCGGTCGACGCGCAGACCGAGGCCCGCGTGGTCCGGCGGGTGGCCGCGCTGCGGTCCGGGCGGACCACCGTCGTGTTCAGCGACAGCCCGCTGTGGCTGGGCGCCGCCGACCGCGTCCACCGGCTCGCCCCGGAGAGCCGCCCCGTACCCACGCAAGGAGCGCGCTCATGACGAGCACCGCGACCGCCACGGCCTCCACCCCGGCGGCCCCCGCCGACGGCGCCGGCCCCGCGACCGGCCGGCTGCCGCTGGCCGACCGGGCCGACGTACGGGCCTGGGTGCGCGGCTTCGTACGGGGCAACGCGGGCCGGCTCGCCCTCACCCTGCTGCTCTTCGGCACCGCGCTGGTGGCGAGCCTGACGGGGCCCCGGCTGCTCGGCCACCTCGTGGAGTCGGTCAAGGCGGGCACCACCACCGCCCGCGTCGACGTCCTCGCCCTGGCCTTCGTGGCCATCCTCGTCGTCCACGCGCTGCTGGCCCGCGCCGCCAAGGTGCAGGCCACCCTGCTCGGCGAACGCGTCCTCGCCCGCACCCGCGAAGGGTTCGTCCGCCGCGTGCTCGGACTGCCGCTCGCCGAGGTGGAGTCCGTCGCCGCCGGCGACCTGCTCAGCCGCGCCACCACCGACGCCGACCGCCTCAACGAGTCCATCCGGCAGGCCGTCCCGCGGATCGCGCTGGCCGCCGTCACCCTGGTCTTCACCTTCGCCGCCATCCTGCTCACCTCGCCGGTGCTGGCTCTCGGCCTGCTCGCCGGGGTGCCCTTCGCGGTCCTCTCCACCTGGTGGTACCGGCCCCGGGCGACCGCCGCGTACGAGCGGCTGCTCGCCCAGGAGGCCGACGTCCTCGCCGTCACCCACGAGACCAGCCGGGGCGCCGCCACCGTGGAGTCCCTGGGCCTCGGGGCCCGCCAGATCCGCCGGCACGGCGCCGCCGTCGACGCGGTGGTCCGCACCCGGCAGCGCACCACCTGGCTCCAGACCGTCTGGTTTCCCAGCCTGGACCTCGCCACCATGGTCCCGATGGCGCTCACCCTGCTGATCGGCGGACTCGCCTACCAGCGCGGCGCCGTCGGCCTCGGCGCGCTCACCGCAGTGGTGCTCTACGTCCAGGCCCTCGGCGAGCCCCTCAACGACCTGCTGACCTGGACCGACGAACTCCAGATCGGCAACGCGGCCCTGCGCCGCATCCTCGGCGTCGAACGGCTGCCGCGCGAGGAGCCCAAGCCCACCGCCCCCACCCGCGGCCACGGCATCCGCCTCGAGGGCGTCGGATTCGGCTACGGCCCGGGGCGCGAGGTGCTCAGTGGCATCGACCTCGAACTCGCCCCGGCCGAACGGCTCGCCGTGGTCGGCGCCTCCGGAGCCGGCAAGTCCACCCTGGGCAAGCTGCTCGCCGGCGTGCACCACCCCACCCGCGGCACCGTACGGATCGGCGGCGTCGACCTCACCGACCTGCCGGTCGGCCAACTGCGCCGCGAGGTGGTTCTGGTGACCCAGGAGCAGCACGTCTTCAGCGGCACCCTGCGGGACAACCTCATGCTCGCCGACGAGGAGGACCGCCCGGACGAGGAACTGTGGGCCGCGCTGGAGACCGTACTGCTCGGGGACTGGGCGCGGTCGCTGCCCGACGGCCTGGACAGCGAGGTCGGGGCCGGCGCGGCCCCGGTGTCCCCGTCGGCAGCCCAGCAACTGGCTCTCGCCCGCCTGCTGTTGTCCGATCCGTACGCCCTCGTCCTGGACGAGGCCACCGCGCTGCTCGACTCCTCCGCCTCCCGGCAGGTCGAACGCTCGCTGGCCGCCCTGATCGAGGGACGCACGGTGGTCTCCATCGTGCACCGGCTGGACTCGGTGCACGAGGCCGACCGGATCGCGGTGATGGACCGGGGCCGGATCGTGGAACTCGGCAGCCACAGCGAACTCCTGGCGAACGACGGGGCTTACGCCTCCCTGTGGCGGTCGTGGAGCTCGGTCCGCTGATCCACGACCTGGCCGTCCCGGTGCGCCCTCGATCGGGCCTGTGTGGCAAGGGTGAAGCGGGGCAGACGAGTGCAGCCGTGAAGCCCACCCCGGAGGTCTGTCGATGTCCTGTGTGTCTGCTCCGATCGTTGTCTACCTCGATGCGGCCAGGGGCCGTGTGCCGCTCCTCGCCCGCTTCTCGTATGACGGCGAGGACCCGTACGTGGTCCGGGCGACGTTCTTGGACGGCCCCACCGTCCTGGCCCGCTGGCAGTTCGACCGGCAGATGCTCGCCGAGGGACTCCACCGGCCGGTGGGCGAGGGGGACGTCACCTTCGGCCCCCACCGGGCGGCCGGCGCCGACGAGCTCCGCGTCGCTCTGCGAGGCCCCGGCGCCGAGGGGCAAGGACACGCCGTCCTCTTCGTGGAGGCCCGCGCGCTCACGGGCTTCCTGGAGCAGACCTACGCCGTCACCGGCGCGGGGGAGGAGTTCCTCGACCTCGACAAGCTCCTCGACGAGCTCCTGGCCCGCTGACATCAGCCAGGTCCCCGTACCGGATCCAGCGGGCGCCCACCCAGCTCGTGGGGAAAGCCCTCCTTGACCTCGACGGGTGGAGCTGGGCCGTACGGAGGCTCCTGCTCCACGGAGGGTTTCGCGGGACGCAATGGTGGCAAGGCGCCCCGTATGGTGCGAATCGGATACACGATGATGACCGAGCAGGCCGGACCACGTGAGCTGGTGTCCCACGTGGTGGGTGCGGAGAAAGCGGGATTCGACTTCTCCGTCATCTCCGACCATTTCTTCCCCTGGCTGGAATCACAGGGCCACGCCCCCTACGCGTGGAGCGTCCTGGGCGCGGCCGCGCAGGCCACCTCCCGGATCCCGCTCATGACGTACGTGACCTGTCCGACCTTCCGCTACCACCCGGCGGTCGTCGCGCAGAAGGCGGCGACGATGCAGATCCTGTCCGGGGGCCGGTTCCGTCTGGGGCTGGGCTCGGGGGAGAACCTGAACGAACACGTCGTCGGGACCGGCTGGCCGGCCGCCCCCGTGCGCCTGGACATGCTGGAGGAGGGCGTCGACATCATCCGGCGCATGTTGGCCGGGGAGAGCGTCAGCCATCACGGCGTCCACTTCGATGTCGAGGACGCCAGGCTTTGGGACCTCCCCGACCAGCCGCCCCCGATCGGAATCGCCGTCTCCGGGCCCCGCTCCTGCGAGCTCGCCGGCCGGTACGGCGATCTCGTGATCGCCACGGAGCCGGAGCGGCAGCTCCTCCAGGAGTTCGACGCGCACGGCGGCGCGGGCAAGCCGCGCGTCGGCCAGCTCCCCGTCTGCTACGACACCGACCGCGACGCTGCCATCGCCCGCGCGCACGACCAGTTCCGCTGGGCGCTCGGCGGCTGGAGAGTGAATGCCGAGCTCCCCGGCCCCGCCGGATTCGAGCAGGCCGCGCAGCACGTCCGGCCGGAGGACGTCGCCGAGGCCATCCCCTGCGGCGACGACGTGGACGCCTTCGTCGACGCCGTACGCCCGTACGCGGAGGCGGGATTCACCGAGGTGGCCCTCGTTCAGATCGGCGGCGACCAGCAGCAGCCCTTCCTGGAATGGGCCGAGGCCAAACTGCTGCCCGCCCTACGGAACCTGTGAGGACGCCCCCGCCATGAACCGCGCCGCTCTCTTCGACATCGACGGAACCCTCACGGACACCAACCACCTCCACGTCATCTCCTGGTGGGAAGGGCTGCGCCAGGCCGGGCACCAGGTCCCCATGCACGCCATCCACCGGGCGATCGGCCTACCCGGCGAAGACCTCCTCGACCACCTGCTGGGGGACGACCGGGACCGCACCGACGACGACCGGCTGAGCGCCGCCCACGACACCCTCTACGCCACGTACTTCGAGCGGCTCCCCGCCCTGCACGCGGCCGCCGACCTCCTGCGCACGCTGTCGCGGGCAGGATGGAAGGTCCTGCTCGTCACCTCCGCCAAGGACAGCGAACTGGGCGCCCTGCGCCGGGCCATCGACGCCGACGACGCGATCACCGACGCCGCGACCTCCGACGACGTCGAGAAGGGCAAGCCCGCGCCCGACCCGGTGCTCCACGCCCTCGACATGGCGCAGGTGCCACCGGAGCGCGCGGTGTTCGTCGGCGACACCGTCTGGGACATGAAGGCCGCGGCCCGGGCCGGCGTGGCCGCTGTCGGCCTGCTGTGCGGAGGAATCCCGCGCGAGGACCTGGAGGAGGCGGGAGCCGCCGCCGTCTACGGCGATCCGGCCGATCTCCTGGCCCGCCTCGGCGACAGCCCGTTCTCGCACGTGCCGACCGCGTGAGGCGGGCGACGGCGGCCGATTGAGCGGCCCGTCGCCGGGTACCCGCGCAGCACACCGGTCAGGCGGCCATCGCCGGCGGAACCGAAGGAAAGGGCACCCCGATGACGATGACGGAGTCACGCGGCAACAAGTCCATCCCCACCCCGACGGAGCTCGGTCGGCAGTTCGCCCACGCCCGAGAGGAGCTCGGACGGACGGTCGAAGCGCTGGCCTCCAAGACCGCGGCCGTCAGGGAACAGTTCCGCGACACGGCTTCCCGTGCCGGACGGCTCGCCGAGGACATGAACCTCGGCTCCGTGCGGGGGAGGGCCGGTCGGGCCGCGAGCGCGGCACGGGACCACCGCACCGCGCTGATCACGGCCGTGAGCGTCGTGACTGCCGCCCTGCTCGCCCGCCGAAGCCGCCGGGCGAGGCGAGCCCAGCGCCAGAGCTGAAGGCACCCCCTAGGGCCTGTGTGATGTCGTGATCATTCGGCGGTCTTCAGTAGGTCGTCGACCCAGATCATTGAGGCGCGGAGGTGGAGGCCGGCGAGGTAGCT
>NZ_JBVIFS010000043.1:0-43908 GCF_055571215.1 Streptomyces sp. NPDC030995
ACCGCACCTGATCGACGGATGCCTCACCCAAGCCGGACTGATCATGGACAGCTGACCCTGACCAGCGCCCGACACCACTCATTCAATTTCAGTAGTGAGCGGTCTGGAACGGCCCGGGCTCGTCCGGCAGGTCCCGCCAGGGCGAGCAGGTGCGGTGTCCGCATCCCGCACCCGGGACCTGTGGCCTGCGGCTGTCATCGGCGCTCCGTCCGTCTCGCTGAGGGCTGCACCCCGCGCCCGTCGCGCCAGCCGGGCGCCGGCGCTCGGTCGCGTATAACCGCGCAGCTGTGAACGAAACCCCCGACCGACCGACGAAGACATCACATTCAAGTGGAAAATATGAGACACGGCAAAGACGTTATCCGCTCGTTATAAAGTCGAGGGTGGGGTTAAAATGTCGGTATTTTTCATAGAATGATCGGCACATTGCTAGCGCTTCACGATCCCTGGAAGGCATCTGCAACTATCACGAGTCATGCCGGTTCCGTAACCCCTTAGGGCCATGCAATTTGCTCCAGCCCTGGGTAACTTCGGCCCGCATGACTGCTCATGCAGAACTAGCCCGTTTCGGGAAAACCCTCCTGTCCACTCCGACCACCTCGACGATGCACATCGACCGCCCCCGCCCAGGTGACGGCCCCCTGCTGTGGCGTCTCGCTCGCGACTCCAGGACGCTGGACCTCAACTCGGCCTACAGCTATCTCCTCTGGTGCCGTGACTTCGCCGGCACGTCCGCGGTGGCCCGCGACCGGTCCGGGCGCGCCGTCGGATTCGTCAACGGATACGTGCGGCCCGAGAGCCCCGGAACCCTGCTGATCTGGCAGATCGCCGTCGACGAATCCGTCCGCGGCCTGGGTGTCGCCGGAGCCCTGCTCGACGGCCTCTCCGCCCGTGTGGCGGCAGAACACGGATTGAGCTCCCTGGAGACCACCATCTCCCCCGGGAACCTCGCGTCGGAGCGGCTGTTCGCCTCGTACGCCGCACGACACGGCGCCACGCTCACGCGCGAAGTGTTGTTCACCGCAGAGGAGTTCCCGGAGGGCGGGCACGCCCCGGAGGTCCTGCACCGCATCGGGCCGCTCCACTTCTGATCCCGGCTGCGCCCGGCAGCCCGCCGTGCGCCGTCCGCTGCCCGCGAGCCGCGAGCCGCGCCGGCAGCCGTCCGGGCCGCCACCCCGGACACCCCGTACCGAACACCCCCACATTCATTGGAGAGTTGCCTTGACCATGACCGAGCCGGTCCTGTCCGTCTTCGAGACCGTGGAGTCGGAGGTGCGAAGCTACTGCCGCGCCTGGCCCGTCGTCTTCGAGCGCGCCACGGGAAGCCGGCTGTACGACGAAGACGGCCGCGGCTACCTGGACTTCTTCGCGGGCGCCGGGTCCCTGAACTACGGCCACAACAACCCCGTCCTGAAGCGGGCCCTGCTCGACTACCTGGAGCGGGACGGCATCACGCACGCCCTCGACATGTCGACGACCGCCAAGAGGGCATTCCTCGAGACCTTCCGGTCCCACGTCCTCGAACCCCGAGCACTGCCCTACAAGGTGATGTTCCCGGGCCCCACCGGGACCAACGCCGTCGAAGCGGCACTCAAGCTGGCGCGGAAGGTCAAGGGCCGCGAATCGGTCGTCTCCTTCACCAACGCCTTCCACGGCATGTCGCTCGGTTCGCTCGCCGTCACGGGCAACGCCTTCAAACGGGCCGGCGCCGGCATCCCCCTCGTCCACGGCACGCCGATGCCCTTCGACAACTACCTCGGCGGCAGGACCCCCGACTTCCTCTGGTTCGAGCGCCTGCTCGAGGACCAGGGCTCCGGCCTCAACCACCCGGCGGCGGTCATCGTCGAGACGATCCAGGGCGAGGGCGGGGTCAACGTCGCCCGCGCGGAATGGCTCCGCGCCCTCGCGGACCTGTGCCGACGCCGCGACATGCTGCTCATCGTCGACGACATCCAGATGGGCTGCGGCCGGACCGGCGAGTTCTTCTCCTTCGAGGAGGCGGGCATCACTCCCGACATCGTCACGCTGTCCAAGTCCATCAGCGGCTACGGACTCCCCATGTCCCTGTGCCTGTTCAAGCCCGAACTGGACGTATGGGAGCCGGGCGAGCACAACGGCACCTTCCGCGGCAACAACCCGGCGTTCGTCACCGCGACCGCGGCCCTGGAGACGTACTGGGGTGACGGCGTCCTGCGCGAGCGGACCCTCGTCCAGGGCGAACGCATCGAGAACGCGCTGCGCGAACTGTGTGCCGAACACGGCCGGCTGGGCGCGACGTACCGGGGACGTGGACTGGTCTGGGGCATCGAGTTCACCCACAAGGAGCGCGCGGCGGAGGTGTGCCGGAGGGCCTTCGAGCACGGTCTCCTCGTCGAGACCTCGGGCCCCGAGGGCGAGGTCGTGAAGCTGCTTCCGCCGCTCACCGTCACCGGCGACGAACTCGACGAGGGCCTTGCCATCCTCGCCCGCTCCGTCAACGAAGCCGCCTGACCAGTCCCCCCACACACCACGAAGGGCACCACCATGATCGTCCGCTCGTTCCGGGACATCGAGGGAACCGACCGCCACGTCAGAGCGGCATCCGGCACCTGGGAGAGCAAGCGCATCGTCCTGGCCAAGGAACGCGTCGGCTTCTCCCTGCACGAGACGGTCCTGTACGCCGGCACCGAGACGTCCATGTGGTACGCGAACCACGTGGAGGCCGTGGTCTGCACGGCGGGGGAGGCCGAACTCACGGACGAGGAGACGGGCCGGAGCTACACGATCACGCCGGGAACCATGTACCTCCTCGACGGCCACGAGCGGCACACCCTGCGCGTGAAGCACGAGTTCCGCTGCCTGTGCGTCTTCAACCCGCCCGTGACCGGCCGGGAGGACCACGACGAGAACGGCGTGTACCCGCTGCTCACCGAACCCGACCACAGCTGACGTACGGAAACTCGCAGAGAGGAGAGGCAGGCACCACCATGACCAACGCATCCACCCGCACCGTGAACGACCTGTATCCGACCAGGGGCTCCGAGGAGGTGCTCACCGGCCGCGCGGACCCCGTCGTCTGGTCCGAGCCCGGCACGCCCGGCCCCATCTGGGCCCACGAGTTGGAGAGCTTCGAGCGCGACGGCTACCTGTCGGTCGACGAACTCATCACGCCCGACGAGGTGGACGTCTACCGGGCCGAGATGGACCGGCTGCTCCGTGACCCCTCGACGCTGGCCGACGAGCGGTCCATCGTGGAGCCGAAGTCCCGGGAAGTGCGCTCCGTCTTCGAAGTCCACCGGATCAGCGAGGTGTTCGCGGCCCTCGCCGCCGATCCGCGCGTCGTGGGGAGGGCGCGACAGATCCTGGGCTCGGAGGTGTACGTGCACCAGTCCCGGATCAACGTCAAGCCCGGTTTCGGCGCCAGTGGCTTCTACTGGCACTCCGACTTCGAGACCTGGCACGCCGAGGACGGCCTCCCGCACATGCGCACCGTGTCGGTGTCCATCGCCCTGACGCCGAACTACACCACCAACGGCGGTCTGATGATCATGCCCGGCTCCCACCGGACCTTCCTGGGCTGTGCGGGTGCGACGCCGAAGGACAACTACAAGAAGTCCCTCCAAATGCAGGATGCGGGCACCCCGTCGGACGAGGCGCTGACCAAGTTCGCCTCGGCCTGCGGCATCAAGCTCTTCACCGGCAAGGCGGGCTCGGCCACCTGGTTCGACTGCAACGCGATGCACGGCTCGGGTGACAACATCACGCCCCACCCGCGCAGCAACGTGTTCCTCGTCTTCAACAGCGTGGAGAACCGCCCGGCGAAGCCCTTCGCCGCCCCGGTGCGGCGCCCCGCATACATCGCCTCGCGGGACTTCACCTCCGTGCGCTGACACGGCCGACCGACCCGGCCCGGCCCCTTGCCGGCCGGGTCGGCCCGGTCGGCCGCGGCGGCCGGGGCTTCCGATCCCCCGCACCCGATGGGTTGCGCGTACGAGAACCCGCCACACTCACTGGCCCGCCTTCGTGGAATTCACCGACATCGGCTTGACCGATGAACCCGCGGCGACGTAGCTTCGACCGCACCGATTCGTGAGCTACTGGAAGGAGGCGCAGCCGGATGTCGACCATCTCCGAGCTGTCTCGCCTCGCTCACCAGATCGCCTGGGCTCCGGGTCGTGTAGCACACGGCTGCTGAGCAGCCCCCTTTGCCGGCGTGCCCGATTGTGGCCCCGGCACCTTTCCATCTCTGTCACCGTTTACGGCACGTCGTTGCGTGCCGATTTGCTGCGCTCTGGGTTCTCGGGCTGCACCATCGAAGTAGAAAGCTCCTGAAATGGCGACTAGGACAGTCAGATCGACCGCGCGCCGAAATGAGGACGTGCCATGGTAGCGGCGCGGATCACGGTCAACGGGAAAGAAACACCGATTTCACCGGCTTCACCCCACACCACGGCGCTCGATTTCCTGCGCGAGCGCGGCCTCACCGGCACCAAGGAGGGCTGCGCCGAGGGTGAATGCGGCGCCTGTTCGGTCCTGGTGGCCCGACCCGGGGTGAACAAGCCCACCGACTGGGTGGCGGTCAACGCCTGCCTGGTGCCGGTCGCGGCGCTCGACGGTCAGGAGGTCATCACCTCCGAAGGTCTCGCCACCCCCGGCGAATCCGGTGGGCCGGCCACGTTGCACCCTGTGCAGGAGGAGATGGCCGTCCGCGGCGGCTCCCAATGCGGTTACTGCACACCGGGATTCGTCTGCAGCATGGCCGCCGAGTACTACCGGTCCGACCGCTGCGCGCACGCGGACTCGGACTCGCACTCGCACTCGCACTCGGCCGACGGCACCGACTCCGAGCACGGCCCGAACGGTTTCGATCTGCACGCGCTGAGCGGAAACCTGTGCCGCTGCACCGGATACCGCCCGATTCGCGACGCCGCGTTCGCCGTCGGTGCGCCCACCGAGGACGACGCCCTGGCGCAGCGTCGCGAGCAGTCCCCGCCCGAACCGGTCGCCACCGCATACACCCAGGACGACAGCGCGTTCCTGCGGCCGAGCACCCTGGCCGAAGCGCTGCAGGTGCTCCGCGAGCGGCCCGAAGCGGTGGTGGTCGCCGGAAGCACCGACTGGGGCGTGGAGGTGAACATCCGTTCCCGCCGGGCGAATTGCGTGGTCGCGGTCGACCGGCTGCCCGAAATGCGGGAGTTGCGAGTCGGGTCCGACCACATCGAGATCGGGGCGGCGCAGACGCTCACAGAAATCGAACGCCGCCTCGACGGCAGCATCCCGCTGCTGGCAGAGCTGTTCCCGCAGTTCGCATCCCGGCTCATCCGCAACAGTGCGACCCTCGGCGGCAACCTGGGTACCGGCTCCCCCATCGGTGACAGCCCGCCGGTACTGCTCGCGCTGGAGGCATCGGTGGTACTCACCGATGTCGACGGTGAGCGCGAGGTCCCCCTCTCCGACTACTTCACCGGCTACCGGCAGAGCGTGCGCCGTCCCGGCGAACTGATCCGCGCGGTGCGCATCCCGCTGCCGCTGTCGCCGGTCACGGCCTTCCACAAGATCGCCAAGCGGCGCTTCGACGACATCTCCAGCGTGGCGGTCGCGTTCGCGCTCGACGTCGAGGACGGGATCGTCCGCAAGGCGCGCATCGGCCTGGGCGGCGTGGCCGCCACCCCCATCCGCGCCCTCGCCACCGAGGCGGCCCTGGAGGGCAAGCCGTGGTCGGCGCAGACCGTCGAGGCCGCGGCCCGGGTGCTGCAGGCCCAGGGCACACCGATGGACGATCACCGCGCCAGCGCCGGCTACCGCTCCGCGATGCTCGGCCAGAGCCTGCTGAAGCTGTACGCGCGAACCACCGAGGCGGTGTCGTCATGAGCCATTTGTCCGAGCGTCCCGAAAAGCCCGTCGTCGGCGTTTCCATGCCGCACGAGAGCGCCAACCTGCACGTCACCGGCGCCGCGCTCTACACCGACGACCTGGTCCATCGCACCAAGGACGTGCTGCACGCCTACCCGGTCCAGGTCATGAAGGCCCACGGCAGGATCACCGCGCTGCGCACCGAGCCCGCGCTCGCCGTGCCCGGAGTGGTTCGCGTGCTGACCGGTGCCGACGTACCGGGCGTCAACGATGCCGGAATGAAGCACGACGAACCGCTGTTCCCGGACGAGGTCATGTTCCACGGCCACGCGGTCGCCTGGGTGCTCGCCGAGACCCTGGAGGCGGCCCGGCTCGGTGCGGCGGCCGTCGAGGTGGAACTCGACGAACAGCCCTCCCTGGTCACCCTGCAGGAAGCGATCGCGGCCGGAAGCTTCCACGGCGCCCGGCCCGTGATGCTGACCGGCGATGTCGACGCCGGGTTCGCCGACTCCGCGCACGTGTTCACCGGCGAGTTCCAGTTCTCCGACCAGGAGCACTTCTACCTGGAGACGCATGCGGCGCTGGCCCTCGTCGACGAGGGCGGGCAGCTGTTCGTCCAGAGCAGCACCCAGCATCCTTCGGAAACCCAGGAGATCGTCGCGCACGTGCTCGGCCTGCACAGTCACGAGGTGACCGTGCAGTGCCTGCGCATGGGCGGCGGCTTCGGCGGCAAGGAGATGCAGCCCCACGGGTTCGCGGCCGTCGCCGCGCTCGGCGCCAAGCTGACGGGCCGGCCGGTCCGGGTCCGCCTCAACCGGACCCAGGACCTGACCATGTCCGGCAAGCGGCACGGGTTCCACGCCGAGTGGAAGATCGGCTTCGATGCCGACGGCCGCATCCAGGCCCTGGACGCCACCTTGACCGCGGACGGCGGCTGGAGCCTGGACCTGTCCGAGCCGGTGGTGGCCCGCGCTCTGTGCCACATCGACAACACCTACTGGATTCCCAACGCGCGCGTCACCGGTCGCATCGCCAAGACCAACAAGGTCTCCAACACCGCCTTCCGCGGCTTCGGCGGACCGCAGGGCATGCTGGTGATCGAGGACATCATGGGCCGGTGCGCGCCGCTGCTCGGCCTGGATCCGATCGAGTTGCGGGAACGCAACTTCTACCGGCAGGGCCAGTCGACGCCGTACGGACAGCCGGTCGCTCACCCCGAACGGATCTCCGCCGTCTGGCAGGAGGTTCAGGACAACGGGGGCATCGCCGATCGGAAGCGCGAGATCGCCGCTTTCAACACCGCGCACCCGAACACCAAGCGGGCGCTCGCGATCACCGGCATCAAGTTCGGCATCTCGTTCAACCTCACCGCTTTCAACCAGGCCGGTGCGCTGGTGCTGATCTACAAGGACGGCTCGGTCCTGATCAACCACGGCGGGACCGAGATGGGCCAGGGCCTGCACACCAAGATGCTGCAGGTGGCCGCGACCACGCTGGGTATCCCGCTGCACAAGGTGCGGCTGGCCCCGACGCGAACCGACAAGGTACCCAACACCTCGGCCACCGCTGCCAGTTCCGGAGCGGACCTGAACGGTGCGGCGGTGAAGAACGCCTGCGAGCAGATCCGCGAGCGGCTGCTTCAAGTGGCCGGCACCCAGCTGGGTGCGAACGCCTCGGACGTGCGCATCGTCGAGGGCGTCGCGCGCACCCTCGGCAGCGACAAGGAGCTGGCCTGGGACGACCTGGTGCGCACCGCGTACTTCCAGCGAGTCCAGTTGTCGGCGGCCGGTTTCTACCGGACCGAGGGTCTGCATTGGGACGCGAAGGCGTTCCAGGGTTCGCCGTTCAAGTACTTCTCCTACGGGGCCGCCGCGACCGAAGTGGAGGTGGACGGCTTCACGGGCGCGTACCGCATCCGGCGCGTGGACATCGTGCACGATGTCGGCGACAGCCTCTCCCCGATGATCGACATCGGTCAGGTCGAGGGCGGTTTCGTGCAGGGAGCGGGCTGGCTGACGCTTGAGGACCTGCGCTGGGACAGCGGTGACGGGCCGAACCGCGGCCGGCTGCTGACCCAGGCAGCGAGCACGTACAAGCTGCCGAGCTTCTCGGAGATGCCCGAGGAGTTCAACGTCACGCTGATGGAGAACGCCACCGAAGAGGGTGCGGTCTACGGGTCCAAGGCGGTGGGTGAGCCTCCGCTGATGCTGGCGTTCTCGGTGCGCGAAGCCCTGCGGCAGGCCGCCGCGGCGTTCGGGCCGGTCGGAGTCAGCGTGGAACTCGCCTCCCCCGCGACACCGGAGGCGGTGTACTGGGCGATCGAAGCGGCCCGCCAGGGCGGCGTGCAGCACGACGGTCACGCGCTGGGCGGCAGCGAGGCTCCCGCCGATGCAACCGCTTTGAGCAATGCCTGACATGACATGGGTGGCCGCGGTCGCGCGGTTGCGGGCACGCCGGGAACCCGGCGTGCTCGTGACCGTCGCGACCGTGCGCGGCCACGCGCCCCGCCGGGCCGGTGCCAAGCTCGTCGTGGGTCCGACCGAGACCTGGGGTTCGATCGGCGGCGGCAACATCGAGGCCGTCGCCATCGATCGGGCGCGCGAGTTGAACGGCACGGCCGATCCGGAGCCGGAGCTGATGGAGTTCGCCCTCAACGACAAGGTCACCGGCCGGCACGGCGTGCAGTGCTGCGGCGGAGCCGTCACCGTACTGCTCGAACCGCTGCCTGTGGTCCAAGCGGTGGCCGTCTTCGGCGTCGGGCACGTCGGACTGGAGCTGGCACGCATCCTGGCCCGCCACAACCTCGATCTGTACCTGATCGACACCCGCCCCGACATGCTCACCGACGAGCGGCTCGGTGTGCTCGCGGATGCGGTGGCGCAGATCCACGTGCGCCACACACCGCTGCTTCCGGAAGAGGTGCTCACGGAGCTGCCACCCGGCACTCATGTCCTGGTCATGACCCACGATCACGCCGAGGACGCCGCACTGTGCGACGCCGCCTTGCGCACCGCCGGTCTCGGCTCGATCGGATTGATCGGCTCGGCCGCCAAATGGGCGCGCTTCCGGCAACGCCTGGCCACCGAGGGTGGCCACGACGCCGCCACCATCGACCGGATCAAGACCCCGATCGGAATCACGGGGATCATCGGCAAGGAACCCGCCACGATCGCGGTGAGCGTCGCGGCGGACCTGCTCCGGACCTTCGAACAGGACCGCCCGTGGGCGGTGCCGGACGCGGTGGCCGCGGCGCCGTACGCTCCGGTGGCCAGGTAGCCGGTGCTAGGAGCGGGAGTTGGCTGTCACCGGTCGTACCTGCGGATGCGGTAGCGCAACCCGGACTTCGAGGACTGCCAGCCCCCGTCTTCGGCGAGGCTCCACGTCGCGTCCGGTACCGGAGCGTAGGTGTCGCCGTTCACCGGCGAGTCGACCTCGGTCACCGAGAGCATCGTGGCGTGGGCCAGGGCGGCACGGTAGATTTCACCGCCGCCGATCACCCACGCCTCAGCAGGGGCGGCCGGTTCCGGCGACTCGGCCGCGAGTTCCAGTGCCTGGGCGATGGACCCGGCGCGCTCCGCTCCTTCGGCCGCCCACTGTGGATCGCGCGTCACCACGATGTTGCGCCTGCCGGACAGCGGGCGGAAGCGCGGAGGCAGTGAATCCCACGTTTTGCGCCCCATCACCACGGGGTGGCCGAGGGTGGTCGCCTTGAAGTGCGCCAAGTCCTCGGGCAGCCGCCACGGAATCGCGTTGTCCGCGCCGATCACGCCGTCGAGGGTCTGCGCCCAGATCAGTCCGATGTTCATACGGCGACCGGGGCCTTGATGGCGGGGTGGTGCTGGTAGTCGAGGACTTCCACATCGGAGTAGGCGTAGTCGAAGAGGGAGTCGGCTTGGCGCAGGCGCAGTCCGGGGAAGTCGAACGGGGTGCGCGAGAGCTGCTCGGTCACCTGCTCGGTGTGGTTGTCGTAGATGTGGCAGTCACCGCCGGTCCAGATGAAGTCGCCCGGTTCGAGGCCGGCCTGCTGCGCCACCATGTGGGTGAGCAGGGCGTAGCTGGCGATGTTGAACGGGACGCCGAGGAACAGGTCCGCGCTGCGCTGGTACAGCTGACAGGAGAGCTTGCCGTCGGCGACGTAGAACTGGAAGAAGGCGTGACACGGCGCGAGCGCCATCTTGGGCAGCTCGGCGACGTTCCAGGCGGAGACGATCATCCGGCGGGAATCCGGGTCGCGGCGCAGGGTGTCGAGGATCTCGCTGATCTGGTCGATGTGCGCGCCGTCCGGGGTGGGCCAGGAGCGCCACTGCACACCGTAGACCGGGCCGAGCTCGCCGTCCGCGTCCGCCCATTCGTCCCAGATGCTGACGCCGTGCTCGTGCAGCCAGCCGACGTTCGAGTCGCCGCGCAGGAACCACAGCAGCTCGTACACGATGGACTTGAGGTGCACCTTCTTGGTGGTGACCAGCGGGAACCCCTGAGAGAGGTCATAGCGCAGTTGGTGCCCGAAGACACTTCGGGTGCCCGTGCCCGTCCGGTCGGCTTTGGCCGTCCCGGAGGTGAGCACCAGCCGCAACAGGTCTTCGTACTGGGTATCCGCCACAGCCGTCGATTCTACTGGCCACCCACAGGCGCACTCGACGGTCAGGTCTCCCCGTGCGCCGGGGGCGGCAGGAGGCGAATTATTCCTTGACACGAATATTCTCAGGCGAGAATACTTGCTGCCATGGACGCACTCCTCACCGCGCTGGCCGACCCGGCACGCTGGCGGCTCGTGACCCTGCTGGCCGAGCGGCCCCGCTCGGTCGGCGTCCTCGCCCAGCTCGCCGAGGCACGCCAGCCGCAGACGACCAAGCACCTGCAGACCCTGGAGCGCGCCGGCGTCGTCACTTCCCAGCGCGTCGGCCAGCGCCGCGTCTACGCGCTCCGGCCCGCTGCCCTGCGGGACCTGGCGGCTGCGCTCAGCCGGCTGGCCGACACCGTGGAGCAGGCCGGCGGCTCGCACACGACCTACGACCGCTACGGGCTCGGCCTCCGTGCCGAGCGCCTCGCCGCGCAGGAGCGGGGGTGGGCCGACGGACGCTCGTTCAGCTTCGTCCGCTCTCTGGCGGGGCGCCCCGAGCTGGTCTGGCGCCACCTGAGCGAGGCCTCCCTGCTCGCCCAGTGGTGGACGCCCGAGGACCTCCGCGTCTCCGACCTCGTCTTCGAGGCACGGCCGGGTGGACGGGTAGTCCTGGAGTACCGAGATGTCGAGGACGCCGACGGCTCCGACCTGGTCGCCGGGCGCGCGGAGGGAGTCGTCGAAGAGGTACGCCCCGGTGAGTGCCTGGCCTACCGGCTCTCCCCGCTGCTTCCCGACGGGGGCCTCGCCTTCACGGCCCACGTCGAGCTGGGCCTGCGGCCCACAGACCCCGATACCGGCACCGGCACCGGCACCGGCACGGAGCTCGATGTCCATTGGCGGATCGCCGACAGCACGGTCGACGCCGCGGACTTCATCGCCGGCATCGAAATCGGCTTCGGCCAGAGCCTCGACAGGCTCGCGGCGATCCTCGCCGCGGACCCGCACGCCACCGAGACAAGGAGCACGAAGTGACGGAGCAGACCGCCGGCCGCAGGGTCGTCACCAACATGAGCCTCTCCCTCGACGGGCACTACGCCCGGCCGGGGAACCCTCAGGACATGGGCTGGGTGATGCCGTACGCCCACACCGACGTCGCCCGCGACCACCTGACCAGCCTCTGGGAGCCGGCGACGACGGCCCTGCTCGGGCGGGTCAACGCCGTGGGGTTCCTCGGATTCTGGCCCACCGTCATCGGCATGGAGGGGGCCGACCCGCGCGACGAGGGCTTCGCGAAGTGGCTCGTCGACACCGACAAGGTCGTCCTCTCTTCCACCCTCGGCGAGGCGCCGTGGGAGCGGACGACGATCGTCGACAAGCCGGCCGCCGACGTGGTCGCGGACCTCAGGGCGACCGAAGGCGGCGACATTCTCGTGCTCTCCAGCGCGAGCGTCATCAAGGCGCTGCTGGCGGCCGACAAGGTCGACCGGCTGGCACTCACGATCTTCCCGGTCTTCCTCGGCGGTGGGCCGCGCCTCTTCGATGACGGCCTGCCCGCGGGGCAGTGGGAGCTCGTCAGCCAGGCCGCGGGCGAGCACGGCACACTGGCTCTCGTCTACGACCGAGTCCGCTGAGCCGGCCGATCAGCGCACGCAGCTAGTGCTGTGGCCGGAAAGGTTTGCCGGGTCGCGGCGTCCGGTGCCATGGGGCCTCCCCAGGCCCGCAGGGCCTAGGGGACGCATCGCAAGGCGGAGGGCCGCGGCTCGTCCTGGACGTACCGGCGCGGTCCGACAACGCGGCGAGGTGCCGTGCCGGGGGCCGCGACCCGGCAAACCTTTCCGGTCGCAGCACTAGCGAGGCGGCCCCGGCACGGAGGCGGGTGTTCACCCCGCCTTGCCGTAGCCGCCCGCGGCGGGCCGCGGCCCGCGGAGGTGGTCGATGACGGCCTGGCAGCCGCCACTGCGGTGCATGGCGACCGGCGCGGCACCGACCACATGAGGCGTGGGCCTCCTCCTGGGGCGGCTCGGCAGGGTCCGGAGCGGGCCCTGGAACTCGAGCCCGCCCCGCGCCCCGCGCCCCGCGCATCACCCGGATCTCGGGAGTCCGCTGCCAAGGGCACACGCCGCCGGAACCCGCCCAGGAGGCGGCCGTGGTTGGGTCGCCCGGCTCAGCGGAACAGCATGGACGCGTCCCCCGCCGGGGTGGTGACCGAGCCCGGACACAGGAAGCTGCCCGAGGTCTTGGCGGCGGTGAAGGCCCGGTTGATGTACTTGCGGCTCGTCCCGTCGCGGTCCCACGCGATGTTCGTCGCCTTGTAGCGGCAGGAGATGAAGCTCTGTTTGCCGGTGATGTCGATCAGATCGGTCCGCGCGGTGCCGGCTGCGTCGTCGAAGGTGAAGGCGGGATTGTTGTTGAGACTGGCGGTGATTCCGCCACCACAAGCCAGGTTGCCTCCCGGCGCGTTGATCGTGGTTCGGTCGACGGTGAGGGCGTTCGGGGCAGCGGCGCTGGTGCTCGCGTTCGTCCAGCTGCAGCTGTTGCCGGCGACCACGATCACGCCGTCGACCTTCAGGTCGGCGGCCGCGACGCCGGGGCCGTGCGCGAGGGCGGTGCCGGTACCGGTGAAGGCCGCCGCGACGACCAGCGTCGCGATCCCGGCGATACGTGCGATGCGGTTGCTGCGCGCGATGGGTGTGCTGTGCCTCATCATTCGCTCCTCCATGCCACGTACTGGTGGGGGTAGGCGAGGCGCTGGGCCTCTCAGAGGGTGCGGAGTGCGTGCCCGGAGAGTCCCACAGCCACCCTGAACTGTCAGGAGCCTGTCAGGGGCATGGCAATAATTGGCTGGAATTACCAGTCGGTACGAGATGCACGGAAGCCGACCAGCCAGGCGCGGCACAGCCCGGTGTCCCGCTGTGAGGTCCGCGGCCCCTAGGATGCAGGGCGGGCGGAGCCGTAGCGCAGAGGTCGACGCGCGCGGTCTCCAAAATCGCGAGGACGCCGGTTCAAATCCGGTCGGCTCCGTCCGCAGCCGACCAGGCGGGGTGGGCCCAAGACGCTCACGCAGTGGAGGCCTTCGCCCTCGCCGGGCCAAGGGGCCGGGAGCCAGCGGTCGGCCGTCGCCATGAAGCGGTTGCGCCAGGCCTCAGGCGCGGAAGGCCTTTTGGAGGAGTTCGCCGGACTCGGCGGGATGCGTGGTCAGGCCGGTGTGCCCGCCGGGGAAGTGCAGGAGTTCCGTACCGAGATGCTCGGCCAGGAAGGCGGCCGGCCGGTAGGGCAGTTCGCCGCGTGGGTCCTGGCCGCAGGCGAGCACGAGCCGGTCCGACAGCGCCTCCAGCCGATGGATGTCCGGGACGTAGGACATGAAGGCGGGCACGATGCGCCCCACGAAGTACGGCAGGTTGGCCATCGTCCGCTCGGCGCGGGCCGCTGCCTGGGGCGGAAGCTTGACCTCGGCCTTCGGCTCGGTGATGTCGCCGCCCTTCTTCAGGCCCGCGGCGAACACGGCCATCGCCGGCATCAGCCCCTGTGTGCGGAGCGTTTCCTGCACGCGCGCGATGAGCGCGCGATGTTCGCAGGCGTCCGGCAGGACTTCCACCACCGGCGGCTCGTGCGCCACGAGGCGCTCGACGCGTTCGGGATGGGTGGTGAGCAGGTGCAGGGCGGCGATCGCGCCCGAGCTGGCGCCGAACACCCGGGCGGGCTTGCCGGGCGAGAGCAGTTCGAGCATCCGGAAGGCGTCGTCGGCGTGTTCGGCGACGTGCTGCTCGGCCTCGGGGTCGTCCAGTGTGCTTCGGGACATGCCGCGCGGGTCGTAGGTCGCGACTGTGTACTCGGCGGCCAGGTCGTCGGCGATGCCGTCGAAGGAGGCCGCACCGCCCGCCCCTCCGGGGATCAGGAGCAGGAGCGGTCCCTGGCCGCGCACTTCGTAGTGCAGGGTCGCGCCGTTCACGCGCAGGCTGCCGATGGTCGGGGCGGTCATGAGGAGTCTCCTTCTCGGGACGGGGGCCAGTGCTCCAGGAGGGTGTGCAGGGCGTCGAGGGCGCGAACCCAGGAGTGTTGCGGCGAACGCTCGTGCGCGAACCCTCCCGCGGCCTCCAAGGCGACGAACCCGTGGAACGTGCTGCGCAGCAACCGGACCGCGTCGGTCAGGTCGGGCTCGGCCAGTCCGTAGCCGCGCAGCATGCCGTAGGTCAGCTCGACCGCGCGCCGCGGTCCGGCCGCTTGTGCGGCCAGCTCGGGGTCGATCTGGATCGGGGTCTGCGTCGCCATGTAGCGGCCCGGACGCTTGTGGGCGTACTCCCGCCAGGCGTTGGCAAAGGCCACCAGCGCGTCCTTGCCCGCCAGCCCGGTGGTCGCCTCCGCGATACGGATGGTCTTCTCGTCCGCCGCCAGCAGCGCGATCCGTCCGCGTAGATCCTCCAGACTGCGGACGTGCGTGTAGAGGCTCGCGTCCTTCACACCCAGCCGCCTCGCCACCCGCGACATCGTCACCTGGTCGAAGCCGGCCTCGTCCGCCAGCTCCGCGCCCGCGATCGTCACCCGCTCCGCCGTCAGCCCGGCCCGCGCCATGCGCCCTCCTCCACAATCCATCCTAGGATCCCTAGGTATACCCTAGGAGTTCTAGGAATGCCAAGCGGGCGGCCGCCGCCGCAACTACCAAGTGCCCTGGCTAGACAGCCCGTTCAGTCCCGGAGGCGCGCCGCCGCTCGCTGCGGCTGCCGGAGGTCCACCTGGTCCTGAAGGAGCTCGCCAAGGCGAAGTGGAAGCTGACGCAGCGCGGGTTCGGGCCGTGAGTGCGGATCTACCGTCCGGCGAATGCCGGTCAGCGCCAGTGCGTACAGCTCGCCGTCCTGTCCTGGGACGCGCTCGACGCCCGGTCCTGGCCCGGCGTCACCGACATGGAGCCGGCCGACATCGCCCGCGTACTCGGTACGTACGCGGCCCGGGTTCTCACCCCGCGCGGTTCCACCGCCGTCTCCGGGCTGGAGTTGATGACCGCGCTGCGCCCGCCGACCCGCGCAGGGCTGGCAGGGGGGCTTCCTGGACGAGGAGGCGTTCCAGTGGGCGCGTGACGTGGACCTGCTCAACAAGAAGATCCCCGGCTCCTGGCTGGTGGACCTCTCCCCCATCGATCTGGACCCGCGCCTGCCGTCGCCGTTCACGCCGTCCGGCAAGCGGCCCGAGGGCCCGGCCTGGTACCAGACGCACACCGTCGCCTACGCCAGGGAGCTCGGTGCCGGGTGCAACCGATCGAGGCTGGCCGGCTCTGGAGCGGCCGACCTGGCGCCCGGGCATCCGGGCTGCGGTCATCTCCAAAGCCCGCGTCAACATGCACCGCAAGATGGCCAACGTGGCGAAGGCCACAGGTCAGTACCCGCTCGGCGTACTGTCCGACTGCGTCGTGTACGCCTCGCCCAGCACCTCCCCGCTCGATTTCCTGACGCCCTGGAGCGCGCGGACCGCGAGACCTTCACGCGGGAGCCGCCCAAGGAGATCACCGACCGGATCGACTCCACTGTGCGCGCCCGCGGGCGCCGCCGGCAGCAGGCCGCCACCCGCACCGGCATCACGGTCGAGACCAGGGCCCGGTTCGGATACACCGCGCCCATCGGCACCACCCGACGACGGCCGCATGCGCCGCCTCACCGTCCGCCCTCCACCCGCCTACGCCAACCGGCTCTTCGAAGCCCGGCAGCAAGGCTGCCAACGACGAGCGGCTGCGCGCGATCGTCGCCGAAGGACTGCAAGAGGTGTACTTCAAGGACGGCGGACGCCGCGCCGACGACCTCGAAGTCGAACTCACCGACATCGACTACAACGACGTGTCGTTCTAGAAGGGGCAGGGCGGAACGAGTGGGCGGGGAGCGGAGGGTGAACGGATTTCGGGGGCAGGCCCGACGGCGCACTGCGTGCGGCAACTCCCTGAGTTCCGGGAGAAGTACGACGATCGAGGAGTTAGAGCATGCTCATGAACCGGCCTCCACTGCAAGACTTTCCGAACCCGTTCTGAAATTAACACCAGGACCGGCTCGCTGTCGAGCGCAGAGATCGAAGACACCGCGTGGGGCTAGTGCATGATGGGACGATGTCTCCCAATGCAGCACCGCACGGCCGTGTCGGCCGACCCCCCGTGACCTCCCGTACGCAGATCCTGAGCGCGGCCCGCCGGCTCATCGATCGGGACGGCTGGGACAAGCTGACCATCCGTCGGCTGGCTGCCGAGATCGGCATCGGGGCGACGACCCTGTACCACCACGTGCGGGACAAAGAGGACTTGCTGCTCCTGCTGATCCACGAGCACGCGGACCAGATCCCGCACCCCGACCTGCCCGCCGATCCGCGGGACCGCATCATCGGGGCCGCCACCGCGATCCATGACTCCCTCGCGGCGTGGCCGTGGGCCGCCGAGGTGCTCACCACCGACGGTTTCATCATGCGACTCGGCGACTCCGCCCTGTGGCTGGTCGAGGTCATCCTGGCCGGAGCCATCGACTACGGATGCACGCCCGCGCAATCCGTCTACGTCTTCCGCAGCATCTGGTACTACACCGTCGGCGAGATCCTCGTCCGCGCGCACTCCGCTCGCGCGAGGGCGAACGGGGAGGTACCGGTCTCCCGTGAATTCAGCAGCCTCCTCGCGACCCAACTGCCGCGCCTGGCCGCCCTCAACGACCAATGGGCCAAGCTGACCCCGCAGAACACCTACCCCCAGGCTCTCCAGGCCTTCGTCGACGGACTGCTCGCACAAGCCACGTCGGTAACCCCACAGCGCCAAGCCAGCTGATCAGGGCATGGTGTGGACCGTGACCGTCACCAGACCTTGAGACGCCCATCGGTCGAGTCCTCGCCTCGGCGCCGCCATCGGCCGTGCCGATCAGAGCGCGGATGCCCGCCTCCACGAGCTCCATGAGCTCCATGAGCTTCAACATCGGGTAGGAACTACGTTCCTGAAACCCGAACCAGAGCATCGACGATCCCGAATCGGTCGGGCCACGGACCCACTCCATCCCACTCGGGGCTCGACTCGCTTCCGGCGGTACGGTTGGCCCTCCAGCTTGAGTCGGCGCTCAGCACAGAGCTGCCGGCCGCTGCCCTGTCGGGCACATCGTGCAGTCGACGTTCACGTCCCATGCGACCTCCCGCTGCAGGCGCCGGCGCCTGCGCCTGCGCCGGAACAAGCCATAAGCCCCGCCCCTCGGCCGGGCGACCGGCCCTTCGTCAGATCCCCACACCCCACAGAACGTGATCACCAGCGTCCGAGAGTCGCTTTCGCGACGAGCCCGAACCCGGCCTGGTCCCCGAGCCCCCGCCCCAACCATTCATCGACCCAAGGATGTCCGGACGACCCATGGCCGTCCGGACATCCGCGTACGGAGACGAATGGCTAAATCCGTCACATCGCACGGCCAGGGACCCCTTCACTGTTTGAGGCGGCTGATGCACCGTCCACCCCCACCTTTCCAATCAGTGTTGGCAATTCATTGGCGTCGATGCCCTGATCTCGCACGCTCGATTCCGCTACGTGGACTGATTGCAGGAGAAGGATCAAGCCATCCCTCTGATGGGCTGTGAGAAACGCACCTATGGAAGTGTGGTTCGAACCTTGCAGTGGGCTGATCAGCTCCGGTACCGTGGCGGGGAAATTCGACAGGGCTGAATGTTATTCAAAAATATTCCGCTCAGAAGGTTCGGCTGAATGCGCAGCAGTAATCTTGCCCTGCTCGGCACCCCCAAGGGCCCGTTCGGCGGTCGGCGGACTATACATGCGCCGCAGCTCAACAGCGAAGGGAATTTTTCATGATTGTTCTGGGTTGCAACGGATTCACCTTGGGCGCAGAAGTATTCGCCAACCAATTTGGCGCGGTCGGAACCGAGAAGCACTACATCCTCGGCCACGACTCGGGTGCAGCGCTGCTGGTGGACGGCAAGCTGGTTGCTGCCGTCGAGGAAGAGCGGCTCAACCGGGAGAAAAAGACCTCCGACTTCCCGCTGAACGCGGTGCAGTGGTGTCTGGAGAAGGCGGGCATCGAGTTCTCCGACATCGATGTCATAGCCATCCCGTGGAACTTCTCCAACGAGGTCTTCGACGCCACCATGCACGACCTCGCGTCGGCACCGCTGAAGCCTTCGGAGAAGGTGGACCGGCTGCGTCGCATCGGTGAGCTGTTCGACAAGGCCGTCGGGCGCGAGGCCATGCTCGCCGACTTCGCCGCACGCACCGGGTTCACCCCCGACCCGGACAAGGTGGTGTTCGTCCAGCATCACCTCGCCCACGCGATGACCGGTTATTACATGGCGGGACAGAAGGACACCGCATTCCTCATCAGTGACGGTCGCGCCGAACTGCTCTCCTCGCTGACCGGCGAAATACGCGACGGTCAGATCAAGGTCTTCGAAGAGTCTTTCATCAGCGCGAACGACTCGCTGGGCAACCTGTTCGCCTCGATCACGCGATTCCTGGGCTTCGTTCCCAACAATGACGAATACAAGGTCATGGGCCTTTCCGGGTTCGCCGAGGCTCCCTCACCGAACCCGTTCCTGGAGCACGTCGTGCAGCTGCACGAGGGCGGGCGGTACAGCCTCGTCAGGCCGCACGACCTGGCGAACCCGCGCTGCTTCGACGACCTGTTCGTCAAGGGTTTCGGTCCGTTCGAGGACACCGTTGAGTACAAGGCCAAGGTGGCCGCGGCGGCGCAGGAGATGCTCACGGTCGTCACGAGCCACCAGGTCCGCGCACTGGAGTCCAAGACCGATCTGAACCACCTGCTCTTCGAGGGCGGCCTGGCCCTGAACTGCGTGAACAACACCAAGCTGCTGGAGGGTTCGCGCTTCGAGGACATGGAGGTGAGCTTCGGCGCCAGCGACACCGGCGTGGTCATCGGTGCCGCCGTCTTCGCCTGGGCAAACCACCCGAGCAACACCGCCGAGGTGAAGTACGCCGACACGGTGACCCCGTACCTCGGGCCGGAGTACGACGCCACGGCGATCGAGAGCGCCCTCAACGAGTTCAGCGGCCAGGTGCGCTGGACACGTCTGAACGAGGATGAGGTCGTCGACCAGGTGGCGAAGCTGCTCACCGACAAGGTCGTCATCGGCTGGTTCCAGGGTCAAATGGAGCACGGGCCGCGGGCGTTGGGTCACCGCAGCATCCTGGCGAACCCGAAGTTCCCGGACATCAAGGATGTCATCAACACGAGGGTCAAGCACCGCGAGCCGTTCCGGCCGTTCGCGCCGATCGTGCTCGAATCGGATGCGCCGAAGATCTTCGAAATGGGCCGCAAGGCCCGTTCGCCCTACATGACGTTCGTGTTCCCGGTGCGGCCGGAATACCACGACATCATTCCGGGTGCGACGCACGTCGACGGCACGTCCAGGGTGCAGACGATCACCGATGAAGCGGCGCCGCTGCTGTCGCGGCTCCTGCGTCAGTTCACCTCGCTGACCGACGTGCCGTGCCTGATCAACACGTCGTTCAACGTGGCCGGCGAGCCGATCGTGTGTGCCCCGGTCGACGCGGTGAAGTGCTTCCTGGGCACCGAGATCGACTATCTCGTCCTCGGCAACTACCTCGTCACGAAGATCGACCAGCCTGCATGACCTCTGTGTTACCCGACCGGGACGCCGTTGCACGGCGTCCCGGTTCCGGGCTAGGGAAAGGGAGTCTTTCTATGCGTGCCGTACATGAGACGGCCGTGGACCTCACGACAGTCGTTTCATATCTGGAGAGACTGGCCTCGGAGCTGCGCGATTCACGTGAGCCGCGCACCCCGGCGGAGGTCAGCGCCGCCTGCGATGCGCTCACCTGTGCGGCTTTTCTGCTGCGTACGCAACAGGACGCCCCGAACGACACCACCACCGATCTCCTGCTCGAAGCCATGGCCTTGGCGCGCAGCACTGTGGAGTCGACAAAGTACGCGTGCCGCGCACGCATGGGATCGCGTTCCGCGGTCGATGGCCGGGCCTGAGCAAGCCGGCACCAATCACCAAGCCGAACTGCTCCTCCCCCGAACAGTTCCTGCCTGAACCGCGTCGAAGCCCACTGCCGTACGCGATGGCGCGCCCTTCGGCGCTGAAGCCGCCCAGGGGCGCCTGCGAACTGGACTCGCTCGCCGCCGTGGGCGACCGCGACCACCGCGCCCCCAGCTGCGGGCCGCCTGAACTTCGCCAGTGAGACGCTCAGTTGACCGGCCGCGCTCGGTGCCGCACCAGCAGCGGCCGGTCCGTAGGGGGCGCCGCGCATGCTAGTTTGTGAGCGACCGTTCAACTACAGGGGGCGTGGTGGGCCGCAAACAGGTCTGGGACCAGGACGAGGTGCTGGCCTCCGCCATGCGCCTGTTCCGTCGCCGTGGATACCTCGGCGCCTCGCTGCGCGACCTCGAAGAGGCGACCGGAATGCACCCGGGCAGCCTGTACCGGGCGTTCCACAGCAAGGAAGGCCTGTTCAGTGCCGCGCTGGACGCCTACAACGAGCGTGTGGTGGAAGGCAGGGTCCGCATCCACCTACGGGACTCGCAGGACCCCGTGGCCGGCATCCGCTCGTTCTTCACCTCGGCGTTCGACACCGGCATCGGCCCCGAACCTGATCCGGGGTGCCTGCTCACCAACACCGCGGTGGAATCGTTCACCGTTCCGCAGGCGACGCCAGGCGTGCGCCGGGGGCTGGAGACGATCGAGTCCGGTTTCGCCGACGCGCTGACGCGCGCCCGCGCCCAGCGGCTACTGCCCGCGGATCTCGACGTCGTGGTGTCGGCCGCCCAGCTCCTGGCGCTCTACCAGGGGCTGTTGGTGCTCGTCCGGTCCGGTACGGGCGCCGCCAAGCTGCACACCATCACCGACGGAGCCCTGGCATCGATCGGTGCCGGGCAAGCCAAGACAGCCAAGCAAGCCAACGAAGAGGAACAGCGATGAGTGACCAACAGCAGCTCTGGGACGACTACGCCGCGTGCTGGTCGGCCGACGCGTCCATACGGCTCACCGCGCTCGGCGCGGTCGCGGTCGACGACGTCACCTACCGGGACCCGGGGACCGAGGTCGGCGGCCTGGCCGAACTGGACGCGTACATGGGCGGTTTCGCCGGGGCGTTTCCCGGACACCGCTTCCGCATCGACGAGGTCCTCGACCATCACGACCGGTCACTGGCCCGCTGGACCCAGGTGGGCCCGGATGGCGAGACCTTCATGACGGGCGTGAGCAGCGCGGTGCACCGGGACGGCCTCCTCGCCGACGTGACCGGATTCTTCCTCCCCGCCTGACGCACATCCCCCGGGGGCATGACGGGCCATCGTGATCCTTGATCAGCCTCTGACGAGGCAGAAGGGGTGCCCAGCCGGATCGGTGAGGACTCGCCATCTGTCCTCTTGGGGCTGATGATCCGGTCTGCCCGCACCCAGTTCCAGCAGGAGGGCCTCGGCCTCGTCCAAGTCGACGACGTCGAAGCAGAGGTGGAGCTGCTGGGGAACGGTCTGGTCGGGCCAGCTCGGAGCCCTGTAGTCGTCGACCCGCTGAAAGCCGATGAGGAGTCCGTCCTCGCGGTTGAGTCCGGCGAAGTCCGCGTCCGACTTCGGGTGGATTTCGAGGCCGGTGGCCTGCCGATAGAACGCCACCAGGGCCAGCGGGTCAGGGCAGTCGAGTGTTATCGCGCTCAGCTTCATCTTCAAGGACACGGAACCTCCAGGCCGGGCAGATCACGGACTGTCACCATCCCCACCCTAGAGGAGGCAGCCTACGGTTGAGCGGGACACCGACCGTCAGGTGGTTGCGCAGGCCGTCGACGCTCATGCCACCGGTGCGGGGGTGTGGGTTCCGGTAGAGCCTTGGACGAGCGCCAGTTGGGCCTGTGCGAGTCTGCGAACCGCCTCGACGAGACGAGTCGAAGGGAGCGTGTACGGCAGTCGGATGTGGCGTTCGAATGCGCCGCCGATTCCGAATCGTGGTCCGGCCGCGATCGTCACTCCGTGGTCCGGCGCGATCGCCGCCAGCCGTGAGCTGATGGGCTCGGGGAATCTCGCCCAGAGCGTCACGCCGCCGGCTGATAGCGGTGCGTGGACGTCGGGCAGGTGGTCGCTGAGGGCTTGCCGCAATGCGTCACGTTGCGATCGCAGTTGCCGGAGCGCGTCGGGCCGTTGGGTCTGGCGCTCATTCAGAAGGGCGGCTGTGGCGAGCTGTTCCACGACAGGGGTGCCGAGATCGGTGGCGGGGCGGGCTTGTTCGAGGCGCTCCAGCAGCGAAGGCACGGCGCGGATCCAGCCGATGCGCAGGCCGCCCCAGATGCTCTTGGAGACCGAGCCGATGCTGATGGCGGTCGGCATGTGTACGGCGAAGGGTTCCGGGCTCGCTCCGTCCAGATCCAGGTCCGTCAGGGTCTCGTCGGTGATCGTGGGACACGCCAGCCGGAGTCTGCGGCGTACGCTCGCGGACATGCACATCCCGGTCGGATTGTGAAAGTCCGGTATCAGGTAGGCCAATTGAGCGGCACGTCCTGCTGCGAGGAGTTGCGCGGTGTCCCAGCCCGAAGGGCCCACGGCGACAGGCAGAAGTCGGGCGCGCGTTTCAGTGAGTGCCCTGATCGCGTGCGGATAGGTGGGATGGTCGATCAGGACCTTGTCGCGTGGCGACAGGAGGGTTCGCGCCAGAAGACCGAGCGCGTGCTGCGCACCGTTGGTGATGAGGATGTGATCGGGCGCGGTGGGCAGTCCTCTGCGCTGGTACCAGCCGGCTACCGCTTCGCGTAGCTCCGCGGTGCCGTACCGGTCGTATCCGTGCCGCTCGAAGTGCCGCGGTAGCTGTTCGAGAGCGGTCGCGAAGGCGGCGTGGAGGATCTCGGAGGGGGCGGGTGGCGCAGCGAACGACAGGTCGATGGTCGCCGAGTCCGTGCCGGCCCGGCGCTCGGACAGCGTGTCGTGCGGCAGCCGCACCGTCGCCCTGGCGCGGGCTCTGGTGGCGAGGTACCCGTGCTCGACCAGAGTGCGGTATGCGGCGCCGACCGTGGTTCTGCTGGTGCCGAGCGCGGTAGCCAGGTCACGTTCGCTCGGCAGCGCCGCCCCGAGACAGAGACGTCCGTCCAGGACCAGCAGCCGCAGTCTGTCGGAGAGGCGTTGGTGCGCCGGCCCGGGGCCGTCCTGCCAGGCCCCCAGCATGCGCCCTACCGCGTGCGAGCTGATCTTCATCCGACCAGCCTATGCAATCTGGCTATGGAATCAGAGTCCAGATGGCGTCGAGGCTTGAGCCATGGCTCCTCCTGCTCCCTCTGCACACCCGTCCGTCCCGGCTGGTCGCGACCGCCCCGTGATGATGCGCATGAACGCCTTCGCTCAGATTCGGGCGGGCCGAACGGCGCGTCGTATCCCCCAGCTCTTGGTCGGCTTGGTGGGGTACGGTGCCGCCCTGATGGTGCTCGTCCAGTCCGGTCTCGGTACGGCCAGCTGGAGCGTACTCACGGACGGCACGGCCAAGAGCCTTGGCATCTCGTTCGGTTGGGCCACCAACCTGATCTCGCTCCTGGTGCTTCTCGCCTGGATACCCCTGCGCGAGCTGCCAGGGCTCGGCACACTGCTCAACGTCGCGATCGTAGGCTTCGCCGCAGACGCCACCGCTGCTGTTCTCCCCAGCCCTCAGGGGACAGTCACCGAGATCGGCTACCTCGTCGTTGGCCTCGTCGCACTGGCCTTCTTTGACGCGCTCTACCTCGGCGCACAGTTCGGCTCGGGTCCACGCGACGGCATCATGACCGGACTTGTTCGACTCACACGCCTGCCCATCGCGGCGGTGCGTACCGGCATCGAAGTGGCCGTCGCCGGCATCGGCTGGATTCTCGGTGGGAGCCTCGGCCTCGGGACCGTACTCGTCGCGCTGTGCATGGGGCCACTCGTCGGCCACTTCCTGCCGCTCCTGACGGTTCGCCTCCCCGCGCCAATGACGGGTGAGCGGCGCGGCCGGTGATCGCGAGGGCCCTTGTCGCCGGTCAGAGTGAGACCGGCGCGGGCCGCCACGGCCATTACCTCCGGGGTAATCGCCCCGCCTCAGCACCCTCGGCTACGTTCTGGCCATCGCTCACCCCCGGAACGAAGGAGCCCCGTGGTGTCCGCTTATGGCTTCGCTCATCTCCGCAGCCGCCGGAATCACTCAGACATCATCGAGTACCTGGAGCGCATCCAAGCAACCCTCGACCCCTTCGCGGGCCGCTTCGTCATCCACGGTCCGCCGGCCGAAGTCGTGGAGGGAAGGTGGCCCGGCAGCATGGTGCTGATCGAGTTTCCCAGCCTGGCCGAAGCCCGTGCCTGGTACGACTCTCCCGCCTACCGGGCCATCCTGCGTCTGCGCACGGACCATATCGAGGGCGACTTGCTGCTGATCGAGGGCGTCGGGGCGAACTACGACCCGGCCGATCGGGCTCGCACGTTGCGAACAGAAGCCGGGCGAGCGGGCCAGTCGGCCACGTAGTGCCGGTAGCCACATCTTCCGGCGCCGCCGAAGTGGCGGACGAGACGGTCGGCCGCCTGTTGCTCAGAACGCCCACCGCGTGTGGGTGTAGACCCCGTCGTCCCGGCCGAAGCCGTACGCCGTGGCCGGGGCAACGGCGAACACCACCGCGTCCCCCTTGCGGAAGGCATCCCCGATTCCGTGGAAGGCGCCCTCGGGCGAGGTGATGTGCGGCCCGTACTTGGTCTCGTACGCCGCGATCACCTCCTCCAGTACCGCCGGATCGGCAACCGGCTCCGCCTTGCCCTCGACCACCAGGTCGAGGCCTTCGGTGAGCGAGTTCCCCCCGGTGGTCAGCGCGCAGTGCCCGTCATGAGCGAGGTTCTTCGCCTTCTGCTCCCCCGGGCCGGTGGAGAAGTACAGCACCCCGCCGTGCCAGGCGGCGATCACGGGAGTGACGTGCAGGCGGCCGTCGGGCCGCACGGTGGACACCCAGAAGATCTCGGCGGCCTCCAGCTGCCGCTGGGCCTCGGCCCACTCGGTGGCGGTGACGTCCGCAGCACCCGGGCGGGGATTGAGCGCGGAGCTGTAGCGGGCGTCGAGATCGGTCGTGGGTTGCTTTGCGGGGACCTGTGCCGGCATCGCGGATCTCCTTCCTCTCCCCCATATTGACCGGCTGCCCTCGCCGGAATCGGCGCCGCGCCCGTGTGCGTCCGTCTGCACGCCCGATCAGGGACAGTTACGCCCCCCGACGCAGATGCCGATGCCGATGCCGCGGAGCCCATGGGCCGCCCGGCCTAGAGCCGGATCGCCGCATCCCGTCGGCCGCCCTAGGTTCGGTCGAAAGGTACGGGCTTCGCCCGTCTTTGCCGAAGGGTCTGGCTGCATGACTCGCCGTTGGTTCACATCCACCGTGTGCGCGCTCGCGCTGTTCGCACCGGTATCCGGGTCGCTCACCGCGGCCTCGGCCGCTGCGGCCCGCCACCCACGTCGAGTACCTCGACTGGCCCTCCGCCCGCGGCAAGCACCACGTGCCCGTCTGCCGCCCGGTACTCGGCTGCCCACCCAATGTCCCCTTGCAGGTCCGACGCGGCTGGGTCGCCGCCGACGCCACCGTGCTTCTCGGCGACCTGAACTCGGCCGCCGGCGGAGTCGGCGCAACACCGGGAACCGGCATACGGAGCCACAGCAACCTCCTGGCCGCCGGATTCACCGGCGCCTGGAGCGCCACCCGCCCCCGCACCCCCTCCGGCACGGGCGGGCAGGCGCGGACACCTCACCGAAAGGCGTGGATGACGGACTTCGCGGACGTCCCGGCACCACGGGCCCGCCGGGCCCGGGAGATCCTGCGGGCCGAAGGCCCGGCGGCCGCCCGCATCGTGGTCACCGTCGCGGTGGCCTGGCAGGTCGCGCTGTGGCTGGGAGCCGACCAGCCGCCGGTCTACGCGGCGGTCGTCCCGCTGGTGGCCCTGCGCGGCGATCCGATGACGGCCCTGGGCACGTCGCTGCAGCGGGCCCTGGGCGTGGTGGCGGGCGTGCTGATCGGCATTGCCGTCCTGAACGTGCTGCGGCCTTCGACCGCCGCGCTGACGCTGGTGGTGGCCCTGGGTCTGGGTGTCGGAATGATCCTGCGGGCCGGCGGTGGGCTGAACATCCAGGTCGCGGCGTCCTCGCTGCTGGTCTTCGCCAGCACGTCACCCGATGCCTACGCGCTGCACCGCGTGTGGGAGACCGTGGCGGGGGCGGCGGTGACGATCCTGCTCGCCCCGCTGCTGTGGCCGCCCGACCCTCACCGGGTCCTGGCCGTCATCGTCGACGACTGCCGGGTGCGCCTGGTCCGGGCCCTGACCGGCACTGCGGCGGCCCTGGGTACCGACCCGGCCGCCGCCCGCGACAACCTCGCCCTGGTGAACGCCCACGTCGAAGCGGTGCATGCGGGTGCCGCGCGCGCCCGTGAAGCCGAACGTGCCATGAGGTTCAACCCGCTGCGCCGCCGTCACCGCGACGCCGTACGGCGCAAGGCCCGGCACATCGCCACCGCCGACGGGCTCACTGCGCCGCTGGTGACCCTGGCCAGGGAGGTCGCAGACCTCACCGGCCGGGAAGACCTTGCCGCAGACCTCGCCCGGGCCCAGCTCCGGCTCCCCGAACTGGCCGCCCTCACCGCGCGGGCCATCACCGACACCCTGTCCGGAGACGATCCCCGGCCCGCCGTTGCCGGTGCCCGCAACTGCCTGGCCGCCTACGTCCGCGCGGACTCCCGGCCCCTCGCCGTTGCCCTGCGCCGGCCTTTCCAGCAGGTCCTCGATGACCTCGACCAGTCGTCCTTGCCTCCTGAGGTCACGCCGTCGCCGAGCTGACGGCGGCCGGTCCCCGTCGGTGGACGGTCGCCCGCGGTGGCCCCGGAGGCCTCCTTGAGTCCGGACCCGTCAGGCGGTGTGGCATGGCCGGATAGGACACCGACAAGAATCCGCGGCCACTTCTAGCGAAGATCACCATCACGGGGTCGGGCCACGCTCACCGAGGATGTGAGCAACCATCGACGATGTCCGCCATTGCGTGGAACCGCTCCCTGCCGCGGCGTCCACGATCCCCGCACCCGAAGGACCCCACGAGTGAGCCTCCGCGAGATCAAGCCCGGCAACCGCGGCTACCTCTACGTCAACAGCCATCCGACCGGCTGCACAGCAGTGGTCGACCGCATGTGGCAGCGGACACCAGGCCCTGTCGGCGACCGGCCCGGCCCGGTCGCCCTCGTCATCGGCTCCAGCGCCGGTTACGGACTGGCCGCGACCCTGGTCGGCCTGCGCGCCCACCGGATGCGCGGACTCGGCATCGCCTACGAGGCCGCCGCGACCGAGCGCCGCACCGCCAGCGCGGGCTGGTACCGCACCGCCCGGGCCGCCGAACTCGCCGCCGAGGCCGGCGCTGACTTCACCTTCCTCAACGGCGACGCCTTCTCCGATGGCATCAAGGACGAGGCCGCCGACCAGCTCGCCGCCCGCTTCGGCAAGATCGACCTGCTCATCTACAGCATCGCGGCCCCGCGTCGCACGGACCCGCTGACCGGCGAGGTCCACCACTCCGCCATCAAGCCGCTCGGCACCGACTACCGGGCCAAGACCCTCGTGTTCGAGGACGGCGTCCCGCAGATCGGCGAGTTGCACCTGCAGGCCGCGGACGAGGCCGAGCGCGACGCGACCGTGCAGGTCATGGGCGGCGCCGACTGGCAGATGTGGATCGACGCCCTGCAGTCCAAAGGCCTGCTCGCCGACGGCTTCCAGACCGTCGCCCTCTCGTACGTCGGATCCGACATCACCGCCCCCATCTACCGGGCCGGAACCATCGGCGCCGCCAAGCAGCACCTGGAAGACACCGCGCGCGCCATCAACACCCGGCTCAAGGACACGGGCCACGCCTACACCGTCGTCGCGGGCGCGGCCGTAACCCAGGCCTCCACCGCCATCCCGAGCATCGCGCTCTACACCAGCATCCTTCACCGCGTTACCGGTGACAGCTGGCAGGGCACCGTCGACCAGGCAGCCGCCCTGTGGAAGCAGCTCGCCGGTGACGCCGCCTTCGAACTGGACGACCAGGACCGCATCCGGCTGGACGACTGGGAAATGAATCCCGGGGTTCAGGCTGCCGTCCGCGCCACCTGGGACGAGGTCGACGCCGACACCATTGCCACCAGCGCGGACACCGGTTGGTTCCGCGACGAGGTCGGCCAGCTCTACGGGTGGGACGTTCCCGGCGTCGACTACGAGGTCGCAGCCGAGACCACCGTCCCGTGGCCCGCTTCCTCGTCGTCCGATGTCTGACGTCTGACGGTCAGGCCGGATGCAGCGCCGTTCCGGTTGCAGGGGCCGCCGTATCCCGGTCGCTCGGGCGGGTCGGCCCTGGCAGGGTGTCCTTCATGAGCTCCGATCCCCCGCGACCCGAACCGGTCCGCCACCACGACCACGGCACGTGGCTCGTCCAGTTCACCGGCCGGGTGCTCGTGGTGTGCCCGAGGTGCGGTGGCCGCGCGCTCGTCGTGCCTCTGCCCGGCCTCGCAGCGCCGAAGTACTTCAGCGCCCTGCTCTTCCAGCCCCGCCGCCTCGCCTGCGCCGGCTGCGGCGCGGTCGCCGACTGGACGGCCGAGGAGCGGGGCGCCGGTCTGGTCGGCGCGGTGCCCGGCGGCACCGAGGATCCCTTCTTCCGGCGGCCGCTGTGGCTTCAGACCCGCTGTACGGGACGGATCCTGTGGGCCTACGACGAGGAGCACGTCGACGCCCTCGCCGCCTACGTCCGTGCCCGGCTGCGCGAGCGTCACGCCTCCCCGACGATGGCGATGTTCGCCAGGCTGCCGGCCTGGATGAAGTCCGCGGAGCGCCGTGACGAGGTGCTCGCCGGCCTGGCGACCCTCCGGGCCCTCGCCCGGCTCTCGGCCCCCGCCGACCGCTCCGACGCCGCCCACGAACGTGGCGACCGCCCGCGCCGCCACGGCAGCGTGCTCTTCCGTGGCGGCCCCTACTAGAGCTCGAAGCCCTGGATGGGTCGAAAGGAACACGCTGCCGAGAGCGTGCGGATCGTGGGAGCGGGCTGGGGGGCCCTCACCAGCAGGGCTGTTCCAGTACCTCGACCACCGCGCAGGCCAGGGAGATGCTGCCGCCGTTGCCCATCATCAGGATGTGGTCGCCCGGGGACACGGCGCGGGTCTCCATGAGGTGGGCGAGGCCCAGGACCTGGTCGGTGGAGGTGAGGTGGCCGTGGGCGCGGCCGAGGTCGAGCAGGCCGCGCTCGGGGGGGATGCCCAACGGCCTGAGCAGGCTCGCCAGATAGCGGGGGTGGCCGGTGAAGACGTGGGTGACGCGGGTGATGTCGTCGGGGCCCACCCCCGCTTCCTCCATGACCTGACGGGCCAGGGTGGTGCGGGCGCGGACCAGGTCGCGGGTGACGGCCTGCAGGAGGTGGCCCTCGGGGTCGCGGCGCTGGACGTAGGAGGACATGCGGCGGCCCAGGGTGGCCTGGACGCCGAGGGTGACCGGGGGCGGGTACATGGCCTCGTCGCCGCGGTAGAGGTGTTCCCAGGAGGAGAGGGAGGTCATGGCCAGCGCGCGGATGCGCAGCGGGCCGCTCTCGGTGGACACGATGACCGCGCCGCCGGCGTCGCCGAGGATGGAGCCGCGGCCGGAGCCCCATCCGTCCGCGTAGTTCCACCGGTCGACGAGGGGGGTGCCGAAGTTGTCCGCCGCGGTGACCAGGGCTGCGCTCGCGTGGGGGTCCACGGTCAGGTAGCCGTAGGCGAGGCGGATCGCGTCGAGTACCGCCGTGCAGCCCTGGTTCATGCCGATGACCGGGGCGTTGCCGCCGACGACTTGGTCCTGGACGTAGTTCGCGGCGTACCAGCCTTCCGGGCCCTGGTGCCAGACGCCGGAGTGCAGGACCAGGTCGATCTGGTCGCTGCCCAGGCCCGAGCGCTTGAGGGCCTCGATGCCGGCTTCGGCGGCGAGTTCGGGCGCCGAGAGGTTGTCGGCGATGGCCACGCTGGTCCAGCCCTCGGCCTCGGCCCGCCCGGCGTCGTACCAGCCGCGCCGGACCGCCTCGGCGACCGGGAACAACTCCGGGATCCGGGCGGCGGCGCCGGCGATGTACAGGTTGTCCGTCCTCACGAGGTGACCCCCAGGCCGATCAGCAGGTAGCAGGTGAATGCGGTCGGCAGGTAGCCGATCGTGGCGCGCAGCGGCCAGCGCGGTGCCGCGTCGCGGGTGAAGCTCCAGGCCGCGCGGGCGACGAGGGCGGCCGGCAGGAGGACCAGCCAGCCCCAGGCGCCGGGGCCGGTCGTGGTCCAGGGTCGGAGCGCGGCCAGTGCGACCGCGGTGGAGGCGATGGCGAAACCCACCGCCAAGGCGGTGGTGGTGCGCAGTCCGAAGACGTGCACGTAGGTGCGTTCGCGTTCGCCGGGGGCCCGGACGAGTTTGCGGGCGAGCTCGTGGTGGGTGGCGGCCAGCATGACCACGACCAGGACCGGCCAGGCGTGTCGGCCCGCGCTCAGGTCGGTGTCGTGGAGGAAGACCGCGTACAGGTACAGGTTGAGGACGACCTGGATCGGGGAGCTCAGGAGGACGCTGAGGACCACCTTGTCGCTGGGTGGCCAGCCGAAGCGCAGCTCCGCCCCCACCAGGATCGCGGTGTACGTGAACTGGGCGGCGAGGAGGAGCTGGGCGGGGCGGTTGCCGGCGTTGAGGAGGAGCAGGCCGGCGGCGCCGACGGCCATCAGGACGAGGAGGTCTCGGGGGTGGACCGCGCCGCGTGCCAGGGGGCGGCCGGGGTTGTGGAGGCGGTCGTACGGCAGGTCGCGCAGGTCGTCGGCGGCGCGCAGCAGGAGCAGGTCGACGATGACGGTGAGCGCGGCTATCGCGGTGCCCCAGCCAGGGCGCCAGTCGTGGGCGCCGGGGTCGACGGCGGCGTAGAGTCCGGTCACCCCCACGGCCCATGCGGCGGCGATCACGGCGGCCAGGGGCAGCGGGTAGCTGCCTTGTACGAAGAGGGCGAGGCGGCGGATCATGCCGGCTGCTCCGTCCGTATCGCCCAGCGGACCGGGAGCTGCCAGATGCCGTTGATGAACATCGTCTGACGCCAATTCAATTCGTCTGCGGGCACGGCGAGTTCCAGTACGGGGAAGCGCCGGAGCAGCGCGGCGATGCCGGTCTGGAGCTCGGCGCGGGCGAGTTCGGCGCCCGGGCACAGGTGGCGGCCGTGGCCGAAGGCCAGGTGGCCGGCGGTGTCGGGGCGGGTGGGGTCAAAAGTGTCGGGGTCCTTGAAGACGGCCGGGTCGCGGTTGGCGGCGTCGGTGAGCGCCACGACGACCTGGCCGGCCCGGACGGGGCAGCCGCCCAGGACGGTGTCCTCGGTGACCAGGTGGGGGTAGCCGCCGGTGTTGTTGAGTGAGGTGAAGCGGAGCATCTCCTCGACCGCGACCGGGATCCGGTCCGGCTGCGCACGCAGGTGGTCGGCGAGGTGGGGGTGCTGGAGGAGCAGCAGGACGCACATGGCGAAGGAGTTGCCGGTGGTCTCGTAGCCGGCCATCAGCATCCCGGAGCCGAGCGCCAGTACCTCCTTGCGGGAGAGGTGCTGCTCGGGGTCGCCCGCGGGGCGGGTGATCAGTCTGGTGAGGACGTCGTCGGCCGGCGCGCCGCGCTCCACGGCGCGCTGTTTGTCGTCGATGAGGGAGGCGAAGTAGTCGTCCATGCGGGCCTGCGCGGCCGCGACCTCTTGCGGGGTGTGGCCGGAGGTGGACATCAGGACGTCGACTTCGCGGCGCAGCAGGGCGCTGTCGCTGAAGGGGATGCCGAGGATCTCGCAGATCACCTGCATGGCGAAGGGAACGGTGTACGTGTTGACCAGCTCGGCGACGCCGTGCTCGGCGCCGGCGGTCACCTCGTCCAGCAGCTGGTCGGCCAACTCCTGGAGCCGGGGCCGCAGTTGACGGACGCTGCGGGCGGTGAAGGCGGGCAGGACCGCTCGGCGGCGGCGGGTGTGGTGGGGTGCGTCGGCGGTGACCAGCGGGAGCGAGTCGGTCTCCCGGGCCAGCAGCGGCCGGGCGAGCGCCGCGTAGCCCGCCCGGCTGAAGCGGTCGTCGCCCAGCACGGCGGTCACGTCCTCGTGCCGGGTGACCAGCAGCGCGGGCTGTCCGCTGGAGAGCTGGACCGGGTGCGGTACGCCGCCGGCGAGGAGCCCGTGGTATTCGGCGGGCGGGCAGACGCCCGGTTCGACGGGAAACGGGAAGCGTGCCGGGTCAGTCATCCTTCTCAGCCTTGTCGGTGGGTTCGGCCGGGGCAGCCTCGTCGGCTTCGTCGGCTGGGGCAGCCTCGCCGGCCGGATCGGCCGGATCGGGGAGCAGGCGGACCGTGCCCGCGCTCCCGTCGATCTCCACCCAGGCCCCGTCGGGGATCGCCTTGGTGGCGTCCGCGACGGCGACCACCGTCGGAACGCCCAGAAGGCGGCCGGTTATCGCGGTGTGTGACAGCAGGGTGCCGCGTTCGACGACCATGCCCTTGGCGGACATCATGAGGAACAGCCAGCCGGGGTCGGTCTCCCGGGCGATGAGGATGCGGCCTCCGGCCAGGTCCGGGTCGGTGGCGGGGTCGAGGACCACCTTGGCGCGGCCGCGGACCACGCCGCCGCTGGAGCCGATGCCCCGCAGCACCTGGTCATCCGAGTCGTCGCCGGCCCGGACCGGCACCGCGTGCGGGAGGGCGCGGGCGAGCGGGAGGTTGCCGGGCACACCCAGCAGGGGCGGGCGCTGCTCGGTTTCGGTCCAGCGCAGGCGCTCGGCGCGGCGCAGCGCGACCAGGGCCCGCAGGTCGCCGGCGGTGCCGGTGCCGTCGAAGGCGCCGATGACCTCCTCGACGGTCAGATCGGCCACTTCCAGCTGGTCGTCGAGCACGCCGGTGCGGGCGAGGTGGGCGCCCAGGCGCCACATCACGTCACGGGACATCCCGAAGAGCTGGGTGCGGCAGAAGCGGGTGTCCTCACGCACCCGTGCCAGGTCCCGGGCCAGCGCCGCGTGGGCCAGCAGCACGCCGCGGCGTACCGGTCCGGGGCACGCCTCGCGCAGTCGCTCGCGGGCCCGGGCGGCGGCGGCCTGCTCCTCGGCCCGGTTGGCGGCGACGGTGGTGCCCTGGCGGACCAGGGGGCGGATGAGGGGGACGACGGTCCAGGGGCGCTGGCGGGGGGTGGGCTCCTCCAGCTTCAGGTCGTGCAGCGCGCGGTCGCCGTAGCGGGCGACGTACGCGTGGGCGGCGTCGGCTACTTGAGTGCCGTAGCGGCCGGCGGTCAGGTCGGCCCACACCTGGCGCGGGTCTTCGTTGTCGAGGACGGCGCTGCGCAGTTCGGGGATCGATCCCACGAGTTCGCCCAGGGCCATGGCCGCGCGGACGGCCTGAAGGGACCGGTTCTCCTTGCCGCCGCCCATCAGTGCCATCAGGACCTGCGGACCCAGACCGGTCCAGCGGCGCAGCAGCGCGGTGCCGGAGCGGAGCACGACCAGGGCGATCAGCCCGTTGACCAGGGTGATGCCCCACTGCTTCTCGGCGCGTTCCCACACGCGCCGGTAGAGCGCGATCAGTTCCTCGGGGGTGTCTCCGACGGTGTTGATCTCGGTCATCTGCCGGTCCCACCAGCTGAGGAACCGGTGCACCTGCCACGGGTGCATGGCGGTGCGCCAGGCCAGGTGCGGCACCGAGCGGGCCACCCTCAGCGGGGACCAGCGGCGGACGCCGGCGGCGGGGCCGGTGATGCCCATGGACGCTTCCCACTGGCGGCGCACCAGCTCGAACATCGGCATCTGGCCGTGGAGATGGTGCCAGTCCTCGAGCCGGTAGTAGACCTGGCCCTCCAGGTAGCCGACCATCCGGGTGAGGCGGTGCGCGTTCTCCCGCAGCCGGCGCGCGGGCACGCCCATCCGCCGGTAGAGGTCGCCGAAGGAACGGCGGTAGAACTCGCGGGACTGGGAGTAGGTCAGCGCCCCCGAAGTCCCGGGGAAACTCTCGGTGATGTTGTGGTTGCCCCAGTAGACGGTGGACCGGGCCCCGTCCGGACCGGCCGGCGCGTGGGCTGCGGGGGCCGTCACCAGGGGCCGGGCCTGGACCAGGTGGACGGTGCCGTCGGGGGTGATGGTGCCCTCGATGTCCTGCGGGACGCCGAAGAGTTCCTCCACGCGGGCGGCCAGCTCGGCCACCGTACGGGCCTCCTTGTCGTCCAGGACCGGAACGTCGGCCAGTTCCACCGGGACCGGCAGCAGCACCGGCGCACCCGACACGGCGCCCTCGGGCAGGCCCATCGACCACCGCTTGTGCACGGTCTGCGCGCTCACCCGGCCGGTGGCCGGGTCGTGGAAGAAGTGGTCGACGTCGGCCTTCTCCTGGACGACGCCCTCGCCGATCCCGTGTGCGGCGGCGATCAGGTGACGCTGCGAGCCGTCGCGGGGGTCGCGGGTGAACGCGACGAACGAGCGGGTGCCCAGCACCATCCGCTGGATCCCGACGGCGACGCGCGCCTTCGCCGGGTCGAGGCCGCGGAAGATCCGGTAGTGGACGGCCTGCGGGTTGAACGCCGAAGCCCAGCACCGCAACACGGCCTCGGCAAGGCCGGCCTGATCCACGTAGAGGAAGCTGTCGCTCATCCCGGCGAAGGGGTCGACGGCGCTGTCCTCCCCGATGGCCGTGTCCGGGTCGAGGGTGGTGCCCGCGGTGTCGGCGGCGGTGGACTGTGCGGCCGGGACGACGCAGGCCCGTACGGCGACCAGGCCGTCCGCGCCGACCAGGGCGGTGAACTCTTCCCGGATCCGCTCGGCCAGGGCCGTCGGGAGGCTCGACTCCGTCAGTGCCTGGTGGGCGGCCGCGCACCAGCTGTCGATCGCGGCCTTGTCCTCGCAGTCCTGGGGCAGCGGCGGCAGGAGCGGCCGTACCGCCTCAAGGGCTTGGTCGAAGGCGGTGGCGGGCAGGCAGAAGAACTCCGGAACCCTGAAGCCCGCGCGGCGCAGCACTTCCTGGCGGGCGAACTTGTTGCCCACCTGCGCGGCGTCGGCCAGGGCGTCGGCGCCGGCGGTTGCGGTGGTCAGGAGGTCGGTCATGCCGGTCGTGCCGGTCATGCCAGCCACGTCAGTCACGTCAGTCATCCAGGTCACCGCTCTCCGCGCGTTCGGTCCAGCCGTCCAGGTGCAGCACGCTGTCCACGGGCCGGCGCGGGGCCGGGCTGAAGCCCTCCCCCAGGACGTGCGCGGTCGGGATCAGCGCTCCCTGGCGCACACCGGGCGGCAGGCCGAGGAGGTCGGCGACCTCCTGCTCGGCGTCCAGGTGCGCGGTGGTCCAGGCGGTGCCCAGCCCGCGGGCACGAGCGGCGAGCATGTAACTCCAGGCCGCCGGGAGCAGCGAGCCCCACAAACTCGCCTGACTGCCCTCGGGGAGCCGGCCGTCGCGCAGCTGAAGGCACGGGATCACCAGCACCGGTACCTCGTGCAGACGCGTGGCCAGGTAGCGGCCGCTCGCCATCATCCGGGCCGTAGCCGCCTCTTCGGGGGTGGCCGCCTCTTCGGGGCTTCCGGAGGGGGCGCCGGCGGGGGTGGTGCCGGCGGCCGGGTAATGGTTCTCGAAGGCGCGGCGGTAGACGGATCCGATCTTGGCCCGCAGCCCGGCGTCGGTGACGACCAGCCACTGCCAGCGCTGGGTGTTGCCGCCGTTGGGCGCCTGCAGTGCGATCTCCACGCACTCCTTGACGACCGCGAGATCGAGCGGGCGCGAAAGATCCAGACGCCGGCGCACCGATCGCGTGGTGGTGAGCAACTCGTCGGGGGAAAGCACGTGCGGTGACTCCCTCAGATCAATGTTCAAGGTCACCAGACCCCCGGGATGAGCCGGGCATGGCCGGCCGCGTAGGCGCTGTAACCGGGGATGTTCATCAGCATCCGCTCCTCGGTGCGGATCCGGAACGTGATCGCGGCCGCGAGGAGCACCAGCAGCACCACGCTCACCGGGTTGAGGAAGAAGGCGACGAACCCGACGTGCGCCAGCAGCATCCCCGCATACGCGGGGTGGCGGATGAACCGGTACAGGCCGTAGGTGACGATCTGGTGGTCCTGCTGACGCATCACGTGGTGCGAGTAGAAACGGCCGAGGGTGTGGATCGCCACCTGGCGCAGGACCACGCCGCCGACGAAGAGGAGGGCGGGCGCGAGCAGCGCCCACGACCAGCCGTCCCACGGGAGCGGACCCAGGACAGCGGCAGCAGCGGTCGCGATCCGCGCCGTCGCGTAAAGCAGCAGCGTCGCCGACTCGCTCGGCGGAGCCGTCGACTTGCGGAAGGTCACGGGGATCTCGACCGCGAGCCACGCCAGGTAACAGGCGGCGAGAACCCCGGCCACCAGATCGACGGTGTGGTCCGCGTCGCGCAGGTGCACCACCATGCCGGTGGTCACCGCGGCGACCGCGCACAGGAACAGCAGACGGGGCGCCTGAACGGTCAGAGACATTCCGCGTTCTGCGGCCGGCTTCACGGTGCTCATTTGGCGGCCCTCCGTTCCTGGTAGCGGGCACGGCTCATGGAGTGGTGAGTGATCTCGATGCCGCCCATCCGCTCACCGCTGACGGCATCCACCAACGCCATCGGGTAAGGGGCGCGCGCACCACGGGCGGGGGTGAACTCCCAGCGCAGCGACAGCGGAACCGACGCCGGCAGGTCGGTCGGCACGTCGGCCTCCAGCGTGAGCCACAGCAATTGGATGTCCAGATCACGGCCGTGCGCCGCGTGCGCCAGCAGCGTGGACATCTGCCGGGCCGACTCGATCAACGCGTCCGGGGTGTGCAGACCATCGGGACCGCCGTGCAGCCGGTGCCCGGCGGGCGGCACCAGGACGGCGGCTTCCTCGGTACGCATCGAAGCACCCAGCAGGATGTTTTCCGGAAGATGCCGATGCACGAGAGCAGCATCAGCGGGGCAGGCGCGGTCCCCCGCGGCTGAACCCTGCCCGTCGGGCTGCGCGGCGGGGGTGCGGGCGAGGCCCACGACGGCCTGGCAGACGGCGCTGCCCTCCTGCTCGGCCCGCAGCCGCCAGACCGGCCCCTCCTCGGCGGGAGCCGGCTCACAGTGCAGCAGCACCGGCTCGCCGGGCTCACAGATCCGGTCGAAACTCAGAGAGACCCGCAGACGGTTGAAACCCGCATCGGCCTGGTCCCTCGCCTGCGCGCGGACCAGATCGAGCAGCGCCGTCACCAGCAGCATGCCGGGTATGTGATCGAGCGGATGGTCGAAGAAACAGCGGTCGGTCTCGTCCACGTCCAGGCGGACGACGACCCCGCTCGCCCCGGGCACCGAGCCTTCAAAATCATCCAACGGGGCGTCGGCTTCCCCCAACGCACTTTGTACTAAAGATGTCATGGAGGTCGACGCTAATCATCGATCATTGGTTTAGCCCGAAAACCCGTCAAACCTCTGTTAACCCCGCCGAACGACCCGCACGTACCGTCCAGCCTCACCCCGACCACGAGCCGGGCGCGACCGCCGGAATCTACCCTTGCCCGGGACCTGCGGCCTGTTCGTGAGCCTCTGCCAACAGGGCGAGCACCTGGCCGAGTTGCTCACGCACCCCCGGGTCGGTGATGAGTCCGTCCCCACCCACCATCTGCGGGGACAGCGCAATCCTCGCGCAGGCCGCCTCCACGACGGAAGCGCCGGTGTAGCCCAGTACGAGGCGCAGCGTGGCCTCCGCGCCCTGGCCACGCCCCGGGGCGGCGGCGTTCACCCAGGCCACGGGCTTGTCGCAGATCTCCGTACCGCCGACCGTCCAGTCCAGCAGGTTCTTGAACGAGCCGGGCAGCGTGCCCGCGTACTCCGGGGTGCAGATCAACACCGCGGCCGCCTCGCTGATCTCGGCCCGCAACCCGGCCACAGCAGGCGGCAGCGGGTCGCTGTCGTCGTCGGGGTTGAAATGCGGCAGCGCCGCGAGCCCCTTGTAAAGGACCGTGCGCACCCGCGAGGAGGCCGCCACCGCGTGCGCGGTACTCAGCACCGACTCGTTGGAGGAACCAGCCCTCAGGCTTCCGGACAGCAAGAGAATCACAGGCAGCGTAGACACCGGGCCACCCTAACGACCCCTGCGAGGTCGACGAACACTTTGAGGAACACCGGCTCGCGTCAGGTGCGGGTCAGGCCCGTCGCCTCCTTCACGCATGGGCGGAGGGCCGCTCGACCGGACGTACACTCGGCCCATGGATCACACACGTGCCACGGGGAAGCGCCTGCAGCAGGCCACCCGTGTGCCGTGTCCGGTCCCTGCGGGTCCGGCCGGCGTTCGCCCGGCTACTGCGGCTGTCGGCGAGGCTCCCTCGGTCGGCCGCGGCGCGCTGCACGGCCACGGCTAGCGATTCCCCGCGGCCGCCTCGTCCGCCCTTGCCCATCCCCCGCGACTTCGCCTGCTGGGCTGCACTGCCGCGCTCTGCTCCCGCCGCACCGGCTCTTCCGCCTGACCCGGCCGCCCTTTTACCTCCATTTCCCCTGCCCCACTTCATCACCGCAGATGCCGGCGCACCGCCGGTGCTGCCGCCTGGCTTCGGCCGCACGACGGGCCCGAGCCACCTTCGAAGGGACCATCGTGAAGCTGAGCGGGTTGCTGACAGGCCACGACCATGAGGCTCTCCAGGGCGACCCGGAGGCGACCCGGATCACCTCGGGCATCACCTTCGACGTCGACCGGGTGACGCCGGGCTGCCTCTTCATCGCGGTACCCGGCCACCAGGGGGGCGGTCCCGAATGCGTGGGCCCGGCCCTCGCGCGCGGCGCGGTGGCCGTACTCGTCGGCGCCGAGGCGCGGGACCTACCGGCTTCGGTCGGGGCGGCGGCGCCAGGTGCCTGCGTCGTTGGCGTGCCCGACACCCGGAAGGCGGCCGCCGTGGTCTCCTCCCGCTACTTCGGCGAGCCCGGACGCGCGATGGACGTGGTCGCGATCACCGGAACCAACGGGAAGACGTCCGTCTCCTACATGGTCGAGTCGGTTCTGCGGATCTCCGAGGGCGCGAGCGTGGGGGTCATCGGGACGGCCGGCAGCAGGATCGGCGAGGCACTGATCCCGATGCCGAGGTCGGCGCTGACCACGCCGGAAGCACCGGACCTCCAGTACCTCCTGGGGCGCATGCGTGACGCGGGGGCCGGCAGCGCGGTCCTGGAAGCCACGTCGATGGCTCTGCTGACGCACCGGGTGGACCGGACGTTCATCGACGTCGGGGTCTTCACCAATCTGACCCAGGACCACCTGGACGATCACGGCACGATGACGAACTACCGGGACGCCAAGCTGCGCCTGTTCCAGGGCCTGTGCCGGCACGCGGTGGTCAACGTGGACGACGCCGTGGGCGCCGGGATCCAGATGATGATGCCCGGCGCGGTGACCACGTACGCCCTTGACGCCCCGGCGGACTACCGGGCCACCGACCTCAGGGCGGACGCGTCCGGCACCCGTTTCACCCTGCATCACGACGGCCGCACCTATGAGGCGGCGATCACCGTTCCCGGCCGTTTCTCGGTGTCCAATGCGCTGGCGACGGTGGCGGCCTGCCACGTCCTGGGGCACGGCTTGGAGGGGCTGGTCGCCGCGCTCGCCCAGATGCCACCTGTCCCGGGTCGATTCGAACGCTTTCAGGCCCCGAGCGGGACCTCGGTGATCGTGGACTACGCCCACTCGCCGGACTCCCTGGACAAGGTACTGAGCGCCATCCGCGGCTTCGCCCGGGGCCGGGTCATCACGGTCTTCGGCTGTGGTGGGGACCGGGACACGACCAAGCGGGCGGACATGGGGAGGATCGCCGGGACCCACTCGGACCTGTGCGTCCTGACCTCGGACAACCCCCGCAACGAAGATCCGGAGGCGATCCTGGACCAGATCGCCACCGGCCTCACGGCGACGGGAACCCCGTTCGAGCGGTTCACCGACCGCCGCCAGGCAGTCGCCTTCGCCCTGTCGGCGGCGGGCCCGCAGGACACTGTCCTGATCGCGGGCAAGGGCAGCGAACCGCACCAGATCGTGGGTGAGGAGCTCCTTCCCTTCAGCGACATGGCGACGGTGCGTGAGCTGGCCGGTCCCTAGTGCTGTGACCGGAAAGGTTCGCCGAGGGCTGTCCGGCGCCGAACGTGTGGGCGCGCCGCACTCGGAAAAACACTCCGTTCAAGACGCCCGAATATCTGTGGCCGCGAAGCAAAAAACGGGGCAACACAGGGTGAGGACATCTCACACAACAGTCCGAGTGAAATGATTCACCGCACGAGGTCGACCCCACTGTGCTACTGTCGATCTCAGTTGCAGTTGTGGTTCCCAAAAACTCCAAGTGCCTCCGACAGGTCTTCTTGCCGTCGGGAGCGCTTTTGTATTTCCGGTCATTTCCGGTCGGGCGATCATCACGGCGACACGGAGCCCGCAGAGTGCGGACTCCGGCGCACTGCCCAAAGGAGATTGACATGGCATCTGGAACCGTGAAGTGGTTCAACGCTGAAAAGGGCTTCGGCTTCATCGAGCAGGACGGTGGCGGCGCCGACGTCTTCGCCCACTACTCGAACATCGCCGCCCAGGGCTTCCGCGAGCTGCAGGAAGGCCAGAAGGTGAACTTCGACATCGCGCAGGGCCAGAAGGGCCCGACGGCCGAGAACATCGTTCTCGCCTGACGCACACCCGCAGTATGAGCTGGGGCCCGCACCTTGGGTGCGGGCCCCAGCTCGTTGCGTTTGAGGGCACGGCCCTCCCGCAGCGGCGCCCGGCCGCGGCACGTACCCCGGAATCCGCAGTGTCATCGTACGGCGGACGTCCCACCCGGCTCCGGATGAATATTCCGTATGAGCTTTCAAGCAGAAATTCCCGGCCCTGACGCCCAGCTCCGCGCGGGCCGGTGATCGCCCCGCCGATGCTCCTGTCGGCCGGGCCCGCTTTCGCTTTTGCTTTCAGTTCGGCTCGTTCTCGCTATTCTCCGTGCTGTTCACTTATTGCGGGAATTCCTTGATACGTGCCGCATCAAGGAAGGTTCCCCGTGAACCGCACACGCACGAACGACCGCTCCTCCCGCAACCGTAAGAACGGTGGATACGCCGGCGGCCCCAGCGGCGCCGACCGAGGCGGCCGCTTCGGCGCGTCGGCCCCCAGCCGCTCCGGTACCCCCGGCCGCTCCGGAGGTCCGAGCCGGTCGGGTGGCCCCGGCCGCCGGCCCGCCGCCCTGCAGGGTGAGTTCGCCCTCCCCAAGACGATCACCCCCGCGCTGCCCGCCGTCGAGGCGTTCGCGGATCTCGACATGCCCAAGCAGCTGCTCGCCGCGCTCGGCGCCGAAGGCCTGACCGTCCCGTTCCCGATCCAGGGCGCGACCCTGCCGAACACCCTCGCGGGCCGCGACGCCCTGGGCCGCGGACGGACCGGCTCCGGCAAGACCCTCGCCTTCGGCCTCGCCCTGCTGGCCCGTACCGCAGGCCGGCGTGCCGAGTCCCGCCAGCCCCTCGCCTTGATCCTCGTGCCCACCCGCGAGCTGGCGCAGCAGGTGACCGACGCACTCACCCCCTACGCCCGCTCCGTCAAACTGCGGCTGGCCACCGTCGTCGGAGGGATGCCCATCCGCAGGCAGGCCAGCGCGCTGAGAGGCGGGGCCGAGGTCGTCGTCGCGACGCCGGGCCGGCTCAAGGACCTCATCGACCGGGGCGACTGCCGACTGGACCACGTGGGCATCACGGTGCTCGACGAGGCCGATCAGATGGCGGACATGGGCTTCATGCCGCAGGTCACCGCCCTGCTCGACCAGGTGAAACCGGAGGGGCAGCGGATGCTGTTCTCCGCCACCCTGGACCGCAACGTCGACCTCCTGGTCCGCCGCTACCTCACCGACCCCGTGGTCCACTCCGTCGACCCGTCCGCCGGTGCGGTCACGACGATGGAGCACCACGTGCTGCACGTCCAGAGTGCCGACAAGCACGCCGCCACCACGGAGATCGCGGCCCGCGACGGCCGCGTGCTGATGTTCCTGGACACCAAGCACGCCGTCGACCGGCTGACCCAGGACCTGCTCAACAGCGGTGTGCGGGCCGCGGCCTTGCACGGCGGCAAGTCACAGCCGCAGCGCACCCGCACCCTGGCGCAGTTCAAGAGCGGGCACGTCACCGTGCTCGTCGCCACCAACGTCGCCGCCCGCGGCATCCACGTCGACAACCTCGACCTCGTCGTCAACGTCGACCCGCCGACCGACCACAAGGACTACCTGCACCGCGGCGGCCGTACCGCGCGCGCCGGCGAGTCCGGCAGCGTCGTCACCCTCGTCACCCCGAACCAGCGCCGCGGCATGGTCCGCCTCATGACGGACGCCGGGATCCGCCCGCACGTCACGCAGGTCCGCTCCAGCGAGGCCGAACTGCACCGCATCACCGGCGCGCAGGCGCCCTCGGGCATCCCGGTCGTCATCACCGCTCCGGTGACCGCGCGCCCCAAGCGCAGCTCCGCCTCCCGCCCCCGGCGCAGCGGGTCCTCCCGGCCCAACCGGACACCGGGGTCGGCCGATCGAGCGGTGTAACCAGGGGGACGGCCGCGGCCGCCTAGTCGTCTCGACTCGACTCGACTCGACTCGGGGCATGGTGTGCGTTCACTCGGTGAGTTCATCCAGCACTCGGTCGCAGATCCCGACCGAGTGGGCGAGGCCGAGCTCGACGAACAGCCGACGTGCTGAGCGAAATCTGCTGAGGGCGGTGCGGCGGCGGTCGAAGAGCAGATCGACGTGCGCCATGCCGTACAGGACGTTGGCCTCGCCGCGTCTGTCGCCCAGGTCTCGGTAGACGGGCAGCGCGTCCTCGTAGGCCGCTGCCGTTTCCGCATACCTGCTCTGTGCGTAGTGGATGTCGCCGAGACTCTTGGTCGTCTCGGCCTGGCCGCGTCTGTCCCCGAGCTCTCGGTAGAGGGTGAGTGTTTCCTCGTAGGACGCGGTCGCCTCCGCGTACCTGCCCTGCGCGCGGTGGATGTTGCCGAGTCCACTGGTGGCGTTGGCCTGGCCGTGGCGGTCGCCGAGGTCTTGGCTGAGGGCGAGTGTTTCCTCGTAGGACGCGGTCGCCTCCGCGTACCTGCCCTGCGCGTAGTGGATGTCGCCCAGACCGCTGGTGGCGTTGGCCTGGCCGTGGCGGTCGCCGAGGTCTTGGCAGAGGGCGAGTGTTTCCTCGTAGGACGCGGTCGCCTCCGCGTACCTGCCCTGTACGTAGTGGATGTCGCCGAGACTCTTGGTGGCGTTGGCCCGGCCGCGCCCGTCGCCGAGTTCCTGGTAGAGGGCGAGTGCCTTGCGGTGCGCCGCGGTCGCCTCCGGATAGCGGTCCTGTGCGTAGTGGATGTTGCCGAGTCCGCTGGTGGCGTTGGCCTCGCCACGCCTGTCTCCGAGTTGCCGGTAGAGCGTGAGTGCCCTTTCGTGGGCCGCGGTTGCCTCCGCGTACCTGCCCTGCGCGTAGTGGATGTCGCCCAGTCCACTGGTGGCGTTGGCCTCGCCACGCCTGTCTCCGAGTTGCCGGTAGAGCGTGAGTGCCCTTTCGTGGGCCGCGGTTGCCTCCGCGTACCTGCCCTG
>NZ_JBVIFS010000043.1:44008-51455 GCF_055571215.1 Streptomyces sp. NPDC030995
CGCGTAGTGGATGTCGCCCAGTCCGCTGGTGGCGTTGGCCTCGCCGCGCCTGTCTCCGAGTTGCCGGTAGACGGTGAGCGCCTCCTCGTGGGCCGAGGTGGCCTCGTCGTACCGGCCCTGCACGCGGTGGACTTCACCCAGGCCCTTCAAGGCGTCCGCGGACACGGTGGAGGTGCGGTCGATGTTCGAGAGCAGCATCCTGAAGCTCTCCTCGGATGCTGCGTACCAGCCGGCGAGGTAGAGCCACGTGCCGAGTTCCCGAAGGCAGTCCGGAGCCTGGTCCCAGCCGTCCTCGAGAGCGGCCCGTGCGGCGGTGGAGAGTTCCTGGGCATGGTGCTCCAGCCACCGGTGAGCCATTCCGAGTTCGTGTTCGTGTTCGTGTTCGCCTTCGATGCTGTCAGCGCTCTGCCGGACGGTGCTCTGGGTCTTCGTGAGGTTGCTGCGGAGGTACTCGTACAGGCGTACGCGGCTTGCGCGGGCCGCTTCGTCACTGGCCTCCTTGGCCGCCCGGTCACGGGCGTAGACGAGGCTCAGGTCGTGGAAGGTGTAGCGACCGTTCTTCCGGACCAGAAGCTGTTCGATGCGGGTGAGTTGGATGTCCACCTCCTCCTCGGGGCGTCCCGTCATGGCGGCGATGCAGTCCGGGCCGAAGTCGGGGCCCGGGTGCCAGGCGCAGTGGTGGACCAGAGAGCGCAGGTCGGGGTCGAGCGCGTCGTAGGCGCTCGTGAAGGCGGCACGTTCGACCGCGTCAAGGTCCGGGAGGAGGCGGAAGGGAGTGGGGCCGGACAAGGAGGCGAGGAGGGACCGTGGGGAGGCGCCGCGACGCAGGGCGGTGGCGAGCGGCCCGAGCGCGTTGGGGCTGCCGTGGATCCCGTCGGCGAGTTCGCCGAGGTGATGGGTGCCCTCGGGGACGCCCATCTTGTGCCAGACCGTGACGCAGTCGGTCGTCGGAAGCGGAGCGAGTGCGTGACGCCAGTCGACGGTGAGGTCGGGCAGCTCGCTGCGGCTGGACATCATCACCACGCTCTGCGCGTCGGCCCCGGGCAGCAGCGGGCGGAGCTGGCGGGTGTCGCGGGCGTTGTCGAGGAGCAGGAGGAGGCGTTGGCTCTTGAGGAGCAGACGCCAGGCCTCCGCGCGGGCGGTGGGGTCGGTGGGAATGCGGTCCGGCTCGTAGCCGATGTGCCGGAGTTGTTCGTCGATGACGGCGTACGGATCACGGGCCTGCTCGTCCGGCGTCCAGCCGCGCAGATCGACCTCGAGACAGCCGGCGGGAAAGAGATGGGCGATGCGGGCGGCCGTGGCGCGCAGCAGCTCGGACTTGCCCTGTCCGCCTCGTCCGTGAACAAGGCACAGGACAGGAGGGTCGGATCCCGCCAGCCGCACCAGCTCGCTGATCTCCTCCTCGCGGCCTGTGAAGTGACGGCTGGGCGCGAAGGCCGTATGAGGGATGCGTGAGGCGCGCGGCACCTTCGTCGGCTCGCCGAGGAACCCCCGGTTACGGGCGAGGGGGATCCGGTGGCCGTCGTCGCGCGTGGCCATGCGGGGTTGTGGGACGTTGTGGCCTTCCACCTTGCGGCCGGAGAGGCGGGCGCGGAGAGCTTCGTACACGTCCGCCACGGTGAGGACGGGCTGTCCCTCTCCCCTGCGGCCGTCGGGCAGGGGGCCGGTGAGGCCGTCGCGCAGCAGTTTGACGAGTTCCAACGTGAAGACGCTGCCCTCGGGAACGCAGAGGGATCGCTGGGTCTCCGCGGCCGATGTGAGGACGCAGGCGCCGTCGATGGCCAGCAACTCCGCGGACGCCGTGCGGGGTCGGCTGTCCATGTGGAGAGCGACGCCGCTGAAACAGGAGTCGATGATGACGATCTTGTGTTGGGCCTTCGCCTCGGCCAGAAAGGCCCGTACTTCGGAGTAGGGCACCGAGCGGTGCGGACTTCTGGAGTGGGACGTCTTGGTGGAGAGCAGCAGGCTTTCACCGTCCCGGTGGAAGTGCCCGTGCCCCGCGTAGTAGACGAGTAGCAGGTCACGTGCCTCTTCGGCGGCGATCTGCACGGTGTCCAGGACCGTGCCCGGAGTGCTGTCCGCGGGAAGGCTGACGCAGTCCTCGTCGGCGAATCCACCTACCGCCACGTCGGTCAACTGGGCGCGGAGCGCCGGAACGTTGTTCCGGACACCGTCAAGATCGGAGAAGTGGTCGTAGGCGTGGACACCGAAGAGGACCGCGCGGGAGGCGGGCTTCTCCTGTCCCGTCATGGCAGGCGGCGGCCCTCGTCCGAGCTGTCGTCCGCTGCTCGGACGACGGCTCCGTTGCCCAGGCTGCGCAGCAGCTCGGTCAGTTGTTCCGCACTGAGGTGGCCGATGTCGACGGTCGTGTCCCCGTGGGTGAGGGTCCGTGCCCCGGTGCCCCCGCCCACGGCCGCCGTCCCACCTGCCCGTGTCGACCGCCATGTGGTGTAGGCGAGGGCGAAGTTCGCCATGTCCACCGCATGCCCGAAGGCGATGTCCAGCGCCTCGAGCACACTCATCGTCGTCCCGGCGCCGCCCGCCACGGGCTCCACGGGCAGCGCCCCGGTGTCCGGATCACGGCTCAGCCAGGACCTGAGGTCCGAAAGTGCCTGCTCATCGCCGTCCCCCGCGATCCGGATACGCATGCCCGCTCCCCGCCCCTGTCTCAGTGCACCTCAAGAGACGTCAATGCTAGGGGATTTGGTGACCGGAGACTGCCTTACGCGCATCCGGCGCACCAGATGCCGCTGGGCGCGGCAAGGGCCGAGGGCCATGACCAACTCCCCGAGGAATGCGGTGCTTTCGGAACCGTCCCCGTAGAATGACGCGTCCGGTGGAGTGTCTACAGATGTACGCGAAGATCCATTTCGGTGCCGGAGTCACCGGAATCATTGGTCAGGGCCGACTCGGGAGACAGGCGATGCAGCTCCTTCCCTTCTACCTGGTGTGCGACGAATCCGGCTCCATGGCCGGTGTGGGCGTGGACACCATGAATGACGCCCTGCCCGAGCTGCATGCGGAGCTCAGCTCCAACCCGACGATCGCGGACAAGGCCCGCTTCGGGCTGATCGGCTTCTCCACCACGGCCGCTGTCCTCCAGCCCCTCGCCGACGTGAGCGAGTTGACCGAGCTGCCGGCACTGTCGCCCGGCGGCATCACCTCCTACGACGCGGCCTTCCGGCTCTTGAAGGACACCATCGAGCACGATGTCGACCAGTTGAAGAGCCAGGGGCATGCGGTGTACCGGCCGGTCGTGTTCTTCCTCTCGGACGGCGCTCCGACGGATCTTGACTGGCGTACATCGCTCAAGGAACTCAACGGTTCCCGCTACGCCCCGAAGATCATCGCCTTCGGCATCGGCGAGGCCGATCCCGCCGTCATCTCCAAGGTCGCCAACTTCAGGGCGTTCATCCAGGAGAGTGCCGAATTCAGTCCGGCCATGGCGCTGCGTGAATTCGCCACCAGCCTCACCCGCTCCATCGTCATCTCCACGACCAGTGCTTCCACCCTCGGGGGGGAGGGCTTCGAGCTCCAGGTCGACGACCACGTGCCCGGCTTCACCACCGTATCCCTGGACAGGTTGTGAACAGCTCCATGCGCGACGAGTACGAGCGCGGTGGCCACCGGTCCGAGGGGGAGCCCGCGGCGGCCGCGGAGCTGGTGCGCGGTCTTCCCGAACACATCGGAGAGCGACCGCCCAGCTACCCCTCCCACCCCACGACGAAGCCGTCGATGAGGGACGGCGACCGATTCGCGGCGCTCACTCCCGACATCGTGGTCGACGGCATCACCGTGGGTCCGCTGACGGCTCGGGGTGTCTCGGTGCGGGGGGACTCCCACCGCTGGGAGGGCCGCTGCCGCCAGGACTCCATGGTGATCGCCCGCGTGGGAAAGCCGGACACGTCGATGCTCGTACTCGCTGTCGCGGACGGGGTGAGCTCCTCGAAGCGCGCCCACGTGGCGTCCCAGGACGTCGCCCACCAGACGACGGTGAATCTGGACGGCGAGGCCGAGAGCCTCTATCGGGCACTGATCGACCAGGACGAGGCCGGGCTCGACCGGCTGGTCAACGCGATAGTCGGCCGGACCGTCGAGGAACTGCGCCTCGGATGGCAGGGGAACGCCGGAGCCGGCTACGACGACAGGGACTACGCCACCACCCTCCACGTCCTGCTGGTACCCACCGACGAGAGCGTGCGGGAACGACTCCTGATCAGCGTCGGCGACGGTGGTCTGTGCGTGTTCCGCGACGGCACGTGGACCGGCGGCAGCGCCCTGTCCCCCGGCCCCGTCCTCGACACGAGGACCGACGCGCTCCCCGTCTCCTACGACACCGCGAAGACGCGGCTCTTCCCGTCGGCCCCGGGTGACGTCCTTCTGCTCGGCACCGACGGCATGACGAACCCACTGGCCCGGGAAAGGGAATTCGCCGTGCGCCTGGCCGACTACTGGGGCCGAGGCGAAGTCCCGACGCCCTCCGACTTCCTGTGGCAGGCACAGCTGCGTGCGAAGACGTACGACGACGACCGCACGGTTGTCTGCCTGTGGGACCGGGGAGCGGCTCGGTGACTGTCGAAGACGGCAAGGACGTCAACCTTTCGACCCTCTCGCTCGGCGACTGCATAGGGGTCGGCGGCCAAGCGGAGGTGCACGCGGTCGACGGCGGTGACGTCGCCTTCAAGAAGTACAGGAACCCCTCGAAGATCAACGGCGCGGCCCTGGCCTCCCTGCCCGCCTTCCGCCAGAGCCTGACGCCATCGGGCCGCTCCTTCCTCGACTCGGTCGCGGCCTGGCCCTTGTGTCGCGTGATGCACAGGGGCCGCAGCGTCGGAGTCCTGATGAGACGCGCCCCGGCCCACATGTCGTGGCAGACCCCCTCACTGCACACCAGGCTGCTGGAGCTTCAATACCTCCTGCGGCCGTCCAGGCCGGGATTCCGAACCGCTCCGCAGCCCACGCCCCAGGAGCGGCGGACGCTGGCCCTGGCCTTCGTGCGGGCCATCGACTGGTTCCACGGCGCGGGAGTCGTCCTGGGCGACATCTCGCACGCCAACGTGCTGTGGGCGCTCGACCCAGAGCCCGGCGTCTACTTCCTGGACTGCGACGGCTTCTCCTTCGTGGGTGACCCGCCCGCCCAGGCGCCGGCCCAAACGGTGGACTGGGTCGACCCCCGGACACCTGCGTCCGAGGCCGACATCGACAGCGACGCCTACAAGACGGCCCTCGCCGTCGGTCGGATCGTCGCCCAGGATCCGTACGTCGTGCCGGGGCAGCAACTGACGCCCGTTCCGGGCTGTCTGGACGACCACCACGAGGCGGCGGTGCGCAGGCTCTTCGCCGCGGCGGCCGGCGAGCGGGGCACACGCGCCCCGGCGCGGGATTGGTGCAACGCCCTCAGTGACGACGGCACCGCCCCGCCCGATGCGGGACAACCGGCACTGCGCCCCGGCCCCATGGGCGACCAACCGGTCCCGGACGGGTTTCGGGACCGAAAGCCGATCAACTTGCGAGTGTCGGGTCGATAGCGCTTCACGTGGCGGGGAAGTTCGGGTCGTCCCCGTCGGGCTGGACGGTTCGCCGCAGCCACCATGACAGAACGTCAACTGCACGTGTCTTTCACGTGTTGACACCACAGTCAATGTGACATGGCCGCGTGCACATGGCATGCTTCCTCATTGTTACCCGCGAGTATTACCCCGGGTAACGCCGGCTGACCCCCCAATCTCTTCCCAGCGCCGGAGGACCACTGTGCGTGCCTTCACCAGGAAATTCCTGGCCCCCGTCACACTGACCGCGTTAGCCCTCGTTGCGAGCGGATGTTCCTCGCCTCCCACCGCCGGCGGTTCCGCCGCCGGTACCACCCCCACCGCCCAGGCGGCCGCCTCCGACGGCTCCCAGCAACTCGACGTCGCCGCGGCGCCCGCCGGCGCGGCCACTCCGGCGGCCGTGGCACGGCCGGGCGCGGGCGGCTCAACGGCGAGCAAGACCTCGCTGAAGGTCGCCTCGTTCGACAAGGGCACCGGACGCGCCGTCATATCGCAGCCGCAGAAGAGCTCTCCAGGTCCCAGCTCAGCTCCCGGCGCCAAGCCGTCCGCTTCCGCCTCCGCCTCAGCTCCTGCCGCCGTCAAGACCGGCGACATCATCGCCAGCGCCCCGGTACCCGGCGCCCCCGACGGACTGCTCGCCGAGGTCACCAAGGTCGGCGCCCAGAGCGATCAGGGCACCCAGGTCGAGACCAAGCCGTCCGACCTCAGCGCGCTCCTGGCCGACGACAAGGCCGAGGGACAGGTTCCTGTCGACCCGTCGACCGTCGGCGTCGAACCCCTCCTCCAGGGCGTGAAGGTCTCCTGGGCCAAGACCGGCGGAGCCACCTTCGGACCCAACGGCGCCAAGCTGCCCCTGGGCAACCTCCGCCTCGACGTCGGCGCCGCCATCGCCACCGCCGAAGGCGCCCCGGCCTCCGCCGCCGCCTCCGTCTCCGGATTCGTCCAGCTCGCGCCCGAGGTGGAGTTCTCGTACGACGGCAACGCGCGCAAGCACCACCTCGGCATGTCCGGTGCCTGGGAGGCCCAGTGGCAGCTCAAGGGCCGCGTGGCCGGCGGAGTCAAGCACCGCATCCCCTTCGCCAAGCTGCACGCCGACCCCGTGATCCAGGTCGGCTACGTGCCCGTCGTCGTCAACCTCGACCTGACCTGCTACATCCAGGTGGAGGCCGACGGCCGCATCACCCTGGACGTCGAGCAGAAGCTCGGCGGTGACTTCCGGGTCGGCGCCGACTACACGAAGGGCGCGGGCTGGACCCCGGCCAGCAGCTCGAACGTCAAGGGCTCGCCGGTCAAGGCATCGGTCACGGCCGCGGGCAGCGCGAAGGCCACCCTGGGTGCGGAGGCCTCCGTCGGCCTGTACGGCATGGTCGGGCTCGTCGCCGACTTCGCCCCGTACCTGCGCGGCGAGGCCACTGCCACCGCCGCAGGGGCCACGGACGGCACCGCGTCGGCCGTCGCGTCCTGGGCCCTCTACGGCGGCTTCGACCTGAGCGGCCATCTCCAGCTGCAGCTCTCCATCTTCGGCACTCCACTGCTGGAGCGCCGCATCCCGCTGGGCAGCCTCAACCGCGAATGGCCGCTCACCAGCGGCGGTGCAGGAGCCTCGGCCTCCCCCACCCGGCCCTCGGCCTGATCCCTCGGCCCGATCCCTCTGCCGGCCCGGCGCCCCGTGCTCACCGGGCCGGCAGGCAGGACAACAGCGTGCGACCGTGGCCGTGATCGTCAGATGGCCGGGCCTGACTTCCTCACAGGTAGGCTTTGAGCGCAGCTGGTTCGCCCCGTCCGCCAGGCGGGATGCGTCGCAAGAGGGAACCCGGTGGGAATCCGGGACTGCCCCGCAGCGGTGAGCGGGAACGACCGCCGTCATGAGCACTGGGACCGGAACCGGTCCTGGGAAG
>NZ_JBVIFS010000044.1:0-50082 GCF_055571215.1 Streptomyces sp. NPDC030995
CTGGCGGGATCTGGTGCGTGCGATCGCAAGGCGGAGGAGGGAGGCGACGCGGAGCGTCGGCGACCGACGACAACGCGGCGAGCGTGCGTGCCAGATCCCGCCAGCCAGACGGGACTTTGACGACACGACCTAGGCGGTGGGCGGGAGGCCCGTCACGTCCTGGACGTGGCGCAGGCTCGGTTCCAGCAGGATGGTGTGGAGCTGCTGGAAGACCTGGCGGGCCGCGACCGCGTTCCAGTCCGCCGGGAGCAGTTCGGTCGGCAGGCCCGGGTCGAGGTACGGCAGGCGGCGCCACTGGGTGAGCAGCGGCACGTAGTGGCGGAACGCCTCCGCCGGGTCGAGGGCCGACTCCGCGGCCATCCGGGCCGCCACGGGCGCGTACGCGTCGGTGAAGACCGCGTACTGCGCCTGGATCGCCGGGAAGTCCCACCACGAGCTCACCGTCTCGGGCAGATCGCTGAAGGCGGCGTAGTCGGCGGCGAACAGGTGGACGTAATCGCTGAGCCCGAGCCGGACCAGCATGCCGCGCGCGTCGTCGAGCAGCCGGCCCGGTGCCAGCCACACGCCGGGGGCGATGTTGCCGAAGCCGAGCCAGGTCAGGCGGGTGCGCAGCTGGTAGCGGTGGGAGCGCTCGGATTCCGGCACGGAGAAGACCGCCATGGCCCAGCCGTCGGCCAGGTCGGCGGGCTCCAGGCTTGCGAAGATCCGCCGGTCGCCCTCGTCGAAGACGGGGTGGACGGCGGGGCTGAGCCGGTAGCCGGTGGCGCCGCGGCGCTCCGGTTCGAGGACACCGCGCTTCTTGAGGCGTGAGATCGCCGAGCGCACCGCCGGGCCGTCGACGTCCAGCTCCCCCATCAGCGTGATCAGGTCCGCGATGGAGATCCAGCCTCCGAGACGGCGGAGGAACGCTCCGTAGACCGTGTTGATCAACGAGCTGGGCCTGAGGGGGCTGTCCGACATGATCGCCTTCCGTTGTACGCGGTCGCGATCATATCGAGCCCTCCCCCGACCGGTTCGGGCCCGGTCCTTCCTGGTTCAGGCCGCGGGGATGCACACCCGGACCGACTTCCCGAACTCGTGGGCGATGACGGAGAGTTCGCCGCCCAGTTCGGCAGCCAGCAGCTGCACGATCAGCAGTCCGCGCCCCACCTCGGAGTCCGGGTCGACCTCCGCGCGCGGAACGGTCAGCCTCGGCAGGCCGGCGCCCTGGTCGGCGACCTCCAGCCGGAGCCAGCCGCCACCGGCGGCCACGCCGACGCGCATCCGGCCGGCGCCCGCGTGCCGGACGACATTGCCGACGAGCTCGCTGACGGCCAGCAGCAGGACGTCCGCCGCGTCGAGGGGGACCCCCCACGCGTCGAGCATGACGCGCACACGGGCCCTGACCTGCGGAACGCTCGCGGCGATGGGGTCGGCGACCCAGTGGACGAAGCTGCGGACCACGGGAATCGCAGAACTGCCGGTGGTGGTGAGCATGACGTGACTCCCGGAGGGGGAAGGCGAGGCGACCGCTGTGGTTGCTCGTGTAGCTGATCCGAAAGCCGAACCGCTTGTGGGCTTGTGGTCAGCGGAAATGCGTCGCTAGAGTCGTGATTACACGTGTAACACGCTACGCCGCCCCAGGTGATCCGCGCAAGCATTTCGGACAAACGGCCCGAAGCCTGCACATGCCCCATCAGCCCCCTCAGCCCCACCTGCTCCGACCCGCCCCCACTCGCCCCGACCCGCAGAAATGGAAGGGCCGCAATGACGCAATCTCCTCCGGCCGAGTTCGACCTCGCCGACATGACCTGGCCGCCCCCGCCCTACCAGTCCCCCGTCCCCCCGGTGACGGACACGGACGGCGGGCGCCGCTTCGACGGGATCACCTACGCCACCACGCCCGGCTACCGCCCCCGGCTGCTCGACGTCCGGACCCCGGCAGGCGAAGGGCCCTTCCCCGCGGTCGTCTGGATCCACGGCGGCGGCTGGCTGGAGGGCGATCGCCGCTACCCGCCGCCGACCGTGCCCGCCGCGCTGCTGCACGGGGCGGTGCTGGCGGCCGGGCTCGCGCTCGTCTCCATCGACTACCGGCACAGCCTCGAAGCGCCCTTCCCCGCCCAGCTGCACGACGTGAAGGCCGCGATCCGCTACGTCCGCAAGTTCGCCGGCACCTTCGGCATCGACCCGGACCGGATCGGCGTCTGGGGCGAGTCCGCGGGCGGCCACCTGGCCGCGCTCTCCGGGCTCGTCGGCCCCGGCAGCCAGGACGGAGCGGCCATGGAGGGCACGCAAGGCGTCGGCTCCGGCGAGACCGGGGTCCTGGCGGTCGTCGACTGGTACGGCATCTCCGACGTGGTAGCCGCGGCCGAGCACCCCATGCCGCAGATGCCGGGCGGTGTGGAGTTCCCCAATCCCTACGAGGCCCTGCTCGGCGCCTCCGTGGCCGAGCGCCCGGACCTGGCGCGGGCCGCGAGCCCGGTGACGTACACCGAGGGCTCGAACCCGCCGCCCTTCCTGCTGGTCCACGGCACCCGGGACGGCCTGGTCCCGTACAGCCAGAGCGAGCTCCTGGCCGCGGCCCTGGACAGCGCCGGGGGCGAGGTCACCCTGCGGCCCGTCGTGGACGCGGACCACATCTTCCTCGGCGCCCCGGAGATCGTGCCGATCGTCGACGAGAGCGTCGCCTTCCTGTCCCGGCACCTGGTGCCGTGACCGGCACGGTTCACCGGGTCACGGCCCCAGCACCAGGCGCGGAGGCCTGACACCGGTCCCGCGTTTCTCGTTCCGTCGTGGGGGCGCGCCCCGGCCGCGCCCCCACGTTCCCCTCTGAGCACACCCGGCCGCGAACACCACCGCGGTCACGAGAGGCAGCCATGTCCGCCAATCCGGCCACCACCCCGTACGACAGACCCCGCAGATCGCGCGGTCCCCGCGGATCCGGCCGTCAGGCCACCTCCGAGGAGCCCCGCCGCGCGGGCGCCCTCGTACTGGGTCTGCTGCTCCTGGGGGCCGCCGCGCTGTCGGCCCTCGTCGTCCGCTCCGACATCGCGCATCCGCCCTTCCAGGGCCTGGACGACCGCTGGCTGACCTGGATGGGCGGTCCCCACGAGGGGCTGTACTCGGCCGCCGCCACGGCCCTGAACTGGTTCGGCGGCCCGGTCGGCGCCGTCGTCCCGCTCACCTTGCTGGTCCTGCTGCTCGTGCGCAGGCGCTGGACGTCGGCCTGCTTCCTGCTCGCCGTCTACCTCGGCGGCAACATGCTCGTCATACAGGGGCTCAAGCACCTGGTGGACCGGCCGCGCCCGGCCCATCCCCTGGTCCGCGTCGACCACGGCTCCTTCCCGTCCGGCCATGCCGCGACGGCGGCGCTCCTCGTGGTGGTGGTCGGGGCGCTGCTCATCCCGGCCGGCCGCCGGCGGACATGGTGGTTCGGGGGCGCGGCCTTCACACTGGCCATGATGTGGAGCCGTACCTGGCTGCACGCGCACTGGCTCAGCGACACCGTGGCCGGGGCAGCCGCGGGCGCCGGGGCGGGGTTGCTGGCCTGGTGGCTCTTCCAACCGGCGCTCGCCCGGGAACGCATCCGGGCGCATCGGTGACCGGGACGCCCTGGGCCGTTCCTTGCGGACCAGGGCGGTGACCGCCGGTTCCGGCGGGGCCGGGTGTGCGCCGGGGCGTCCCCGCAGGCCACCGAACACCACCCGCCGCACGGGACCCCGCCCGCCGGTTCCGGCGGGGCCGGGTGTGCGTCGGGGCGTCCCGCAGGCCACCGAACACCACCCGCCGCACGGGACCCCGCCCGCCGGTTCCGGCGGGGTCGGGTGTGTGCCGGGGCGTCCCCGCAGGGCGCCGAACACAACACCGCCGCACCCCCCGACCCCTCGCCACGTTCGGCGCCCGAGGAGACGCCCCGGCGCGCGCCCGGCCCCGCCGGAACCGGCCCCGCTCACCGGCCCGACCCGAATGAAACTGGCCAGGGGAGACGCCCTTCAGGAGGTCTCGCGCTGGACCAGAACGGCTTCCACGGGCGGCACCGTCTCCGCCCTCCCGGTCTCGATCAGCTCGTGCAGGGCCTCCGCGATCCGCGCGGCCGACGGCATGTCCAGCCGGACCGTGGTGAGCGGGGGCTGCTGAAGTGCGGCGAGGACGAGGTCGTCGCAGCCGACGAGGGCGACCTCGTCGGGTACGACGATCCCCTCGGCCTGGAGGGCGTGGAGCAGCAGCGCGGCGTACTCGTCGTTGTAGGTGAAGACGGCGTCCAGGCCGAGGCTCCGCCACCGCCGGGCGAGAGCGGTCGCGGACTCCCGCGTGTAGGCCAGTTCCACCGGGGTGACGGTCGCCATGTGGCGGGCCGCGACCGACTCGGCGCCGGCGAGGCGGGGCCGGGCGAGGGTGCCGAGGCCCCGCTCCTGCGGCATGACCACGCCGATGCGGGTCCGGCCGCGCGCGATGAGGTGCTCGGCCGCGGTGGCGCCGATGTGGGCGTGATCGAAGCCGACGGTGTACACGCCCTCGACCGGGTGGGCCGCGAAGGCCAGCAGGCCGCGCACCCCGGCGCGGCCCAGCACGTCGGCCGCCTGGGCGGTGAAGCGGTCGCCGTCCAGGGCGACGACGGCCACGGGGCGCAGCTCGGCCCAGGCCCGGGCGGCGTCGAGGGGGTCGGCGAAGCGGCCGGCGTGGAGCACGGCGGTGTAGCCGAGCCCCTCCAGCTCGCTGTGCAGATCGTCGATCCAGTCGCTGACGAGGCGGCCGATCGCGGAGATCGACGCCGGCATCAGGACGAGGTTGCTGCGGCCGGCGCGCAGGGACCGGGCCGCGGCGTGCGGTACGTAGCCGAGCTGCTTGGCCGCGTCGAGCACCCGGGCCCGGGTGCCCGCGCTGACCCGGTGGCCCTGGGTGTCGTTGAGGACGAAGGAGACCGTGGCGCGCGAAACTCCGGCGAGGCGGGCCACGTCCGCGCTGGTGATGGATGCGGGGACGTGTGTGTCTTTGGCCATGTCGTCCCTCGACGCTCCTTCTGGTGGGCTTGCTCCTTCCTCTCAGGTTACACGAGTTAGATCAAGGGAGCGGAGGGCTGCACGGACGTGCGACCGGGCCCGTGCAGGAGCCGGGAGGCTCCCGCGAGGTCACCGAGGGCGCTCACGACCGAGTCGAAGCGCATCGTGGTGCGCGCCTGCGCGTCGTACGGCCGCCAGTGCGGCAGCTCCGGGTGGTTCGGGTCGCCGGTGCGGACGAAGGCGATCCAGGCCTGGTGCATGGTGTGCGCGAGGCCGTCGCGGACGGCGGGATCGAGCCCGGCCAGGAAGGGAGCGTGCGACCACTGGTCGAAGTTGTCGAAGACGAAGGGGAGCTCGAGGCAGTGCGCGGCGCCGAGCCGGCCCTCGTACGCGGGCGTCGGAAGGTCGAACTGGTAGGCCCACACGGGGCTGCCCGACTCGGCCCTGGCCTCGGCCAGCCGGACGGCGGGGACCCGGAAGAGCTCGTCCGTGATCAGGTCCATGAGCACGTCGACGGGGCGGGCGCCGGGCCGGGCGTGCTCGTACGCCGCGTACACGTCCGCGGCGGCTTCACCCCCGAAGGTCTCCGCGATCCGGTCGGTCACCTGCTCCCGGGTGGCCGCGGCGTACCCCTCGTCGAGGGCGAAGCCGAAGTTGGCCTCTTCCCGCGTCCAGCCGATCATGACGTCGATGCCGGTCGCCGCTCCGTGCAGGAGTGCCTGCGCCGGGTGCCGCTGCAGGGTGACCCCGTCGATCACGGGCAGGAAGGGCGTCGGCCAGTACCCCCACCGCATCGTCTGCGCGAACAGCCCGGCGCCCGCCCCGATCAGCTGCTGCCAGGGCAGTGCGCGCAGTTCCGCCGCGTCCTTGGCGCCGGCCAGCTCCAGGTAGGCGGCGGTGCGCTCCAGGTAGGCGTCGGGGCCGGGAAGGTCCAGGCCGAAGGGCGGGCTCTGCAGGATCACCCGCCGGATCAGGCCCTGGGCCCGGGGGTGTCCGGCGAGGGCGGCCGTGGACACCGCGCCGCCCGACTGACCGGCGACCGTGATGTGGTCCGGGTCGCCGCCGAAGGAGGCGATGTTCTCCTTGACCCAGTGCAGGGCGGCGAGCTGGTCGGTGAGCCAGTGGTTGCCGCCGCTCTCGCCGCCTTCACCCTCGCCGCCTTCACCTTCACCCCCACCTCCACCCCTACCCTCACCCTCACCCTCACCCTCACCCTCACCCAGGTAGAGGTAACCCAGCGGTCCGATGCGGTAGTTGATGCTCACGACGACGAGGTCGCCGTCGCGTGCGAAGGTCTCGCCGGAGTAGCCGGGCAGTGAGCCGGAGCCGGAGACGAAGCCGCCGCCGTGGATCCAGACGAGGACCGGGCGGCGGGCGTCGTCGGTGGCGGGCGTCCAGACGTTGAGGGTCAGGCAGTCCTCGTCGAAGGGGGGCGAGCCGTGCCCGCCGAGCACGGGGTCGCCGCCCTCCTGGTACATCTGCGGCGCGCTCGGGCCGTCGGTGGTGGCGTCCCGCGTGCCGCTCCAGCCGGCGTGCGGCTGTGCGGGCCTCCAGCGCAGGTCACCGACGGGCGGTGCGGCGTAGGGCACGGCCCGGAAGACGGCGAGCCCGCCCTCGGTCGCGCCGCGCAGGCGCCCTGCGGGGAGTTCCACCAGTGGGTGTTCCCGGCCTGGGGTGTGGGGCATGAGCCGTTCCTTCCTGCCTGCCGCGCACGGGATGCGCTCCGACAACGAGATTATGGCGCCAATTTAGCGATCGTCAATCCTTAACGATATTTGAAGGGTCCGCCGACCGTGCAGCCAGGTTCGACTCCCCCGCACGACGAGGGGGCACGACGCGCCGACCGGCCACGGCAACGCACCGCACGGCGACCCCAGGGCGCCGGCCATCCGGCGGTTACACGTCCTCGCAGCCCGACTCTGCGATCGGTCACGATCTGCACAACGACCCACCGCAGACTCTGGCGGTGGCCGGAAATGGGTGCTACACAGTCTCCAACGCACTTGGTGACACGTGTAACAACATCACGTGAACCACGGTCGTCTGACGCATTTCCCGGCGACATCGCCGCCCGGCGCCCGCTCGCGGGGCGCCCCCTCTCCCCCACGCACGCCACCTCCCCGCTCCGTCCCCCGAGGAGTCGTCATGGCCACGCACGAAGCCGTCGATACGCCCGTCCCCACCCCAGCGGAGCCGCCCCGCCAGCGCGGGCTCCTGCCCCTGCTGCTGGTGGCCAACTCCGCCATGATGGCGCTCTACATGGGTGTCGGCTCCGTCCTGCTGCCCACGCAGATCGCCGCCGTCGCTCCCGCCGACAAGGTCGCCGTCCTGGGCCTGATCGGCGGAATCAGTGCGATCTTCGCCACCGCCTTCAATCCCATCGCCGGCGCCCTGTCCGACCGCAGCGGGCGCCGCAACCCCTGGATCCTGGGCGGCGCCCTCGCCTCGCTCGCCTGCCTGGCCTTCCTCGGCAGCGTGAGCACCGCGCTGCTCGTGGGCATCGGCTGGTGCCTGATCCAGGCCACCATGAACGTCTTCCAGGCGGCGGTCACCGCGATCGTGCCCGACCGGATCCCCGCGGTCCGCCGCGGCACCGCGTCCGCGCTGGTGGGGCTCGGCCTGCCCATCGGCGGCACCGTCGGCGTACTCGTCGCCTCGCAGACCGTGACGCACCTGCGCACCGGCTACCTCGTCTTCGGCGCGATCGTCGCCGGGTCCGCACTCCTGCTCACCGGCTTCTGCCGCGACGTCCCGCGCACCGGGCCCGCCGCCGACGCGCCGGCCGCCCCCAAGCGCGCCCAGCTGGCCCTCTTCCTCTCGGCCTTGGCCAACCACGACTTCCGGTGGGCCTTCATCGGCCGGGCCCTGATGGTCCTCGGCTACTTCTCCGTCGTCGGCTACCAGCTGTACATCCTCGACGACCACATCGCGCTGCCCGCCGGACTCACCCCGCCCGCCGCGATGGCCATCCTCACGCCGGTGTCGATGGTCGCGATGGCCGTCTCCACCGTGCTGGGCGGTCTGCTGTCCGACCGCTGGAACCGCCGCAAGGTGTTCGTCGGCGTCTCGGCCGCCCTCGCCGGGCTCGTCATGGTGGTCCCCGTGGTCAGCCCGACGTGGACGGGCATGCTCGTCTTCAGCGCGCTGAACGGACTCGCCTTCGGCTGCTTCATGGCCGTGGACACCGCGCTCGTCACCCTGGTCCTCCCCCGGGCCGAGGACGCCGCCCGCGACATGGGCGTCCTCAACATCGCGAACGCCGGCCCGCAGATCATCGCCCCCTTCGTCGCCTCGGCCGTCGTCACCGCCCTGGGCGGCTACACCCCGCTCTTCCTGGCGGGCGGGGCCCTCTCCCTGATCGGCGCGCTCGCCATCCTGCCCATCCGCAGCGTGCGCTGATCCCCTCTCCCGGGCCCGTCCCCCAGGGCCGGCCCGGCCGGAACTCCGGCGGGCGCACGCCGAGGGTCGCGCGCCCGCCGGTCACCACCCGGCTCACCCTCATCGCACTCCGTCCCTCCCTCTTGAAGGAGTCCTCTGTGAGACGCAAGCGAGTTCTGCCGCTGGCCGCCCTGATGCTGTGCACCCCGGCCCTGGCCGGCACGGCACCCGCGGTCGCCGCACCGCAGACCGCGCCCGCTCCGGCGCCCGCACCGGCTCCCGCACCGGACGGCCCGCTGCGGATCCTGCTCACCAACGACGACGGTTACAACGCGCCGGGCATCCGCAAGGCGTTCGAGCGCCTGACCGCCGCCGGACACGACGTCACGATCGTCGCCCCGCTCACCAACCAGAGCGGCACGGGGACGAAGATGATGAGCGCCCCCTCGATCACGGTGAAGCACCCCGAGCCGAAGGTGTGGGCCGTCGACGGCACTCCGGGCGACTCCGTCGCCTTCGGGCTGGCGGAGGTCTTCGCCGGCCGCGCCCCCGACCTGGTCGTCTCCGGTACCAACTTCGGCCCGAACGTCGCCGGGCTCGCCACCCACTCCGGTACGGTCGGCGGCGCCGTCGCCGCGCTGGAGCACGGCGTGCCGGCCATCGCGCTGAGCACCGGCGGCGTCTCCGCGCCCGACCCGGTCACCACGGTCAACGCCATGGGTCCCACCCTCGACTTCGCGGTCAAGCTGATCGACCGGCTGCGGACGCGGGCCCGGTCCGGGCCGCTGCTGCCCCAGGGCGTCGGCCTGAACGTCAACCACCCCGTCGTCGGCGCGGACGGCAAGGGCACGGCCGCCGGGGTGGCCGCGACGTTCCAGGATCCGCAGACCCTCCTCGAACCGGACTTCACCGACGCGGGCGACGGCACCTGGAAGGTGACCGTGAAGGTGGACCTGCGGCCCGCGGCCAAGGGCGGCGACGTCGAGGCCGTGAGCGCCGGCCGGATCGCCGTCAGCCCGATGAACGCCGACTGGAACACCGGCCCGGCCGACCACGCCGTGACCTCCGCCCTGATCGCCGGGCTCCGCCCATGAACGCTCCACCCCAGAGCGCTCCACCCCTGAGGCGCCGGCCGGGCGCCCTGCTCGGTGCGGCCCTCGCGCTGGCGGTCCTGCTCACCTCGGCCCTGCCGGCGGCGGCGTCGCCGTCGCCGTCCGGCGGATCGCCGCGCCCGGTGGTCACCGTCGCGCAGGGCGGCCTGCGCGGTCAATCACGGGACGGGGCACAGGAGTTCCTCGGCATCCCGTACGCCGCTCCCCCGGTCGGGGATGCCCGGCTGCGGGCACCTCAGCCGCCGCCCCGGTGGCACGGGGTACGGGAGGCCGTCCAACAGGCGCCCGCATGCCTGCAGTTCTCGCCGTTCGGCCTGAGCGATCCCGCGGCCGTCAGCGAGGACTGCCTGTACCTGGACGTGTACCGGCCCCGTACCGCCCGCCCCGGAGCCCGGCTCCCGGTGATCTTCTGGATGCACGGGGGCGCGTACAGCCAGGGAACGGGCACCCAGTTCGGCGGGCGCACCATGGCCGATCTCACCCAGAGCGTGGTGGTGAGCATCAACTACCGGCTGGGGCAGCTCGGTTATCTGGCGCTGCCGGAGCTGGGCCGGGAGAACGACCGGGGTTCCGGGTCCTTCGGGCTGATGGACCAGCTGGCGGCGCTGCGGTGGACCCGGGAGAACATCGACGCCTTCGGCGGGAATCCGGGCAGCGTCACGATCTCCGGGCAGTCCGCGGGCAGTGGTTCCGTCTGCGCGCTGCTGGCCACCCCCTCGGCCGCGGGCCTGTTCCACCGGGCCGTGCTGCAGAGCGGCCCGTGCACCCTGCTGCGTACGCCGGACGGCGCGGCGGCCGAGGCGCAGGCCCGGGCCTTCGCCTCACGGGTGGGGTGCACCGGCCCGGCCGAGGTGGCCGGCTGTCTGCGCGCCGCCTCCGGAGCGGCGCTGGTCGAGGCGGCCCGTACGCTGCCCACTTCGGGTCCGGCGTCCGGTGACGGGCTGCTGCCGGTCGAGCCCGCGCAGGCCATCGGGAGCGGTGCCTGGAACAAGGTGCCGGTCCTGATCGGGAGCACCCGCTCCGAGGCCCGTTTCTTCGTCGCGCTGACGCAGCCGCACCTGACGGCGGAGCAGTACACGGCGCAGGTCCTGGCGGGTCATGGGGCGGCGGGACCCGAGGTGCTCGCCCGCTACCCGGTCGCGGACCACGGCTCGCCCTACCTGGCCCTGTCGGCCGTGATGACGGACTCGACCTTCGCCTGCCACACGGCGTGGACGGCGCAGCTCTTCGCGTCCCAAGTGCCGACGTACGTCTACGAGTTCGACGACCCGCGGTCGCCGACGCTCGCGGGGGCGCAGGTGCCGGGCCTGGACGAGTCGAATGCGCACAGTGCCGAGCTGGGCTATCTGCACGACTTCACCATGGGCGATCGCCCGCTGAGCCCGGTGCAGGTGGCGCTCGGGAACCGGATGAAGCGCTACTGGGCCGCGTTCGCACGCTTCGGTGCCCCCGTCGTCGCGGGTCAGACCCCGTGGCCGGCGGCCGGCGCCGACGCCGGCACGGTCCTCACCCTCGACCCGGTGGCGACCCGGACGACCACCTCGTTCGGGGCGGACCACCAGTGCGCGTTCTGGCGGAGCCAGCCGCCCGCGCACCTTTGAGCGGCACCCGGTCCAGGTGACCGCGGGCCCCGGCCTCCGGGCCGGGGCCCGTACGGCTCAGGCCGTGCCGGCGCGACCAGCGCGCCGGCGCCGGCTCCTCAGCACCGCGAAGGCCGACGCCGCCAGGGCGACCAGGACGGCCGACACCGTCAGGAGCCAGACCGGGATGCCGTCCCCGACCGTGAGCAGTTCGCCCCGATAGACCGCGCGGCGGTACGGGGTGTCCTTGGCGGTGGCGCGCAGTTCGTGGTCGGCGTCGATGCGGCCGGGCTCCGGGAAGTCCTGGTCGATCGCCGTGAGGAACACCGGTTCGCCGCCCGCCAGGTCGGCGAGCGGGCCGTCCTTCGGGGCGACGGTGCCGGCGAAGGTCACCTTCGGCGCGGAGCCGCCGATCGTGGCGGCGGGCTCCATACGGTGGTCGGCCAGTACGTAGAGGCCGAGCGACTGCGGGGTCTTCGCCATCCGGGAGAGCCGCATCGGGTAGACCAGCCGGTCGCTCTCGAAGCGGATCTTCAGCGGGTCCAGTTCGCCGCGCAGCACCTTGCCCTGCTGCCGGGGGGCGAGCCGGACCGCCACGTACTCCCACTTCTGGTCCACGTACGGCTTGACCTCGGCGGCGAGGCGGTCGGACAGCTTGAATCCGTTGCTCTCCAGCCAGCTCTTCAGGGCGTCCGGGTCGGTGGCGGTCAGGCGCGCCACGTCGAAGTCGCCGAGCTGTTCGCGGCCGACGACGCCGACCGCCGGGTCCCCGACGCCCTTCGGGGCGGCGGCGCCGTCGCGCATGCGGGAGGAGAAGGGCCAGTCGCCCTCGCGCGGCCAGAAGTAGTGGCGCGTCTTGCGCTCGGGACGGGTCAGGTCCCGCAGCTCGCCGAACATGCGCCCGTCACCCAGCTCGACGGTCGCGCGCCCCGGCACGGGCATGATCCAGGCGGCCCGTGGCGCGTTCCCGCCGACCGTGAACCGCATGACGATCTGTTCGGTACGGCCGTCCCAGCGCACGACGGACGTCTCCCGGTCGACGCCGATCACGGACTGGGTGTCGGTGACCATGGCGCCGCAGCCGCAGGCGTACGCGGGGTTGACGAGCGCGCCCAACTGGGTCGCGAGCAGGGCGAACAGCAGCGTCAGTATTCTTCGTTTCATCCACACGGGGTCTCAGACGGCCGCCCCCGCGATCCGGTTCCGCGCTCAGCTCCCCGAGCCGGAGCGGACGGCGTTGCGCCACACCGTCACGTCCAGCGTCATGTACTTGCTGGGCGAACCCTCGGGCGAGAACCCCTGTACGGTCACGAGGCCCATGTGCCCGGTGCCCGTGGTGACGCAGATCTGCCGGCCCTTCGAGATCTTGTTGAGGTAGATGTTCTTGGTGAACCGCGTCTCGGCGCGGCACGCGGCGAGCGACCCCTCCTGTCCGGGATCGAGCAGCACCAGATTGCCGTCCGAGGTCTCGGCGTCGAGGTATCCGCCGGTGTCGTAGGAGAGTTCGTACCCGCCGTCCTCGCCCTGCTGGGGCCGGACGTCCTCGTCCCCGAGGGTCAGGTGGTAGCCGGCCGTGAGGTTGATGCCCTTGTGGTCGGTGGGCTTCGGATCGGCGGCCTTGCCGCTCGGCTTGGCGGCGCTGTCCTTCTGGCCCCCGCCCTGGCCCCCGCCGCTCTGCTCGTTGTCCTGCGAGGAGCTGCCGCCCTGCGCCTGCCGGCCCTTGTCCTTGTCCTTGAGCAGGACGTACGCGGTGGCGCTCCCCGCGACGCCGAAGACCAGCACGGCCGCGAGGGCGACGAGCACGCCCCGCCTGCCCGACTTCCCCGGGGGCTGAGGTGCGGGGGGCGCGGGATGCACAGGGTGCGCGGGGTGCCCCGGGTACGCCTGCGGGCGCGCCGGGAACTGGGTCGGGGCGTAGGCGTGGGCGTGGGCCTGCGCGGATACGGGGGCGGGCGCGGGGGCGAAGGCGGCGGCCGGTGCGGGGTACTGGTTCGGCGGCGGCCCGTAGCCGGGGGGCGGGGTGGCCGGGGCCACCGGCGTCGTGGGCGAGTAGGCGGCCACCGTCGGTGCGGCCGACGGGGGCGGCGGGGTCTGGGCCGGGGCGGGGGCGGCCGCGCGCACCGTGATGTCGGCGGCGACCGGGGCCGGGAGCCAGTCCTCGGGGCGACGCAGCACGGTCTCCGCGTTCGCGGCCTGGCAGAGCGCGATGATCTCGGCGAGGGACGGCCTGGCCTCGGGGTCCTTGGCGAGGCAGCGCGTGACCAGTTCGCTCAGCCGCTGCGGGACTCCGCTGAGATCGGGCTCCTCGTGGACGATCCGGTAGAGCACGCCGTGCGAGGTCCCCTCGCCGAAGGCCGGGGTTCCCGTGGCGGCGTAGGTGGCGACCTGGCCGAGCGCGAAGACGTCGGTGGCCGGGGTGACCTTGCGTCCCGCGGCCTGCTCCGGGGCCATGAAGGAGGGGGTGCCGATGGTGACGCCGCTGCCGGTGAGCGAGGTGGCGTCGGCGGCGTGGGCGATGCCGAAGTCGATGACGCGGGGCCCGTCCGCGGCGAGCAGCACGTTGGACGGCTTGAGGTCGCGGTGCACGATGCCGGCACCGTGGATGACGTGCAGGGCCTCGGCCATGCCGGCGATCAGCAGCAGCACCGCGTCGACGGGCAGCGCCCCGTGCGCGACGACCGCGTCGGCGAGCGAGGGGCCGGGCAGGTACGCGGTCGCGAGCCAGGGCTGCGCGCCGTCGGTGTCCGCATCGATGACGGGAGCGGTGAACAGGCCCTGCACCCGCTGCGCGGACTGCACTTCCTGGGCGAACCGGCGGCGGAATTCGGCGTCTTCGCCGAACTCGGGGCGGATCACCTTGATGGCCACGGGCCGGCCGCCGGGGGTGTACGACAGGTACACCTTTCCCATGCCGCCGGCGCCCAGCTTGGCGGCGAGCCGGTATCCGGCGATGGTGGTCGGGTCGTCTCCCTCAAGTGGCTTGAAGACATGGGGGGGAAGCACCCCGGCCCGGCTGCTGACCACTCATCAACTCGTATCTCCCGCGCGCAGATCTTTCGTGTCGACCGGCACCTACCCAAAGAGCCGTCCCGGCCACGTCGGGGGCGGCCGCCCCGGGCAGGGTGCGGCGGTCAGGCTGCGGCGGTCAGGGCGTTGCGGTCAGGGCGTTGCGGGTTCAGGACTGCCGCGCGGGGACCACGCAGGCGCGCAGCAGCCCGGGAGTGACGTCCTCCAGGGACTGCGCGAAGGTCCGTAGCGGTGATGCCGGGACCGTGAGCAGCGAGGGGACCACCAGGACCCCGCACCCGGCGGCCTCCGCGGAGGCGGCGCCGTCCGGCGAGTCCTCGACGGCCACGCACGTCTGCGGTTCGAGGCCCAGCCGCCCCGCGGCCGCCCGGTAGGGGTCCGGGTGCGGCTTGGTCCGCGAGGTGTCGTCGGCGGACAGGGTGAAGGCGAAGGGCACATGGGCCAGCGAGCCGCCGACCACCGAGTCCACGACCACCCGCGGCGACGCGCTGACCAGGGCGAAGGGTATGCCCTGCGCCGCCAGCGCGGTCAGCAGCTGCTGGGCGCCGGGCCGCATCGGGGCGCCCGCCTCCACCCGGCGGAAGAAGTTCTCGGTGAGCTCGGCCGCGATCCCGGCCGGGTCTCCCCCGCCGGTGGCGCGCACGAGGTGGGCGGCGGTGTCCTCCACCGCGCGGCCGACCACCTCGGGGGCGTCGGCGTCGGTGAGCCGGTGGCCGAGGCCGTCCGCGACCTCCTCGGTGGCCCGCCACCACAGCACCTCGGTGTCGACGAGGGTGCCGTCCATGTCGAAGAGGACCGCGGCGAGGGCGCTCACACGGACCTGGCCACGACGAGTACGGGACGCTCGGCCAGTCCGACGCTGGCCCGCGCGCCCGGCGCCAGGTCTCCGGCGTCCCGCGAGGGCAGGTCCGCCTTGACCGGTACCCCGCCCGGCAGCTCCAGGTGGAGGCGGGTCACGGCGCCGAAGAAGGAGGCGGAGACCACGGTGGCCGTGCCGTCGGCGTCGGCGGTCGCCGTCACGTTCTCGGGGCGTACGAGGACCTCCACGTCCGGGGTCGACGGGACCGGGCCGTCCACGGGCAGGCGGGCTCCCGCCACTTCCACGAGGCCGGAGTCGGCGAGCCGCCCGGGCAGCCGGTTCATGGTGCCGACGAACTCGGCGACGAAGGGGGTCGCGGGGCGGTCGTAGAGCTCGGCCGGGGCGGCGCACTGCTCCAGCTTCCCCGCGTTCAGGACGGCGACGCGGTCGGCCATCGACAGTGCCTCCTCCTGGTCGTGGGTGACGAACACGGTGGTGATGCCGAGGGAGAGCTGCAGGCGCCGGATCTCCTCGCGGAGATTGGATCGTACCTTGGCATCGAGCGCGGAGAGCGGTTCGTCGAGCAGGAGCACGCGCGGGCGCAGTGCCAGGGCGCGGGCGAGCGCGACGCGCTGCTGCTGGCCGCCGGACATCTGGTGCGGGTAGCGGTCGCCGTGGTCGGGGAGGCCCACCAAGTCGAGGAGTTCGGCGGCCCGTTCGCGGCGCTGCGCCGCCCCGACCTTGCGTACGCGCAGCCCGAAGGCGACGTTGTCGCGGGCGCTGAGGTTCGGGAAGAGGCTGTACGACTGGAAGACCATGCCGGCGTCCCGGCGGTTGGCCGGGACGCGGGTGATGTCCTGTCCGTCGACGAGGACCTCGCCCGAGTCGGGCTGCTCGAATCCTGCGACGACGCGCAGGGCGGTGGTCTTGCCGCAGCCCGACGGGCCGAGCAGGGCGAGGAGTTCACCGGGTTCGACGGTCAGGTCGAGGCCGTCGAGGGCGACGGTGGATCCGAACGCCCTGCGCAGGCCGCGGAATTCGACGCGTGCGCCACCCGTCGACTCGGCGGGGTCGATGGGCTTCCTGGCCGCGGGGAGAGTGGTGGACATGGTGGGTCAGGACTCCTTGCGGGAGGTGGTGGCGGGCGCGGCCGCGGTCGTGGAGGGGGTGGTCCCGGCCCGCGAGAGGGCGATCAGCAGCAGCCAGGTGATCAGGAGGCTGAGGATGGAGACGGCCACCGACATGCGGGCCTGGGCTCCGGAGATCGAGACGATCCACACCGCGAACGGCTGGAAGCCGAGGAGGGAGGCGATCGTGAACTCGCCCAGTACCAGGGCCAGGGTGAGGAAGGCGGCGCCGGCGAGGGAGGCCCGCAGGTTCGGCAGCAGCACGCGCAGGACCACGTACGGCCAGCTCGCGCCGCAGCTGCGGGCGGCCTCGACCAGGGTCGGCACGTCGACGGCGCGCAGGCCCGCGTCGAGCGAGCGGTAGACGAAGGGGAGCGCCAGGACGGTGTAGGCGAGGACCAGGACGACGGGGAACTTCTCGTTCTGGACGGCGATGAAGGTCTGGTAGAGCGGGGTCCGCGACAGGTGTTCCGGGCCCCAGCGCAGCACGGTGGTGATTCCGGTGACCAGGGCGATCGGCGGCACCACCAGCGGCAGCATGCACATCACCTCGACGACCGGGCGCAGCCGCGGGGAGCCGATGCGTACGGCCACGAGCGCGGGCACCGCGAGCAGCAGCGACAGCACGATGGTCGCGGCGGCGAGGCCGAGGGAGAGCAGCAGGCTCTCGGTGAAGCCGTCGGCGGAGAGCAGCTCGGTGTACGCCTCGAAGGTGATGCCCTGGCCGGGCACGTGCACGGTGAAGACGAAGGAGGCGATGAGCGGGATGAGGAAGTAGGCCCCGGCCAGGGCGAGGACGGCTCCGCGCCAGACCGCGGGCCGGGGGCGGCGCGCGCGGGAGCGCGGCGGGGCCTCGGTGTCCGGGGTGCTCCCGGCGGCGTACGCGGTGGCCGCAGTGGTCGGGGCGGCCGGGGTGGTCGGGGTGGTCGGGGTCATCGCAGCCATCGGGCGCTCCGTCGCTGGAGGGGCAGGTAGACCGCCATGACCAGGCCGGCGATCAGGATCATGTCGAGGCCGAGGGCGAGCGCCACGTTCTCCTGGCCGGTGAGCACGTTCCCGGACAGCGCGTCCGCGATCTTGAGCGTGACCAGGGGTACGGAACCGCCGACGAGGGCCGCGGCCGTCGCGTGGGCGGCGAAGGCGGTGCCGAAGAGCAGCACGAACCCGCCGAGCAGCGAGGGCGCGAGCACCGGCAGGCCGACATGGCGCCAGAACTGCCATGCGGTGGCCCCGCTGCTCTGCGCGGCCTCGCGCCATTGCGGGCGCAGCCCGTCCAGCGCCGGGGCGATCACCAGGACCATCAGCGGGATCAGGAAGTACAGGTAGACCACGGTGAGGCCGGTGAAGGAGTACAGGTTCCAGCCGAGGCTGCCGAGATCGGCGAGCTGGGTGACGACTCCGGAGATCCCGACGGTGGCGATGAACGCGAACGCGAGCGGCACGCCGCCGAAGTTGGCGAGCACCCCGGAGGCGGTCAGTGCCGCGCTGCGCAGGGCCTTGGAGCGGGAGGTGACCACGGCCTGGGCGATCAGGACGCCCAGCACTCCACCGACGAGTGCGGTGAGGGCGGAGAGCTGGACGCTGCCGACGAGCGAGCCGAGGTACGGGCCCTGGAGCGAGCGTGCGAGGTGTTCACCGGTCAGCCGGGTGGCGCCGCCGGCCGGGTCGGTGCGGGTGACCGCGCCGAAGGCCATGGCGCCGAGCGGGATGCCGAAGCAGAGCCCGGTGAAGGCGAGGAGGGGCAGGGCCGCGAGCCAGGTGCGCGGCCCGCGCCGCCGACGGCGGGTGCCGTCGGCGGTGCGGGAGTCGGAGGTGAGCATCAGGAGAGGGCCTTGTCCCACTTCTCGGCGAGGGTGGCCTTGGCCCGGTCGAGCTCCGCGGCCACGGGGAAGGTCGGGGTGCCCTGGACCTGCGGGAGCTTGGTGACGGCGTCCTTGTCGGCGGTGCCGTCCTCGGTCATGACGGGCAGCAGCACCGGGCGGGCGTGTCCCTTGAGCCAGAGGTTCTGGCCCTCGGCGCTGTAGAGGAACTCCATCCACAGGCGGGCGGCCGCCGGGTTCGGGGCCTCCTTGTTGATGGCCTGCGAGTAGAACTGTGCGAAGACGCCGTCGGTGGGGACGGTGACCTTCCAGTCGACGCCCTTGCCCTTGAACTGCTCGGCGTAGCCGGCGTTCAGGTAGTCCCAGTCGATGGAGATGGGCGTCTCGCCCTTCTCCACGGTGGCCGGGGTGGACTCGACCGGGATGAAGTTCCCGCTCTTCTTCAGCTGCCCGAAGAAGTCGATGCCCGGCTGGATGTCCGCGAAGGAGCCCTTGTTGGCGAGCGAGGCCGCGTAGACGCCGCCGAAGGCCGAACCGGACTTGGTGGGGTTGCCGTTGAGGGCGACCTTGCCCTTGTACTCCGGCTTGAGGAGGTCCGCGAAGGTCTTGGGGCAGGTGGGGATGCGGGCCGCGTCGCAGCCGATGGAGACGTAGCCGCCGTAGTCGTTGTACCAGCGGGCGTCGGCGTCCTTCTGGGAGACGGGGATCTTGTCCCACGCGGTGACCTTGTACGGGGCGAAGAGGTTCTCGGCGGCGCCGCTGCGGGCGAAGGCGATGCCGAGGTCCAGTACGTCCGGGGCGCGCTTCTGGCCCTTGCGGGACTTGACGGCGGCGATCTCGTCGGAGCTGGAGGCGTCCGGGTTCTCGCTGTTGACCTTGATCTTGTACTTGGCCTCGAAGGCCTTGATGATCTCGCCGTAGTTCGCCCAGTCCGGCGGGAGCGCGATCACATTGAGCTCGCCCTCCTTCTGCGCGGCGGCGGTGAGGGCCTCCATGGAACCGAAGTCGGCGACCGAGGTCGCGGCGCCCGGCTGTACGCCGTTCTTGGCGCCGTCGGCGCCGGCGGACGGCTGGTCGGGTGCGGCACCACACGCGCTGAGCGTGGTGAGGACGGCGGCGCTGAGCAGAGCGGCCGCACCGCGACGGGCGGAGGATCTGAGCACGGTCTCTCCCGGAGACTGAGGGCAAAGGGGGGAGTTCACTTGTCTGAACAAGTTGGCTCCAGTTCGCCCGGGCTCGCTGTACGGACGGTGAACGGCGCCTGTCCCCGGGGGCACGGCTCGACGAAGACGTGAGAATGACCGGAATACGTCGTGACAGGGCATGTTGAAATGATCATGAGTGCTTACACCAACGGATGATCCGTACGCACCGATCAGGGGGGCGAAGGGCATGGGCACGGTCCGATATCTGGAGATCGCCGAAGGGCTGCGCCGGGCGATCCTCTCGGGTGAACTGCCGGTGGGGGCGCAGCTGCCCTCGGAGAGCGATCTGGCCGCGCGTTGGTCCGCGTCGCGCGGCACCGTCCGCCAGGCGGTGGCCACGCTCGCCGCCGAGGGGCTGATCGGTTCCCGGCAGGGCGCGCGAAGGATCGTTCTGCGCCACGAGCGCCGGCACAGCTTCGGCGAGCTGAACAGCTTCGCCCAGTGGGCCGAGGGGGTCGGGCACTCGGCCGCCAGCCGCTTCCTCTCCCGCACGCGCAGGCCCGCGACCGCCGAGGAGGCGGAGCGGCTCGCACTGGCGCCGGGCGCGGAAGTCCTCGCGGTGCTGCGGCTGCGCCTGCTCGACGGTGAGCCCACCATGATCGAGCGGACCGCCTATCCCGACTGGGTCGCGGCGGCCGTGGAGGCGATGCCGGAGGACTGCCGCTCCATCATGGACCTCCTGGCGCAGGACTCCGGGGTCGTGGCCCAGTACGGCGAGCACCTCATCGACGCCCTCCCGGCCGGCAGCGAGGACGCCCGGCTGCTGGAGATCCGGCGCGGCAGCCCGCTCCTGCGCCAGCGGCACGTGTCGGCGACCGCGACGGGCCGCCCGATCGAATGGTCCGACGACCGCTACCGGGCCGGCAGCGTGACCTTCAGTGTGAGCAACTCGGCGGTAGCAACACCCCTGGAACGACGCACCGGTGACCGCTGATCACGACCCGGTCGCTTCGCCGATCGCGCCCGGCGGCCTCCCCGCGTCCGGCCGTGCGGAGCTGGTGCCCTGAGCGCCCACTGGATGTCGGATAGCCTGGCCCGGCTTTCGGCACACCACGGACCACAGACCACACACGGGGATCGATACACACATGTCTGCCGCCATATTCCGGCGTTCGGCGTGGGCGGCCGCGGCCGTCCTCGCGCTCGGCCCGCTGTCCGCCTGTGCCGACAGCAACACCTGCCAGATGCCCGAGGGCGTCAAGATCTGCCTGTCGTCGAACGAGGTCAAGGACCTGGAGACCGTCCGCGCCGCCGGCAAGGCCCTGCTGGAGGGCCCCGGTGTGGCCTCCGACGTGCTGTTCACCCCGCCGAAGAGCGACACCGGGGGCTCGCCGAGCCCGATCCCCGGGACCGGGCGGTACCGGGGTGAGGCCGCGGACGCGACCGTGGGCGGGTCCTACGAGATGGCGTTCACCCTGGACGGGCACACCGACACGGCCCGGTACGCCGGCGGGGCGACGTACGTCCAGTACTGGAAGGCGAGCGACCCGGCGGGCAAGCCCTACTGGGTGGGCCTCTCGGAAGCGCAGCTCGCGAAGACGGGCGACGAGCTCGGGGCCGTCGCGTGGCGGGCCCGGGCCGCCAATCCGCTGATGACCGCGCGGCTGCTGGCCGACTTCGTCCCGGGCGGCAGCGGCGCCATCAAGCGCTCCGGCGGCGACGGGCGCGAACTGCACCTCCGGATGGACGGCATGAGCCTGCCCCCGGCGAGCGTGGCCATGCTGACCTCGGCCTTCCCCGACTTCACCACGGAGAGCGTCGAGGTCGATCTGCGCCTGGACGCGGAGAAGCGCATCACCTGGTTCGAGGTGACGATGAACATCCGCTACTTCGGCTCCAGGGACGCGCGGGTCCGCGCCATGCACACCTTCAAGCCCGCCGAGGGCGGCCAGGTCACCCTCCAGGCTCCGGACGACGTGCTGAACGGGAAGAAGAAATGACCGCGCCCGGGGTCACCAGGCCCGTCTCGTAGGCGAGGACCACGGCCTGGGCCCGGTCGCGGAGCGACAACTTCGCGAAGATGCGGGCCACATGGGTCTTCACGGTGGCCTCGCTGAGCGTCAGCACCTGCGCCAGTTCGGCGTTGGAGCGGCCGTGGCCCATCAGGGTCAGCACCTCGCGTTCGCGCGGGGTCAGCGCGGCCAGCTCCCGGTGGGCGGTCGCCGTCGTGGCGCGGTCCGGCCCGGCCGCGGCCGGGGCGCAGCGTTCCACCAGGCGGCGGGTGATCGAGGGGGAGAGCAGCGCGTCGCCGGTGCTGACCAAGCGGACCGCGGCGGCGAGGTGTTCGGGGGTGACGTCCTTGAGCAGGAAGCCGCTGGCCCCGGCGGCGAGGGCGGCGTACACGTACTGGTCGAGGTCGAAGGTGGTCAGCATGATCACCCGGCAGTCGGGGACTTCGGCGAGGATCCGCCGGGCGGCTTCGAGGCCGTCCATGTTCGGCATGCGGATGTCGAGCAGGACGACGTCCGGGCACAGCCGGCGCACCGCCGCGACGGCCTCCGCCCCGTCGGCGGCCACGCCGACCACGTCGATCCCGCGGGCCGTCAGGATCAGCCGGAAGCCGGTGCGGACGAGGTCCTGGTCGTCGGCGATCACCACGCGGGGCGCGGCGACCGGGGGCTCTGCCGCCGGGGGCGTGGTCACGGCCGGTCCAGGGGGAGGCGGGCTCGCACCCGGTAGCCGCCGCCGAGGCGCCGGCGGGCGTCGAGGTCCCCGCCGTAGACGGCGACGCGCTCGCGCAGCCCGAGCAGGCCGCGGCCGGTGCCCTCCGCCTTCGGCGCGGGCCGCTCCGGCCGCCGCTCCCCCGGCGAACCCAGCACGCTCGGACCGCCGTTGAGCACCTCCACCCGCAACGCGTGTTCCGCGTACCGCACCGTCACCTGGGTCCTGCCTCCGTCTCCGTGTTTGAGCGCGTTGGTCAGCGCCTCCTGGATGATCCGGTACGCCGTGACGTCGATCCCGGCCGGGAGCGGACGGGGGTCTCCGGATATCCGTACCTCCACCGGCAGCCCGGCGAAGGCGAACTTGTCGATCAGCGGGCTCAGTCTGGCGAGGGTCGGCTGCGGTGACAGCCGCGCGGCCGGCGTCGCGGCGCCCTCACCGGCGTACGGCTCGTCCGCGCCGTCCTGGGCGGGCGCGAGCAGGCCCAGCAGGTGCCGCAGTTCGGTCATCGTGGTCCGCCCGGCCTTCTCCACGGCGCCCATCGCCGCCTCGGCCTCCTGCGGCAGGGTGGCGAGCACCTCGCGGGCGGCTCCGGCCTGGACCACCATCAGGCTCACGTTGTGGCTGACGATGTCGTGGAGCTCGGCCGCGATCCTGGCCCGTTCGGCGTCCACGGCGGTGCGTGCCGCGCTCTCCCGCTCCCGTTCGAGCAGCCAGCCGCGCTCCTCGATCGCCGTCCGGTGCCCTCGCCGGGCGCGCAGCAGCGCCACGCCCAGGCCGCCGGCCAGGGCCGCGCACGCGCAGGCCGCGACCACGGCGATGATCAACCCCACCCTCGACTCCCCACCCCGTACGACCTGGTGTCATTCTGCCGGACGGGCCGCGTACATGCCCCTCGTACATCCCCAGGATGACCTGCCCGCCCGGTTACATCCGGGGGCTGACGCCCCGTCCGCGGGCGCCGCCATAGGTTCGGGCCATGACAATCGATCACGACAGCGACCGGCAGGTCGTCGTACGGCTGGACGGCGTGCACAAGGAGTACGGCGACGCGCGGGCCCTGGACGGCCTGTCGCTGGAGATCCGGGCCGGGGACGCGGTGGCCGTGATGGGCCCCTCCGGCTGCGGCAAGTCCACCCTGCTCAACATGGTGGCCGGCCTGGACCGGCCGACCTCGGGCACCGTCGAGGTGCGGGGCCAGGACCTGGGGAAGCTCAACGAGACCGGGCTGGCGCTGTTCCGGCGCCGCAACATCGGCATGATCTTCCAGTTCTTCAACCTCATCGACGACCTGCCGGCCCTGGACAACGTGGCCCTGGCCGCCCAGCTGACCGGCACGTCGGCCCGGCAGGCGCGCCGCCGGGCCCTGGAGCTCCTGGACGAACTCGGCGTCGCCGACCGCCGGAACAACTATCCGGCCACACTGAGCGGCGGCGAACGCCAACGGGTCGCCGTGGCACGGGCATTGATGAACCGTCCGGCGCTGCTGCTGGCGGACGAGCCGACCGGCGCCCTCGACAGCCGCTCCGGCGAGCAGGTGATGGACCTGCTCATCGACCTCAACCAGATCGGCCAGACCCTGCTGATCGTCACGCACGACCCGCAGCTGGCCACGCGGTGCGCCAGCCGCCTGGTCGAAGTCGCCGACGGCCGGGTCGCCCGCGAGAGCGCGCTGGAGGCGAGCGCATGAGCGCCGTGTGGCGGGCCTCGCGCGCGGCCGTCAAGCGCCGCCGGGTCCAGACCTTCGTCATCGGGCTCGTGGTGCTCTGCTCCACCACGACCGTCCTGCTCGCCCTGGCCCTGCTCGCCGCCGCCTCGGGCCCCTTCGACACGGCGTACGCCGCCCAGCGCGGCGCGCACACCGTGGCGGCCTTCGACACCACGAAGGTCTCGCCGGAGCAACTGGCGCAGACCGCCCGGCGGCCGGGTGTGGAGGCCGCCGCGGGGCCGTTCGGACAGGCCGTCGTGGAGGTGCCCGACGGCTGGCTCGGGAACCCGGCCGGCGCACTCATCGTGGTGGGCCGGGCCGACCCGGGGGGCCCGGTGGACCGCATCGAGCTCCTGCACGGGCGTTGGGCCACGGCTCCCGGTGAGATCGTCGTCAACTGGTCCTACAACGGCTCGCCCTACCCGGAGCTGCTGGGCACGAAACTGGCGTCCGCGGGCACACCGGAGCTGACCGTCGTCGGTTTCGCCGCCAGCATGAGCCAGTCCGCCGGCGCCTGGGTCTCACCCGAGCAGATGGCCGCACTCCATCCGTCCAGCGCCCAGATGCTCTACCGGTACACGGACCCGTCCACGAACGCGCGGCTGAGCTCGGCACTGGCAGCGGCCACGGCGGAGCTCCCCGAGGGATCGCTGACCAGCGCGCAGACGTACCTCACCCTGAAGCAGGCCTTCTCGGCACTGGCCGACGCCTATCTCCCGTTCATGACGCTCTTCGGCGTCCTCGGCCTCCTGGTGTCCGTCCTGATCGTCGGGAACGTGGTCAGTGGGGCGGTCGTCTCCGGGTACCGGCACATCGGCGTGCTCAAGTCCCTGGGCTTCACGCCGAACCAGGTGGTCGCGGTCTACCTGACGATGATGTCCGTACCCGCCGTCGTCGGATCCGTCCTCGGCGCCCTGCTCGGCAATGCGCTGGCCGGGCCCATCCTGAAGATCGCCTTCTCCGGCATCGAGACGGGCCGGGCCTCCATCGGTGTCGACCCGTGGGTGCCCGCCGTCTGCCTGCTGGGGATGCCCGCCCTCGTCCTGCTCGCGGCGCTGGTCCCCGCGCTGCGGGTGCACCGGATGTCGGCGGCCCGGGCGATCAGCGCGGGCGGCGCCCCCCGGACGGGGCGCGGGCTGCGCGTCCAGCGCGTGCTCGGCTCCACCCGGCTGCCGCGCCCGGTCAGCCTGGGCCTGGGCCAGCCCTTCGCCCGCCCCGGCCGCGCCCTGCTGACCATGGCGGCCATCGTCCTCGGGGTGACCACGGTGACCCTGTCGACCGGGCTGACCAGCACGATGCTCGCGCTCGGCAATGCCGGCCGCGGTGACGGGGGCCCCGGGGTCAGCGTGGAGGCGGGCAACCGCCGGCCCGATCCCCTGCTCGGCGACGCGCAGATCGAGGAACGGCTGCGCTCCCTGCCCGACGTGAGGAGCGTACGGGCCCGTGGGCTGGCCCAGGTCAGCCTGACGGGGCAGACCCAGCCCGCCTTCGCCGACTTCTACCGGGGGGACAGCTCCGCTTACGCCTTCACGGTCGCCAAGGGCCGGCTGCCGGACGGGGCCGGGGAGATCGCGGCCGGGCCCGCGTTCCTGACCGAGCGCGGCCTGAAGATCGGCGACCGGGTCACCCTGCAACTGAACGGCGTACAGGTCCCCTCGACCATCGTGGGTCAACTCGTCACCGGCGACGCCCGTGCCCTGGAGGCCGACTGGCAGACCTACGAGCGGCTCACGCCGGACGCCCGCGCCATCGAGTACGCGGTACGGCTGGCTCCCGGCGCCGACGCAGAGGCCTACGCCGCGGCGGTCGAGGCGGCCGACCCCGGTCTGAGCGCGTCGGTGGGGACCTCCGGGAACGCCGCCACCACCACGGTCGTCGGCTTCTCGACGGTCTTCACGGTCCTGCTGACGGTCGTCGCCTCGCTCGGGGTCTTCAACACCGTGCTCCTGAACACCCGGGAGCGCCGCCGGGACCTCGGCATGCTCAAGTCCATCGGGATGACGCCCCGGCAGGTGGTGGCCATGACGGTGACCTCGGTCGCCGGACTGGGCGCGGTCGGCGGTCTGCTGGGCATTCCGCTCGGGGTCGCGGCGCACCGGCTGGTCGTCGACAACGTCGGGGTGGTCGACTTCCCCGAGTCGATGAAGGACGTCTGGCACGCGCCGCAACTGGCCGCGATGCTGCTGGCGGGTGTGGCGATCGCCGTCCTCGGCGCCCTGGTCCCGGCCCGGTCTGCGGCCCGGATGACGATCGCGGCGGCCCTGCACACCGAATAGGGCTGGCGTCGTGGTTCAGCGCACGACGGCGAGGACGAGAGTCGCGAGGGCCAGCCCGAGGAAGGCACCGGGAGCGGCGATGTTGTGGAGGACCCGGGCCCGGACGTGGGCGGCGACGGCGCCGACCATGAACAGCACGAGCCCGGTCCCCGCGGCGACGCCGATGTACGGGACGCCCAGCAGCCCGAGCAGGAGACCCACGGCTCCGGCGCCCTTCAGCGCGCCGAGCACGGGGAGCCAGGAGTGCGGGACGCCCACCTCGGTCGCGTTGGCGCGGACGAACTCTGTTCTCGCGAAGTTGGTGGCGGCCTCCCACGCGTTGGCCGCGATCGCGACGACGGTGACGCACAGGTACGCGACGAACATGCGAGGCTCCGTTCAGCACACCGGGCCGACCTCCGGCCCGCTGCGAAAACCCTCGCCCGGCCGCCGTCTTGGCGTCCAATACCTGCATCGATAACCTGTCGGCATGGATGTCGACACCCGGCTGCTGCGCTCCTTCGCCGCAGTGGCGCAGGAGGGCAACCTCACCCGCGCCGCCGAGCGGCTGTTCGTGTCCCAGCCGGCGCTCACCAAGCAGATCAAGCAGCTGGAGACCCTCCTCGGTGTGCCGCTGTTCACCCGGTCCCGCGCCGGCATGGCACTGACGGACCCGGGCCGGGCCCTCGCGGAACGGGTCCCCGCCCTGCTGTCCGACTGGGATCAGGTCCTGCGGGACACGAGGAGCGCGGCCCGGCGGGCGGACCGCGTGCTGCGGATCGGTTTCCTGGCGAGCGCCGCCAACGAGAACACCCCGGGCATCGTCGCCGAGTTCGGCCGCCGTCGGCCGGGCTGGCGGGTCGACATGCGGCAGGCCTCGTGGTCCGACCCGACGGCCGGCCTGGCCGACGCGGACGTCGACGTGGCCCTGCTGCGGCTGCCCTTCCCCGGCCAGGACGCCCTGCGCGTGGAGGTGCTGTTCACCGAGCCCCGCTGGGTCGCCCTCCCCGCCGCCCACCCGCTCGCCGCCCGCGAGTCGATCCCCTTCCGGGAGCTGTGGGACGAGCCGTTCGTGGCGGCCCCGCCCGAGACCGGCGCGTGGCGGGACTACTGGCTGGCCGCCGACGAACGCGAAGGCCACCCGGTCCGCGTCGGGGCCGTCACCGACCAGCCCGACGAGTGGCTCAGCGCGATCGCCAACGGGTACGGCGTCGCCCTCACCCCCGCGTCCTCCGCCCGCTTCTATGCCCGCCCCGGCGTCACCTACCGTCCCGTCGGCGGCCTGAGCCCCAGCCGGGTCGCCGTCGCGTGGGCCCCCTCGAACGACACCGACCCGGTGGTCCAGGACTTCGTACGGAGCTGCCTGGACACCGGCCCCCACCGCTGAGGCCACTCGAGAAGATCGGCGCCACCATCCCGCCCTTCCACGGCTCGGGGTACTGGACCGAGCGCGGTGAGGACGTGCGTACCGCGGTCAACGCGTGGATCAGTACCGGCGGCGCGTACGACGGCGTCGTGGACTTCGACCGGGTGCCGGCCGCGCCCGCCGACCCCGGAGCACTCCAAGGAGGTCAAGGTCAAGGAGGAGTACGCCTACCAGCCCGACCACCTCCACATGAACGACGCCGGGTACAAGGCGATGGCCGACGCCGTCGATCTGAATGCCCTCTGACCGCCGGCCTCTGACCGCTGACCTCTGACTTCTGATCTCTCGCCCCAACTGATTCCGTCACTTCCCCGGGCCGGGGGTCGTTAGGCGCCTTGGGGTTGTCTCGGGGGCGAAGGGATGACGGTATGCGGCAGTTTCCTCTGGAGATGCACCACGTGGCTCCCGGCCGGGTGGTCGAGTGGCGGCTCAGGTCCGCGGCGGCGGAGGCCGGCGGCACGGCTGACCCGGCGAGCAGGAAGGCGTCCTTCAACCAGGACAAACACTTCACCGTCGCCGAGGAGAGCCGGGCCGCCGACGACCCGGTCGCGTCCTGGGTCGCGGTCACCTTCGAGGTGACCGGCCCACTGGACGAGCGGGCCCTGGCGCAGTCCCTGCTCTCCTTCGTGCAGCGGCACGAGGTCCTGCGGTGCGCGTTCCGCCGTCTGGCCGGGGAGCTGGCCTGCGAGCCCTTCGACCCCGCCGAACTCGCCCTCGACCCCCGGCACGTGGGCACCTTCGAGACCTCCGACCTGCTGCGCGACTTCCTCGTCGAACGGTTCAAGCGGAGCATCGACACCCTCTCCTGGCCGCTGTTCATCATGGGCGCGGTGGTCCGCGAGGACTCGGCGACGGTCTACCTCGCCTTCGACCACATCGTCTGCGACGGCATGTCGATGCCGATCGTCGTCCACGAGGTACTGACCGCGTACGAGGGCCTGTGCCGCGGCGAGGACGTCGACCTGCCGCCCGCCCCCAGCTACCTCGACTTCGCCGACGAACAGCGCCGCCGCTACCTCTCCATCGACGCCGAGGACGAACGCCTGGGCTACTGGAAGGCCTTCATCGCACGGGGCGGTGAGTTCTTCCCCAAGTTCCCGCTCGACCTCGGTGTCGAGCCGGACCGGATGTACCCGATCGTCAACGAGGCCTCGATACTGCTGGACGCCGGCGAGGCCGAGGTGTTCGAGAAGACCTGTCTGACGGTCGGCGGCAAGCCGTTCATGGGGGTGCTCGCGGCCGTCGCCGTGTGTCTGCGCGAGGCCGGCGGGCCCGGCGTCTACCGGGGCCTCATGCCGGTCAGCGAGCGCGGCCGGGGAACGTGGACGAACTCGGTGGGCTGGTTCGTCAACACCATGCCCATCGAGTTCGACGCCTCGCCCGGCCGGGACTTCGCCCAGGTCATGGCCGGGGTCCGGGCCGGCTTCACCGAGATGATCGCCCACGTCGACGTGCCGTTCGTCCGGGCCTGGGAGCTGCTGGCACCCGAGGAGTTCGCCGCCCGCTCCTGGCCGTACCCGGTGAACTTCTTCTCGTACATCGACATGCGCAAGTGCCAGGGCGCCGAGCGCCACGACGAGTGGCAGCCCGCCACCCACGTGTGGTCGGCGCGCGCCAATGGTGCCTGTTCGTGGTTCCAGCGGGACGCGGAGGGGCTGCACATGAACTCCCTCTACGTCGACACCCCGGCGGCCCGCCGGACCATGGACGACTTCCAGGAGGCGCTGCGCCGGACGGTCCAGGACATCGCCCGTTCCGGGGGCTTCGGCCGGCCCATCGCCCTGACCCCGCCGCGGCGGCCCGTGCGGACCCCGCTGGACGTGGCCGCGTACGCCCGCCGTCGCTGAGCGGGGCCGGGCTCAGAGGCGGGCCGCGCGGCGCAGGAGGAGGGCGCGCTCCTGCGCGTTGCGCGTGAGCGAGGCCGCCCGCTCGAACTCCGCGCGGGCTTCCTGCGGCCGGCCGAGGCGCTCCAGCAGGTCCCCCCGTACGCTCGGGAGCAAGTGGTAGGCGCGCAGGGCCGGTTCCTCGGCGAGGGCGTCCACCAGCGGCAGCGCCGCCTGCGGCCCCTCGGCCATGGAGACCGCGACCGCCCGGTTGAGCTCGATCACCGGTGACGGGATCAGCAGGACGAGGCGCCCGTACAGTGCGGCGATCCTCGGCCAGTCCGTGTCCTCGTAGCGGACGGCCGCCGCGTGGCAGCCGGCGATCGCCGCCTGGAGGGAGTACGGTCCGCTGCCCGCCTGGGCCATGGCCCGGGCGCCGCGGGCGATGAGCATGCGGTTCCACCGGGCCCGGTTCTGGTCGGCGAGCAGCACCGGCTCCCCGTCGGGGCCGGTGCGGGTGGCCGTCCGGGACGCCTGGAACTCCAGCAGCGCAGCCAGGCCGTGCACCTCGGGCTCCTTGGGCATCAGGCCGGTGAGGACGCGGGCGAGGCGCAGGGCGTCCTCGCACAGGGCGGGGCGGACGAGGTCGTCGCCGGCGGTGGCCGCGTAGCCCTCGTTGAAGACGAGGTAGATGACCTCCAGGACCGAGGAGAGCCGTGCCTCGCGGTCGGCGCCGTACGGGACTTCGAAGGGCACCCCGGCCTTGGCCAGGGTGCGTTTCGCCCGGACGATGCGCTGGGCGACGGTCGCCTCGGAGGTGAGGAAGGCGCGGGCGATCTCCTGCGTGGTGAGCCCGCCCATCAGGCGCAGGGTGAGCGCGATCCGGGCCTCGGTGGCCAGGACGGGGTGGCAGGAGGTGAAGATCAGGCGCAGCAGGTCGTCGTCGATGTCCTCGGGGTCCGCGGGTTCGGGGGGCGGCGGGGCGTCCTCCAGGCTCCGGCCGACCTCCGCGAGTTTGCGCGCGTACGTCTCCTTGCGGCGGACGAGGTCGATCGCGCGGTGCTTGGCGGTGGCCATGAGCCAGGCGCCGGGCCGGTCGGGGACGCCCGTTTGCGGCCACTGTTCCAGAGCGGCCACGAGGGCGTCCTGGGCGAGGTCCTCGGCGATGCCGACGTCCCGCACGATGCGGGCGACACCGGCGATGATCCGCGCGGATTCGATCCTGAACACCGCTTCGACCGCTTGGGCCGCACTCACTGCCGTCACGGCCACCCATCAGAGCAGCCGTGACGAGGCAGGGCAACCGCGGCGCGGGCGCGCGGGGCCGGGGCCCGGGGACCCTGGCCCGGGCGGGCGTCACATCTCCTGGATCTCCCGGACCTCGGCGCTGACGTTCCATTCCGCCGGGTGGATCTCGAGGAACCGACGGGTCCACTCGATGGCCTCGGCCTTGTCCTTGCACTGGGTGAGGGAGTAGCCGCCGACGACCTCCTTGGTCTCCGTGAAGGGGCCGTCGGTGTAGCTGATCTTCCCGCCGGACCAGCTGACCCTGGTCCCCTCGGCGGTGGGCAGGAGCCCGGCGGTGTCGAGCATGACCCCGGCTTTGGTGATCTCCTCCAGGAGGGCGCCCATGCGCTGCTCGAACTCGGGCGGGAACGCGGTGTCGGCGGGGAGGTCCTGCTCGTTGATGCGGATCATCGTCAGGAAGCGCGGCATGGTGACTCCTCGGTCGGAGGGCGGGGACTCTCCCCGCCTCTCACCCCTGCGTCGAACGGGAGACGCCCGGATCGACAGCTCCCCCGAGATTCTTCGAAGAATCTTCCGGGGCGGCCACCCGACGCTCCGGCCGGCCGGTCAGCGGCTGTCGCCGGTCCAGTCCCAGTGGCCCGGGTCGTGCGCACGGCGGCGGTAGTGGGCCCGGCCGCCCGCCCCGTAGCGCCCTATCTCCGTGGGGAGCCTGGCTTCCTCGGCGAGCTGGGGCGCGCTCCAGCCGGTGATGTCCAGGAGGAGCCCGTCGAGCGGTCCCCCGACCAGCTCGCCGTAGACATGGCCGGGGCGCGGGCCGGGGTCGGGGTCCTCGTGGTCGGCGCCGTAGACCCGGCGCCGGAGCATCCTGTCGTCCATGCGGTTCAGGTTCGCAGGCAGCACTGACATTGCGGCGATGATGGGGGCCGCCCTCCCGACCGTGGGGGCGCACGAGCGAGGAGCGACACGCATGGCACGTCGGGTGCACCAGCCACTGGAGAACCAGGAGTTCGACTTCATCCTGTCGATGACGACCGGGCCCGTGCTCGCCTACTTCTGCGGCAGCTGGCCGAAGGCCGTCGAGGCGTGCCGCGCGATGGACGCGGTCGTCGGCGAGCTGGCGCAGGAGTACGGGACGCGGTTCACCGCCGTCCGCACCGACATGACCCGGTGTCCCGAGCCGACCAGGCGCTACGGGGTGACGGGCGCGCCGACCGCGGTGCTCATCAAGGACGGCGAGGCGGTCGCGAGCCAGGCCGGTCCGATGACGCGCGAGGAGTTCCGGGAGTTCCTGGACGCCCACCTCTGAGCCGGCCCGCCCGGACTTCCCGTACAGTTGTCCAGGAACTTCCTGGACAACTGTCCAAGAAATGTCGCTCCTGCACCCCGAGAAAGGGAGGCGGCCGTGCATACCGTCGCTCAGATCCTCATCGGCCTGGTGGCCGCGCTCCACGCGTACATCCTGGTCCTGGAGATGTTCCTGTGGCAGCGGCCGCCCGGCCGCGCGCTGTCCGGCTTCGACGCGGACACCGCCCGCCTCACCGCGCCGCTCGCCGCCAACCAGGGCCTCTACAACGGCTTCCTCGCGGCCGGCCTGGTCTGGGCGCTGGTCATCGACTCGCTCGCCACGCAGATCTTCTTCCTCGTCTGCGTGATCGTCGCCGGGGTGTACGGCGCCGCGACCGCCAACCGCCGGATCCTCGTCGCCCAGGCCCTGCCCGGCGCCCTCGCCCTCGGCGCGGCGCTGCTGGCCGCGTGAGCCCGCACGACCCGCGCCCGGAGGACCCGCGCCCGGAGGACCCGCGTACGGCCCGGACGAAGGAGCGGCTGCGCGAGAGCCTGCTCGCCGAGTGCGCCGGCCGGCCGCTCGCCGCCGTCAGCGTCTCGGCGGTGGTCCGCCGGGCAGACGTCGGCCGCGCCACCTTCTACCTGCACTACGAGGACCTCACCGCGCTCGCCGTGGACGCGTGCGCCGATGTGGTGCACGCGGCGATCGACGCCCTGCACGCCTGGCAGACCGGCCCCTCGGCGGTCGCCCCGGCCCGGCCCCCCGCGGCACTGGCCGGGTTCCTGGCGGGCGCCGCCGACCGGGCACCGCTCTACCGCACTCTGCTCCTCCCGGGTGGCGGCGGTCCCCTCGGCGACCGCCTCCACCGGGAGCTGCGCGCCCGCGCCCGCGCCGAGCGCGAGGCGGTGGGCGCCCCGCACGCGGAGCTCGTCGCCTCGGCGGTGGCCGCCACCTTCACCGGCGTCCTCGCGGACTGGCTGCACGAGGACATCCCGGCGGACCCGGTCGCGCTGGCGGATCTGCTGTGGCCGCTGATCCTGGCCCTCCACCGCACCCTCGGGCGCCCCTAGGGAGTGTCTTGTCGATCAGGCCAGGCCCGGAGCACGCGAAACCCCGCCGGACGGACCGGCGGGGTTCGGTTCACGGGCGCAGCTCGTGAAGCGGTCTAGCCGAGGGGGATCACCCGCTCAGCCTGGGGCCCCTTGGGGCCTTGGGTGACCTGGTACTCGACTCGCGCGTTCTCTTCCAGCGACTTGAAACCGGTCGTTTCGATCGCGGAGAAGTGCACGAACACGTCAGGGCCGCCGTCGTCCTGCTGGATGAAGCCGAACCCCTTCTCCGAGTTGAACCACTTCACGATGCCTGTTGCCATCTGGCTGATCCTTCTCAACGTTCCACTGCGGGCCGCACGCGCGGCCGTCTCGATCCTGCCCAACGCTCCCTCAGACCACACGCTGGACGCGGCCAACCGGGGCGCGGCGCGCAATCGAACTTCTGGACGCCTTGTCCGTGAAACGGGGGAGCAGCCCCTTCCGAAGACCTTCCAAGGGCCTCGGGAGACGCCTCCGAGAGGGGAGGGAGAGAGAGGGGCGGGTTCGTGTTCATGCGCCGCCATCCGCAGCGGGCAACGACGCGGCGGACCGAGGCCGAGGGGCTGCCGCGAGGGCTCGGCGCGGCCCGCCGACCCGGCAGCCCAGGCAGTCGGCGTGGCCCGAGTGGGCGGCGGTGTCACGGGTGCGCCAGTCCCAGTCGGCCTCCGGCCGGGGCCCGCTCGGCTTGCCCCAGCCGGCGAGGTGGAGCAGCCAGGTGGTGATCCCGGCCACGGCGACGACGCCGAGGCCGATCCAGATCCCGGGGGCCCATGCCGCGCACACGCCGAGGCCCGCTCCGGTGAAGCCCAGCAGGGCGAGGGCGGTACCGGTCCAGCCGGCCACCGTGTGGCCGAGGTCGACGTGGCCGTGGGCACTCATGAGTTCTCCCAGGTCGGGCGGTCGGCAGTAGGCTCGGAGAAAGGGTTCGTTTATCTCACGAGCTAAGTAACTTAGATGCTAAGGAGTATGTCCGTGGAGGGCAAGCCCCGCCCCCCGGCCACGGCCGCGGAGGCCATGACGCGCATGGACCAGTACGTCGCCCTGGGCATCGTCGGCCAGCAGGAGGTGGCGCAGCGCCTCGGGCTCAACGTCACCGATCTGACCTGCCTGGGCCACATCCTGGGCGCCGGGGACACCCCCCTGGCCGCCGGCGACCTCGCCGAGCGGGTCGACCTCACCACCGGCGCCGTCACCGGTGTCCTCAACCGCCTCGAACGCGCCGGGTACGCGCGGCGGCAGCCCGATCCCTCCGACCGGCGGCGCGTACGGGTGGTGGCCGAGCCCGCGGCCGCCGCCCGGGTCGTCGCGGTCTACCAGCCGTTCTACGACCGGCTCGGCGCCCTGTTCGCCGATTACACCCCCGACGAGGTCGCCGTGATCGCCGACTGGTTCGAGCGCGCCGCGGTGGAGGTCCGCGCCCACTGCGCGCAGGTGCGGTCGGAGCCCTCCCTTCCTGGAAAACCGGGCGCCGGGGAGGCGTAGCCCCCGCTGGTACCATGGGCGGTTGACCATCTTCTTTTCTGTCTCGCGTTTTCTGTCTCGAAAGGTCCTGCATGAGGAACCCGTCAGCTCATGGACGCTTCGGTGTGAAGGGCGGTGCCAAGGCCGGAGCCAAGTCCGGCGGCAAGACCCCCCGGAGCCTCGGGCCGCAGGGTGAGTTCACGATGCACGAGCCGAAGGCGCCGGCGCTGCCGCCGGTGGAGTCGTTCTCGGAGCTGGACCTGCCCCATGAGCTGGTGACGACCATGGCCGAGCTGGCGGTGAAGGAGCCGTTCCCGATCCAGGCCGCGACCCTCCCGAACGCGCTGGCCGGGCGGGACGTCCTGGGCCGCGCGCGGACCGGCTCGGGCAAGACCCTCGCCTTCGGTCTGGCCCTGCTGGCGCGTACGGCGGGCCAGCAGGCGGACCCGAAGCGCCCGCTGGCGCTGATCCTCGTACCGACGCGCGAGCTGGCACAGCAGGTCACCGAGGCGCTGGACCCGTACGCGGCGGCCCTGAAGCTGCGGATGGTCACCGTGGTCGGCGGACTGTCCATCGGCCGGCAGGTCAGCACGCTGCGCACCGGCGCCGAGGTCGTGGTGGCCACCCCCGGGCGGCTCAGCGACCTGGTCGGGCGCCGGGACGTGCACCTGGAGCGCGTGAAGATCACCGTGCTCGACGAGGCCGACCAGATGTGCGACATGGGCTTCATGCCGCAGGTCACGGAGATCCTCGACCAGGTGCACCACGCCGGGCAGCGGATGCTGTTCTCGGCGACCCTGGACCGCAACGTGGACCAGCTGGTCCGGCAGTACCTGAAGGACCCGGTCGCGCACTCCGTCGATCCGCAGGCGGGCGCGGTGACCACGATGGACCACCACGTGCTGCACATCCACGCGGCCGACAAGATCTCGGCGGCGACCGAGATCGCGGCCCGCGACAACCGGGTGCTGATGTTCCTCGACACCAAGCACGGCGTCGACCAGTTCGTGAAGCACCTGCGGGCCATGGGCGTACGGGCGGAGGGGCTGCACAGCGGCAAGTCGCAGCCGCAGCGCACCCGGACCCTGGCGCAGTTCAAGACCGGGGCGGTCACCGTCCTGGTCGCGACGAACGTCGCGGCGCGCGGCATCCACATCGACGACCTCGACCTCGTGGTCAACGTGGACCCGCCCGCCGACCACAAGGACTACCTGCACCGGGGCGGCCGTACCGCCCGCGCCGGCGAGGCCGGCCGGGTCGTCACCCTCGTGACCCCGAACCAGCGCCGGGACATCGTCCGCCTGATGGCGGACGCCCGGATCCGGCCGACGATCACACAGGTCCGCTCCGGTGAGGCGGCGCTGAGCCGGATCACCGGTGCGAAGGCCGCCCCCGGGGTGCCGCTGGCCGGCTCCGCGCCGACCGACGCCAAGGGCAGGCCCTCGGGGTCGGACCTCGGTTTCCGCGGCATCGGCACCCGGCCGGGCCGGCCGGGGAAGGGCAAGGAGTCCCGCAAGACGACGGAGGCCCGGGAGCTGGCCGAGGCCCGCCGCGCGGCCCGGGTGCGCAAGGGCCTCTGACGCACGCACGCCCGCCCCGGAGACGGGGCGGGCTCCGCTCTGCTGCCGGAGCTCAGACCGTGGTACGCCTGCGCAGCCGCTCGGCCGCGGCGTTGCGGACCCGGCGGGTGCGGGCGCTGCTCGCGAGCAGCGCGAGGGCCTCGTACGAGGTCAGGGACTGGGCGGCGGTGCGCTGGCACCAGTCGGAGGCGGCGATGAGCTCGTCGGCGGACCAGGGCTCGCCGCGAGTGACGGCCTTCAGCAGGATCCACTCCCTCAGCCGGCGCTCGGGGAAGGTCCGGCCGGTGAGGACGCCGCTCATGGCCCGGGCCCAGGCGGGGAACCCCTCGTCGGCCAGCAGTCGCGCCGCCCGGCGGTCGAGGTGGGTGACCACCGCGCTCTCGGCCATCACCGGGTCGGGGTCGCGCAGCACGGCGGCGACGGCCTCGGCCTCCGCCTCGGCGCCCCCGCCCGGCGCCACGGCCAGGGACTCCAGGTGCCGCCCGTAGCGCCAGTGCTCGGGGGGCGCGGCGGCATCGGACCGGCTCATCTGGACCGGCACGCTCGCGGGTATGCCGATGGCGTGCCGCTGCTTCTCATTCCCTCTCCCCATGGCACCCATTCCACACGACCTCGGTGAAGGACCGGTGCTCAGGGTGGCCGTCAGGGGGTTCCCGCGGGGTCTCAGCCCGCGGGAGCCAGCATCAGGGACTCCGCGCCGACCGGCCGGTATCCGGCGGCCTGGAAGGCGCGGACACTGCGCGCGTTGCCGGTGGCCTGCTGGGACCAGACCGGCAGACCGTCGGGGACCAGGTGGCGGGCGGCGCGGGCCAGCTCCCGGCCCAGGCCACGGTGGCGAACGTCCTCGTCCACCTCTATCGCCGTCTCCCAGCGGCCCGCGACGCCGCGGCCGAGGACGAGCACTCCCCCGTCGGCCGACCAGACCCGTACGTCGTCACGGCGGGTCAGGGCCCTGCGTACGCGGGGGTGGTCGGGGTCGGCGATCTCCCGGAGCTCCAGCGGGGGTTCGCCGGGCAGCGGGCCGGCGACGGTGAGCAGGTCGATCGTGTCGGTGCTGCGTCCCGTGCGGTCCAGCAGCGCGGCCAGGAAGCGCGCGTTCATGGTGGCGGCCAGCGGGTCGCAGCCGAGGGAGGCGAGGGTGGAGCGCACCCAGTCCGGGTCCTCGTCGGTGAACACCACGGAGTGCGCGGTGAAGGCGATGACGCCCGCGTCACGCGGGTGCTCCTGCGGCACCACGGTGGTACCGCCGTCGGGCGGCGGGAACCGTCCCCCGGCCGCCGCGTCCAGGATCTCCGTCAGCGTCTGTCCCATGCCCGTCATGATCTCAAATGCGGCGCACGGCAGTTCGAGTGGGGCGGGTGGGGCGGATGGGACGTGCGGGTGAGCCGGCGCGCGCCCACGCCCCGGCCTTCCGCCCCGCCCTCCGCGCCGGCCCTCCGCCCCGGCCCTCCGCGCCGCGGGTCAGTCCTCGCGCGTCTCGCGGGTCTCGCGCGCCTCGTGCGCCTCGTATCCGCCGGCCCCCTGGCCCGTCTCGTGCTCCGGTTCGGGCAGCGGAGCCCCGGTCTCCAGCAGTGTCTTGAGGCTCGACGCGAGCATCGGCCAGGCCCGCCCGCACATGCCGATCAGGGTGCCGCCCGGTTCGAAGCCCTCGTGCAGGATGGTCAGCCGTGCGAGGGTGTCGCCGACCGGCTCGATCTCGTACGTCACCTTCGTGCGCCGCTCCTTCGCCAGTTCGGCCCGCAGCCCCTCATCGATCCCGCCCGCGGCCGCCCACTGCGGGCTGAAGGTGTGCCAGGTGTAGGAGAGCAGGCGGTCGGGGACGCAGTCGAGGACCACCTGCTCGGGGTCACTGGTGCGGGCCCCGCGCTCGACCCAGTCCATCACCGAGCCCACCGCCCAGTCGGTCTCGAAGCTCAGGCCCCAGTACCGGCGGGTGAAGGCGGGCTCGGTGAGTGCCTGCCAGACCCGGGCCGGATCGGCCTGGATATACACGGTGTAGGTGATCGCGCTGTCGCTCATGGCCCCATGCTGCGGGACCGCGGACCGCGGACGGCGGATTTCCCGATCACGGCGCTGCCCTCGGGCCGGGACTCCCGGCCCCGGCCCGCGCTGCCGGGCTCCGCTCAGTACACGTGGATCGCCACCCCGCACAGCCCGAGCCCTGCCCGCGCGGCGGTCCGCCAGACCCGGAGCGGGCCGTCCAGGACGCCCTCCTCGCGCGGCCCGTAGTCCAGCCAGTCCCGCCGCCCCACGTGCTCCCGCTCCACCGGCCCGAACCCCAGAGCCCGCTCCACCTGCGCCAGCTCCCGCCGCACTTCGGCGGCGGTCAGCAGGAAGTTCCCGCACCAGCCGGGCAGCAGCGCGGCGCGCTCGGGGCCGATGGCGTGGAACAGGGCGCTGACCGGGTACTCCTTGCTCCGCACGGACACGAACATCTCCTCCCGGTCGGGCTCCGGATCCCAGATGTCGTCCATGACGTGGAAGTCGGGGTCGGCGATGCCGTTGCACAGGTCGTCGACATGACCGCCGGGGCGGGTCAGGTCCTGGAAGGAACGGATCGCGTCGGCTTCGGCCGGGGTTCCGGTCCACCAGGTGCGGTGGTCGGGAAGCGGGGCGCGCTGCCAGGCCGCCCAGCGGCGGCGGGCCTGCGGGCAAGTCCGGTCGGCCTCGAGGGCCGGCGCGAGCCGCGGCGCGAACCCGGCGATGACGGAGTCCTCGTGGCAGCTGATCGACCAGGCACTGGTGAATCCCATGCCGTCGACGGTACGAGGGGCCACCGACACCGGGGGCCGGGTCACCAGCGCTCGCCCTCCTCGGGGAGTTCCGTGGGGGGCGTGCGGGTGGGGGTGGGGAGGGACAGGCGGGCGCGGGCCGTGTGGACCGCCGCGAGTTCGTGGTCGCCGGCCGGGCCCCAGTCGCTCAGTTCGCGGACCTGTTCGGGAGTGGCCAGCAGACGGGCGTACGCCGGGTCCGCGGCCGGGGGGAGGGCGGTGAGGCGGGCCGCGGTGCGGGCGTGGGCGCCCTGGCCGCCGTAGCGGTAGCCGAGCGGCGCGGCCCCCGTGACGGCTCCGGCCGTCGGCGGCGGGAGGTGGGCGGCGCCGGTGGCGCGGGCGATCAGGAGCAGGACCCGGCCGTCGGGGGCGAACAGCCAGGCCGAGCGGTCGCGTACGGGCAGCTGCGCGGGGACCGGCCCCGGGTGCCAGGCTTCGCGCCGCGGGGTCCTGCGGGTGCGGAGCACGCCGAGCCGGTCGAGGGCCGTCGGCGCGGTGGGGCGGCCGTCCTCCAGCAGGGCGGTGCCGGAGCCGTTGATGCGGGCGCGCAGCGCGGACAGGGCGCGGCGGGCGTCGCCCGGCTCCATCAGGGCGGGCAGGTCGGCCGGCTCCGCGAAGTGGATGCCGGTGATCTCCTGGGCCGGGAGACGGACCGCGTCGATCCGGTCGGGGGTCCAGGTGCCGCCGTCGTAGACGTGCAGGATCTCGCCGGGGAACCGCATCTCGGGCGGGAAGCCGGGGGTGTCGGCCGGGATCCAGTCCACGGCGAGGCCGCGCGGGTAGCGGCCGTCGATGCCGAGCTCCTCGCGCAGCTCGCGGGCGGCGGCCGCGGACGGCGCCTCGCCCGCGTCCACGGCCCCGCCGGGGAGCAGCCGGTCGGCGCGGTAGTCGACGCTCTGGACGAGGATCCGGCCGTCGGTGTCGGTGACGAGGACGACGGCCGCGGTCCAGACGGCGGCCCGCGAGGCCCCGTACTCCTCCGGGGTCATCCAGGTCCCGTCCCGCTCGTGATCGTCGACCGCGGCTCGGTCGATCGCGGCCTGGTCGGTCAGCTGCGGCATGGGGACTCCGTTCACCGTGGGTGGACCCGCCGGCTGTGCAACAGCGGGCGCGGCCCCCGGGTTACGGCGAGGCGCGCACCAGGACCGGCCAACTCCGTTTTGCCGTCCCTATACCTCCTTATTACCTGGTTATGCGGCCCCTGCTACTTTCCGGAGGCGGACTGGCGGCGTGAAAACCGCCGGTCCGACCACGTAGCCGGACCGAGGAGAGCCCCACCCATGCGACGCGCTTCCGTGACGGTGGCCTCGGAAGCCGGCGGCAGCGGCGAAGGCATCGGCTCCGGCCGGCTGACCGGGGTCGACGCGGTGCGCGGCCTCGCCGTCCTCGGCATGTTCGCCGTGCACGTCGGCCCCGGTCCGCAGCCCGGAGGCGCCGGCTACCTGCTCGTCGCGGCCGACGGACGCGCCCCGGCGCTCTTCACCCTCCTCGCCGGCTTCTCCCTGGTCCTCGCCCAGCGCGGCCAGGACCCGGCGCGGCGGCCCGAGGGCTGGGCGCGCCGCTGGCGTCCGCTGCTGATCCGCTGCGCCGTCCTGGCCGTGCTGGGCGTGTGCCTGGCCTCGTTGTGGCCCGGGATCCTGGTCATCCTGGCCTTCTTCGCGGTGTACTCCCTGGCCGCCGAGCCGTTCACCCGGCTCTCCACCCCGGCGCTCACCACCGTGGCGGGCGTCTCGGTGGTGGCGGGCCCGCTGCTGTCGTTCCTGCTGGGCCCGGTGTTCGGGTACGAGGCGTCCGGGCGCGGCCTGGTCCCCGAGGCCGCCGATCTGACCAGCTGGTCCGGGCTGGGCACCGTACTGGGTGAGCTGCTGCTCACCGGGGCCTATCCGCTGGCCACCTACTTCCCGTACGTCCTGGCCGGGATGGCCCTCGCCCGGCTCTGCGACGTGCGGGAGCGGGCGACGGCCCGGCGGATGGCCGTGTGGGGCACGGCGGCCGCCGTCGCCGCATACGGCTGCGCCTGGCTCGCCGGCCACGTGTTCGGCACCCGGCAGCGGCTGCTGGAGACGATCGCCCTCCACCACCCGGAGGCCATGGCCGCCGCCGACCCCGACTGGACGTACCGGCGCGGTCCGACAACGCGGCGAGGTGCCGTGCCGGGGGCGGGGCGATCTTCGCGGGCCCGCGCTGCCCGGTACCGGCCCGGGTCACCCGTCCGTGTGACGGGGGTGCGGCTCGCGCGGCGCCGGTACGGCAGGGTGGGCGGATGCAGCTGCGCCGGGCCTTGCCCCTGACCCTTGCCGCGCTCGTCATGGCCACCGGATGCGTGACGGTGCATCCCGCCGTTCCGCCGGACGCGCCGCGTCTGGCGCCCGCGGCGGCCCTTGCGGAGCCCGGGCAACCGACGCCTCCGGCCTGGCCGTTGGGCCCGCTCCCGGTGTCGTCGGAGCCGACGCCCGCGGCGCCGGAGCCTGGTCCGGAGACCGAGCCGGAATCGGTACCGGCCTCGGTGCCGCGGCGGCCGGCCGCCGCCCAACAGCCCCACCAGCCCTACCAGCCCCCGCAGCCGCATCGCCCGCGCCGCGCCAAGCCCGCGCGGGCCGCGAAGCCCGCGGCCCCGGCGAAGCCCCGCAAGCGCACCCCGACGGCGAAGTCCCGGCCCGCGCCGCAGCGTTCGTACGACATGGCCGCGTTGTGCGCGGCAGCCCGGGGCACGGTGTCCCCCTCCATCGTGGCCCTGTGCCGTTAATGGGTGGATGTGCCCGCTCCGGATACCTACATTGACGAGGCACCACGTCGTCGAGCAGGAGCGGATCATGCGCACCCACTATCCCCGCACGCCGCATCTGCCCTGGTCCCCCGGGGCGTCCGCGGACGATCTCCGGGCCCTCGGGCTGGCGGGGCTGGCCGGGCGCGAGGTCGTGGTGACCGAGAAGCTCGACGGGGAGAACACCACCCTGTACGCGGACGGCCTGCACGCGCGGTCGCTGGACTCGGCGCACCACCCCTCGCGGGCGTGGGTCAAGGGCCTCCAGGGCAGGATCGGCGCCGGGATCCCGGCCGGTTGGCGGGTGTGCGGGGAGAATCTGTACGCCCGGCACTCCATCCCGTACGAGGACCTGGACAGTTGGTTCTACGGGTTCTCGGTGTGGGACGGGGAGCAGTGCCTGGACTGGGACGGGACCGTACGGTTCCTGCGCGGCCTGGGGGTGCCCAGTCCGCGCGTGCTGTGGCGGGGCACCTTCGACGAGCGCGCGCTGCGCAAGCTGAAGCTCGACACCGCGCGGCAGGAGGGGTACGTCGTGCGGACGGCGGACGGGTTCGCGCGCGAGGACTTCGGGCGGTGCGTGGCCAAGTGGGTGCGGGGCGGCCACGTACAGACCGATACGCACTGGATGTTCGCCGCGGTGGTGGCGAACGGGCTCGGGCCCACGGCCCCGTTGTGGGCGGTGCAGTCGGGGGGCGAGGCCGATGTGGCGGCGCTGTGCGCCGCCGTCGGGGTGACCGGGGCCGACGCGGCCGAAGCCGCCGATGCGGGCGAGGTCGCCGAAGTCGCCGCCCGGATGGCGGGGTCGCAGGGGGCCGGACGGACCGGGGAGGACCGGCTGGCCGGTGTGCTGGCCGCCGTGCTGCACCGCGCGCCGCGGGCCCGGATCACGGCGCGGCTCGCGGCGGGGCCCCTCGGGATGGAACTCGCGCGGCGGGTCGGCGACCTGGTGGGGCTGTACCCGTACCTCCAGCGGCCGTTCCCCGACGCGGACCGGCGGGCCGGGCTGGTCCGGATGGCGGCGGCGGCCGATCTCGGGGTGCTGCACGCCCTCGCCGGCGCACTGGCCGAAGAGCCCCAGGCGCGGGAGTGCGTGGAGTGGTCGGCGCTGTGGGCCGAGGAGGCGGGGCTGCTCGGCGGCCCGGATCCGCTGGAGTCGCTGCGCGCCGCGCTGCGCGAACCCCTCGCCGGGCTGGACGCGGACGCGGCCGACCGCTGCTGGGCGGAGGCCCGGCGCGCGTTCGCGCAGGGCAGGATCGCGGGCGCGCGCCTCGGCTGGGGTCCCGGCGTCAGCTGCGTCGTCGCCGAGGAGGCGGTGGCGGCGACGTGGCAGTGGCGCGAGGGAACGTTTCCCCGGCTGGTGCAGCTCAGCGGCCCTTCGGGCAGCGGGAAGAGCACCTTCGGCCGCGGCCTGCCCGCCGTGGACGCGTACATCAGTCTTGACGATCTGCGCACCGCCCGGGGTTCCCGCGCGGACCAGCGGGCCAACGCGGACGTGCTGAGCGAGGGCCTGGACCGCCTCGACGCCGCTCTCGCCCGCGGCGGCACGGTGGTGTGGGACGCCACCTCGCTGACCGACCAGCAGCGCGGCCTGGCCGGCGCGGTGGCGCGGCGCCGCGACGCGCTGGTCACGCACGCCGTGGTGCTGGTCGACGAGGCGGAGCTGCTGCGGCGCAACGCCGTGCGCCCGCATCCCGTACCGCAGCAGGTACTGGCCGCGCAGCTGCGCCGATTCAGCCCCCCGTACGCCGGCCAGGCACACCGTACGTGGTACATCGGTGCGGGCGGGGACGTCGAGGACACGGCGGGCGGCCTCGCGGGCGGCCCGGCCACGGCACACGGGGAGCGTTGATGCGTACGAGTGAGGAGCTCTACCACCAGGTCCGCTGGGACCCGCGGTTCGATCCGGCCCGGTTCGTGCTCGGGCTGCTCCAGCGCGGGGCCGCACCGAAGCGGATCGCGCTGCCGTCCTTCGTGCCCGGCGGTGACATCCCCTGGCACCGGGTGCTGTTCGTCGAGGCGGACGGCGAACTGGTGTGGGACCGGACCACGGGCGTGGACCGGATCGACGTCAGCACGGCGGGGCGGGTCCGCGATCCGCGCCTGCTGCGGGCCCCGTTCTTCACCGCGCGGACCCCGTACGCGTGGGACCCGGCGGGCGACGGCGCCTGGCGGCCCGCGCAGGCCCGGCCCGGGAACGCGGCGGCGGCCCCCGCCTCGGTACGGCTGCTGACCTGGAACACGCTCTGGGACCGGTACGACGCCCCGCGCATCGCCACCGCACGGCGCAGGCCGCTGCTGCTGGCCGAGCTGGCGGCCGCCGACGCCGATGTGATCGCGCTCCAGGAGGTCGAGCCCGAGCTGCTCGGCATGCTGCTGGCGGAGCGGTGGGTGCGGGACGGGTACACCCTCGGCACGGATCCGGGCGGCCGGGACGTCGCCGCCTGCGGGCTGCTGGTGCTGAGCCGGCTGCCGGTGCGGGAGGCGGGGATGCACCTCCTCGGCCCGCACAAGGCGGTCACCGCCGTGACGGTGGACACCGCGGCCGGCCCCCTGGTCGTCGCCGCAACCCACCTGACCAGCGACCACACCGAGAACGGGCACGTCCGCCGGGACACCGAACTGGCCCGCCTCGCGGAGGGCCTGGGCGCCGTCCAGGCCGGGGTGGCCCTGCTGGGCGACTTCAACGACGGCCGGCACGGGGCCGACGGGGCCGAGGGGCCCGCGGCCGCGCTCGGCATGCGGGACACTTGGAGCGACGTACACGGGGCGGCGGACGACACGCCGACCTTTGATCCGGTGGCCAATCCGCTGGCCGCGGTGGGCTCGCTGTCGGGGCGGGCGTCCCGGCTGGACCGGATCCTGCTGGGGTCCACGGCGGCGCGCGTGACACGGGCGGCGCTGCGCGGCGATGCGCCTGCCCCCGACGGGCTGTTCGTCTCCGACCACTACGGGGTGGAGGCGACGCTGGAGTTCGGGGCGCGGGACGGCGGGCCGGCGCGGCTCGACGTACCGGCGACGGCGCGCACGGCGGTGGCGTGGCTGCCGCCGCACCTCCCGGACGGCGTACGCGAGGTGCGCGAGGAGCACGACCCGCAGGCCGGCCGGTGGCCCGCGCACGTCAACCTGCTCTTCGGCTTCGTACCGGAGTCCTCCTTCACCGAGGCCCTGCCACTGCTGGCGGAAGTGGCCGCGGGGACGGGGCCCTTCGACACCCGGCTGGAGGGCGTGCACAGCTTCGGGCACCGCGAGGACGCCACCGTCTGGCTCGACCCGGCGGCGGCCGGCGACGCGCCGTGGCAGCGGCTTCGGCGCGCGCTGGTGGAGCGCTTCCCGGGGTGCCGCGGGCGCGCCGAGGGGTACACCCCCCATCTGACGCTGGGGCGCAGCCGGGACCCCCAGCGGGCGGTCGCCGCGTTCGCCGCCCGGCTCGGCGGCGGGCCGGACGCTGGGCACGCCGTCGCGCGGGTCGGGGAACTGGCCGTGCTCTCACGCCGCGGGGACGGGCCGATGCGGGTCCGGGCCACGGTGACACTGGGGACGGGCGAGGTGCGGTGGGTGTGCCCGGAGCCCTCGGAGCCGGTCGCGGAGCCGGTCGCGGAGCCGGGCACCGAGCCCGTCACGGACCGGTTCGCCGCGTCGGTGACCGATCGGGTGGGCCGGGCCCTCGGCGACGGGCTGGTGGAGGTGGCCGGATCCCGCCGGATGGGCTGCGCCCTGCCGGAGGCCGACCTCGACCTGGTGGCGGCGCTGCCGGGAACGGCCGACATCGCGGAGGTCCGGCGCCGGGTGGCGGCGGCGCTGCCGGAGGCCGAGCGGATGCGGGAGGTGACCGGCGCGCGGGTGCCGGGGCTGCGGTTCCGGGTCGGGGCGCTGGACGTGGACCTGGTGGTGGTCGGCTGCGGAGCACTGGAACCCGGGCAGGCACTCGCGCGGCGCTCGGAGCTGGGCGAGGCCGCGGCCGTCGCCCTGAGCGCGCTGAGCGACGCCGATGCGGTACGGGACTCGGTACGTGATTCGGTACGGGATTGCGTGCGCGGCGAGCATGCCGCGTTCGCCGGGCTGGCGCGGCAGGTGAAGGCCTGGGCGCGGGCCCGCGGGCTGGACTCGGCGCCCTTCGGCGGGCTGCCGGGGCTGGCCTGGACGGTCCTCGCGGCGCGGACGGTCCGGGAGGCGGGGGCGCTGCCGCCCGATGCCCTGCTGCGGGAGTTCTTCGGCAGGTGGGCGGCCTGGGACTGGCGGGAGCCGGTAGCGCTGTCACCGGCGACCCCGGGCGCGGCGGCCGGGCCCGGACCGGTCACGGTCCTCACCCCCTCGGAGCCGGTGCGCAGTTGCACCGCCCAGGTCGGCCCCGGCCTGCGCGACCTGCTGGTCCGGGAGCTGTACGGGGCCTGGGAGCTGCTGGAGGCCGACCCGGGGGACCACGGCTGGGCCCCGGCCGCGCCGCCGCTGCACCGACGGCACGCCGCCTGGGCGGTGGTGACCGTACGGGCCTCCGCGCAGCGGGAGTTCGAGGAGGTGCTGGGCCGGGTCCGCGGGCGGCTGCGGGCGCTGCTCGGCGTCCTGGAGGAGGCCGGGGTCAAGGACGTGCACGCCTGGCCGCGCCCCTTCGAGTCCGGCCCGGCCCTCGCCCGCTACGCGATCGGGCTCGGCGCCGCCCCGCCCGGCCCGGCACGCCTGGCCGCTCTGGCCGACCCCTGGCGGGCCGGTCTCCCGGGGGTGGAGGTCGCCTGGGCGGCATGCGGGGAGGTGCCGGACCTGACGGGCTAGCCCGCCCGCCCCCCCCCAGGCCCGGCTCCGGTCCCGGCCTCAGACCTCAGACCTCAGACCTCGATGACGATCTTCCCGGCCGCGTGGCCGCCCTGGCTCAGCTCGAAGGCGGCCGCCAGTTCGGCCAGCGGGAAGGTCTTGGCGACCGGCACCTTCAGCACTCCGCTGTCGGCGAGCCGTGCCAGTGCGGCCAGATCGCTGCCGACCGGGCGGACCCACATCCACTCGCCACCCGAGCCCAGCACGCTGGGATCGGCGACGGAGGCGTGCCGGCCGTCGTTGTGGAGCACTTCCCGGGTGACGCCGCCGACGCCCCCGACGAAGTCCGCGACGACGGTGGGCCCGTCGGGCACGAGGGCGCGGATGCGGTCGGCGAGTCCGTCGCCGTACTCGACGGGTTCGCCGCCGAGTTCCCGCACCCGGTCGTGGTTGCGGGGGGAGGCGGTGCCGATGACGCGGGCGCCCAGCGCGCGGGCGATCTGCACGCCGAGGGAGCCGACTCCGCCGGCGGCGCCGTGGATGAGGACGGTGTCGTCCTTGCCGGTGCCGAGGCGGGTGAGCAGCTGGTAGGCGGTGAGGCCGGCCAGCGGAAGCCCGGCGGCCTCGGCCCAGCTCAGCGAGGCGGGCTTGTGCGCGAGGGCGCGTACGGGCACGGTGACGAACTCGGCGCAGGTCCCACCGTGCACGTAGTCCTTGCGGGCGTAGGCGATGACCTCGTCGCCCTCGGCGTACTCCGGGACGTCGGGGCCGCACCGCTCGACGGTGCCGGCCACGTCCCAGCCGGGGACGACCGGGAAGACGACGTCCATCATGGAGTCGAGCCCGCCCGACATGATCTTCCAGTCGACGGGGTTGACGGCGGCGCACTTCACCCGGACGAGGACCTCGCTGGGGCCGAACTTGGGCATCGGCAGCCGAATCTGGGAGAGCACCTCCGTCCCGCCGTACGTGTCGTACGCCATCGACCGCATCGTTTCCTGGCTGCTCCGGCCCGACTGGGACATGTACCCGACCTCTCCGCGTGCTGGTGGACCCCACCCCCGCCCATCCCACCACGCACGCCGCGCCCGCCCCCCGAAGCGAGCCGGGCGCGTCGCGGCGTGGCGTGGCGTGACGTGACGTGACGTGACGCAGGGGCGCGGCGCAGCGGAGGGGCGCCGCCCAGCGCGCCCAGCCCCGGTCGCCGGGGGCCGCAGGGGCGTGTCCCGGACGATCACTCGTACTCCGTGCCGCCCTTTCGGGTCAGGTACGCCGGGCTGACCGCCTTGGCGATGGCGCGGCCGCCCACGACCGGGCTGTAGCGCTCCGTCGACGGGCGGATGACGACGCCCTCCCGCAGGTGCAGTCCCCGCCCCGACACGGTTTCCCGGCCGCTCGCCAGTTCCAGCACCGTGTCGAGCTCGTACGGGCCCTCGTACAGCCGTGGCACCAGGGGCAGTTCGCCGTCCTGCAGCACGGCCGCCGGGTCCAGCCAGCGCACCCGGCCGTCGATCTCGGCGGAGACGTCGAAGACGGCGTAGCCGGGCGGCGTGTCGGCGGTGCGGACGTTCGTCCCGTACGCCAGGTCCTGGACGCCGGCGCCGTACACCTCGCCGAAGATCCCGACCCTGCTCGCACCGAGGCGGGCGGCCAGGGCAGCCGCGACGGCAGGCAGGCCGTGGCCCCGTACGGCCCGCCAGTAGACGTTGCGCTCGTCCTCCTTGAGCGCCAGCCCCCGCGAACCGAAGCCCTTGGAGGAGACGAGGGTCCGGTCGCCTTGGACCACGTACGTGAACAGGCAAGCGGTGCCGTGCAGTTTCTCGGTGAGGACGACCGGCTCGCCGGGCTCGAAGAGGTGCGGGTAGCGCTGGAGGTTCTCGATGTCCACCCACGGCATCAGGTCGGCGGCGGCTTCGACCTCACCGTCCATGGTCGTGGGGACGGGCGGGGCCCATTTGGTGATGCCGAGCGACTCCGCGAAGTCCGTGCCCTCCTTGGCCGCCTGCACCAGGTCCACGTCGGCGAGGGCGCGCGGCCTGCACACCAGGCCCTGCGAGAGTTCGCCGCGCAGCCGGACCGCCTTGACCCGGTCGGCGGAGCTGCCCGCGAGCCGCCCGGTCAGGCCCAGCTCCTCGATCAGCTCGGCGGGCAGCACGGCCTGTTCGGGTATGTAGAGCGCGAACTCACCGGTGCGGTAGGCACCCTTGGCGATCACGGCCCGGTAGAGGCCCACCTGGGCCAGCTCCAACGCGTCGGCGTTGGGGTGCTCGTGGACGGTCAGTTCTTCGACGGTGACGCGGAGAGTGGACATGTGACGGCTCCTCGGACGTGGTGGTCATGATGGTTGCCACCTTCCGTCCCGACATTTCCGCTGGTCCAGCGAATATCGCGGTGTTAGCCTGCCGCGCCGTACGGTTCCACGCGCCACGCATCACGCATCACGCACCACGCACCACGCACAGGAGGCTCCCATGTCACGTCGTCCGGTCACCGTCGTCACCGGCGGCAGCAGGGGCATCGGCGCGGCCACCTGTCTGCGCCTGGCCGCCGACGGGCACGATCTGGCGCTGAACTACGCCCGCGACGCCACGGCCGCCGAGGCCGTCGCCGAGCGCGTACGGTCCACCGGGGCCCGCTGTGTGACCGTACGCGGCGACACCTCCGAGGAGTCCGCCGTCGAGCGGCTCTTCGACGTCGCCGGCGCCGAACTCGGTGCGGTGACCGGGCTGGTCAACAACGCCGGGGTGACCGGTCCGCTGGGCCGGCTCGCCGACACCCGGACCGAGGATCTGCGACGGGTGGTCGAGGTGAACCTCCTCGGGTACCTGCTGTGCTGCCGCCGGGCCGCCCGGGACATGGCGCGGGCCGGCGGCGGGGCGATCGTGAACGTCTCCTCGGCGGCCGCCACCCTCGGCAGCCCCGGGGACTACGTGCACTACGCGGCGACCAAAGCGGCCGCCGACGCGCTGACCGTCGGGCTCTCCAAGGAGCTCGGCCCGGACGGCATCCGGGTCAACGCCGTGGCGCCCGGCATCATCGAGACCGACATGCACGCGGCGATGGGCGATCCCGACCGCCCGGCCCGGGCGGCGACCGGGATCCCGCTCGGGCGTCCCGGCCGGCCGGAGGAGATCGCCGGTGCGATCGCCTGGCTGCTGTCCCCGGATGCCTCGTACACGACGGGAACCGTGCTACGGGTCTCCGGCGGCCGCTGATCCCAAACAGACGGCTGCTGAACTGCTTTGACTTGTAGGAGGAGCAGTTTCTTGATGTCGAGGTGGACGAGTTCGCCCGGACGATCGCGTTCGTAGCGGCGGATCGGGTTGCCCTGACGCAGTCGGCAGACCTGGGCCTCGACTGCGGCGGACGCGCATCCACTTGTGAGCGGTGGCCCGGGATATGCACATCTCGGCCGCGACATGAGCGACCGGTCGGCCGGAACGGACACGTTCGACCAGCAGGCGCCCACCGAAGACGGTCAGCCGGGCATTACGGTGGGACACGAAGACCTCCGTGCGGTGAGTTCCCAGACAGCTCCCACCACACCGGGGGTCTTCGCCATGTTCAAGACCAGACCAGCGTCAACAACGCTCGTGATCAATACACCTAGTACGGCAGGTAGTAGCTGAGTACGTCGGCAGTGAGTGGAGGGAAAAGCACCTGGAACAGCTCCTCGTCCGCGGCGTAGACGTCGGGGCGGATCCGGGTCAGCCCCTCGATTCCGTGCGGGCCGAACAGCAGGGCGGCCAGATAGTCGGGCGCCAGCCCGGCGCCTCCCACAGCTCCCGGCGACTGCATCGGGCCGCCGGTGACGACCTCACCGAGCCCGTTGGCGAGAACCGGAATCCGGTAGTGGGCGCCGAAGGTGGAGATGACGATGTCTCGGCCGGTGCGGTCGATCCCGGCCGTGGTAAGGCGCTGCCAGAACAGCGGACGCAGCCTGTCGAGCAGCGCTGCGACATCCGGGATGCGGATGTAGTACTGCTCTGCATTCCGGTGCGGTTCGTGGTCGATGAACTCCTGCCACGCGTTGCCTGTCACGGTGCCTGCCCGATGGACGATCCGTATCCGGTCGCCGGGTGCCAGGGCGGCAACGCCGCTCAGGAGGTCCCGTGCCGCCGCCTCGTCGCGTGCCGCGGCCTCGGCCAGGAGCATCTCCTCACCGGGAGGCGTGGTGCGCGCGGTGGCAATGACCGTGTCGGCATGCTCGAGAACCCAGAGGTTGCTCGACTC
>NZ_JBVIFS010000045.1:0-2097 GCF_055571215.1 Streptomyces sp. NPDC030995
ACCGTGCCCCAGCCGGTGATCACACCGTCGGTGTACGGCTTCTTGGCCTCCAGGCCGAACCCGGTCGCCCGGTGACGGCGGAGCTGTTCGACCTCGCTGAACGAGCCCTCGTCCAGGAGCAGTCCGATCCGCTCGCGCGCCGTCAGCTTGCCCTTGGCATGCTGGGCCTCGGTCGCCTTCTCACTCGGTCCGGCCACGGCCTGCGCACGGATCGCCTCCAGCTCGGCCACGCGGCCCCGCGCATGGGCCTGGCCCGCCAAAAGCGCAGAGGGCTCCACCACCATCGTCATGACAGTCACCTTCCTGTGGGGCGGCGCGGGCCGACCGGAAGAGACTGCACGCCCGGACAACCCCACCGCATGTACGGGTCTTCATGTGAGAGTCGTCAGCTGCCCGGTCATCGCCGTTCGCCCCCAGGGGGGCGTCATCTCCAGCTGTGCGGCGCCTGGTAGGCCCTGGCCCGTTCCCGGCGCCAGAGGGCGACGGACCGTCCCCGGCCGTCTTCCGCCGGGGGCCGGCTCTGCCCGACAAGCAGCGAGAAAAGCGTCACGGCGACCGCGGCCAGCTCTTCTTCGGTGGCCTGACCGCGTTCGATCCTGAGCAGGGCGTCCCTGCTTCCGGCGCCATCCACGGGTTCTCCCTCCCTATTACCTCCCGATCACCGTCGGCCTCGGCGCTCAACGATCGCTCGGACATCCCTGGAGCACCGCTGGAAAGTTCCGCGAACCGCACCCGCAACGGACCGGGCAGCGGTGTGCAACATCGGAATCCCGATGTTGCACACCCCTTTCCGCGGGCGCCCCGCAGCGATAATTCGATCTCCGGACGGATCTTTGGACCGATCGCTGGATGATCTCTGGACGGATCTCTGGACCGATCTCTGTGGATCGATCTCTCTGGATGATCTCTGCGGGTACGACGGCGCAGGCCCTTACACAAGGCGCGGTGAAACATGCCGCCTGAGCGCGAAAGAGGGTGGCGGCAGTGAGCACGCAGCCCGAGCAGGAAGAGGACCGGCTGGACGCGGGATTGAGCGCGGTCCTGAGTGAACGGCGTCAGCTGATCAATCTCGCTTACCGGTTCCTCGGCTCCGTGGCGGACGCCGAGGACGTCGTGCAGGAGACGTACGCCCGCTGGTATGCCATGACACCCCAGCAGCAGCAGGCCATCGCCTCCCCCGGCGGCTGGCTGACGACGGTCGCCAGCCGCATCTGCCTCGACCTGCTCGGCTCGGCACGGGCCAGGCGGGAGCGGTACGTGGGGGAATGGGTGCCGGAGCCGCTGCCCGACCGCACGCAGTGGATCAGCGGCCGGTCGGGCGGCTCCGTCGACCCGGCGGACCGGGTCACCCTCGACGAGTCGGTCAGCATGGCCTTCCTCGTCGTACTGGAATCGATGACCCCGGCCGAGCGCGTCACCTTCGTCCTCCACGACGTCTTTCACTACTCGTTCGCCGAAGTGGCGCAGATCGTCGGCCGTTCCCCGGCGGCCTGCCGCAAGCTGGCGTCCTCGGCCCGCCAGCGCGTGCGGGCGCAGCGGGTCCCAGTGGCCCCCACAGCCCAACGCGCCGAAATGATCAGGAACTTCAAGCAGGCGTGGGAGGCCCAGGACATCGAGGCCCTCATCGCCCTGCTCGACCCCGACGCCACGACGGTCACCGACGGCGGCGGCATCATCAGCGCCCAGATCCACCCCATCGAGGGCCGCGAAGAGGTCGCCCGCTTCTTCGTGAACGCCGCCGACAACGCGGCCGACCTGACGATCACGGAGTCCAAGGTCAACGGCCAGCCCGGGCTGGTGCTCCAACGCGAGGGTGTCACCGTGTCCGTGCTGGCGTTCGACGTGTCAGGCGACCGGATCACACACATCTGGGCGGTGCTCAACCCCGAAAAACTCCGGCCCTGGACCGGCTGACGCACTGTGCGCCCATGAGCGGGACGGTGCCCCGGACCCCGGCGTGCGGCAGCCGGTGTCCGGCTTCAGCAGCGGTCCGGGCCACCGGACACCGCGGACCGGCCCTGGGGGGGGGGGGGGGGGGGGGGGGGGGGGGGGGGGGGGGGGGGGGGGGGGGGGGGGGGGGGGGGGGGGGGGGGTGAA
>NZ_JBVIFS010000045.1:2106-31851 GCF_055571215.1 Streptomyces sp. NPDC030995
TTTCGGCTTTTGGGGTGGGGAGGAGGTTGTTTGGTTTAAAAAGCGTTCGGGACCACGGGAAACAGGGACCTGCCCCTCCCGGCCCTGCCCGGCCGGGCAGGCCGGGCAGGCCGGGCAGGCCGGGCAGGCCGGGCAGGCAGTCGCCGCTCTGCCGGCCGGTGATGACCCCGGCCGGTTGCCGGCGTTGAACAGCGCGACCAGGCAGGCCAGCGCTGCCGGCCGCTCCTGGCTGCAGTGCCTGGCCGCGTTCGGCCGGGCATCCTCCAGGACCCCGCCAGGGGCATCGGCGATCCGCGCGCCCTTCCCGGCCGGCTCAAGGGCGGCCCGCCCGGCCTCGGGCAAGACGGTGGCCCCGCGCCAGGCCGCGGCCAGGCCGACCCGCGCCGCGCTCTGCCCTGTGTGCGCCAGGTCCACGGCCGTGGATGCGGCGCACAAACCACAGCCGTTGACCCGGCCCGCCGTCCCGCCGTGCTGATCCCCCTCCTGGTCTTGCCGGCGATCTCACTGCCGAAAAAGATTCAAACGGGCCTGCATAACGCACCCCCGTGTGCCGTGTGGCAGATGTTCCTTGGCAGGACAGGACACCCTTCCCACCACGCAGCCCCGAAAAGAGCGCGGCCCACCGAGGTGACGGCCGCCGCCGCTGACCCGCCCGGGCGCCAGACACCTCCCAGCCGGAGCGCAACTGCGACTCCCGCCCGGGAAGCCCCCGATAACAGCACGCCCAGTCTTGAAACAGGACGGAAAGAATCCATATCGGGACACCCGGTCGTCACTCAATGAAGTCACACAATGAATCCCGCCACCACGCGTCACAGAACGGAGCTTCCGCACCGGGCCATTGCCACCGACGCCTTGCAAATGAAACCGGTGAGTATGTATCTTACGGCCACGCTTTCAGTCGCTTCTTGGGGGAGAAGGATCATGAGCAGTGAGACAGTGCCCCGGACAAAAGACGCCCGGGGCGACGATGCCACCCGACGATCCAAACACGGGGACCCGGCGGAACTTCCCAGGCTCACCACCACCGTGCCAAAGGAATATGTCCACCGTGAATCACTCGCGGAGGTATTCCTCACCGGTTGCGAGAAGACCGGCGAAAACACCTTCGCGCTCACCGGACAGTGGCCGCGCGCGCACACGTTTTTCAACAGCCCCGATGGCCGGAGCCACGATCATCTGCAGGCCGTCGAGACGGTCCGTCAGGTTGGCATATTCCTCGCCCACTCCGAGTACGGGATCCCCCTCGGCCATCACTTCGTGATGCGGGACATCTCCGCCACCACCCACCCCGAGCACCTGGGGATAGGGCACACGCCCAGCGACCTGACGATCGAGACGGTCTTCACCAAGGAACGGCGCGACACGGTCCTGGGCGTGGACATCACCATCCGGCGCGACGGACACGTCGTGGCCACCGGCGACGGGCACTTCACCTGCGTCTCGCCCGCCGCCTACCGCCGGCTGCGCGGCGCCGCCCTGACGAGATCGTTCGACTACCACCCCACCGGCCAGAGCCCGTCCCACTACGGCCGGGCACTGCCCATCGACCTGGTGCTCGCCCCGACCGACCGCCCCGACCTGTGGTGGCTCAACCCGGACCCCAGCCACCCCGTGATGTTCGACCACGGCGGCGATCACATGCCCGGCATGGTCCTGCTCGAAGCGGCACGCCAGGCCACCTGCGCCCTGCTCGGGCCGGGTGCCTCCGTACTGCCCACCACGACGGTCAACCGGTTCCAGCGGTACACCGAGTTCGGCGCCCCCTGCTGGATCGAGGCCACCGAACTGCCCACCGGGCAACCCGGCATCTTCAGCGCCCGGGTGACGGGCCGCCAAAACGGCCGGCAGGTGTTCAGCACCCTGCTCTGCGGCCCCCGCATCACCAGCCCGCGCACGCTCCCGGGCTGCCCCGAAGACGTACCGGCGAACGAGCCGTCCCTGCTCACCTGCTGACCGCCGAGCACGGTGACCGCGGGCGCCCGCAGCTGACCGGCGTTCCCCGCCCGGCAACCCGCCGATCCCGGACAACACCGCGACAGCGATCCAGCGCCCCGCATCCAGCACCCCCGATCCAGCGCCCCGCATCCAGCACCCGGATCCAGCACCCCGCATCCAGCGCCCGGTGTGCGGCCGCGTCCTGACGCGATCGCACACCGGGCGCGGCTGTGCCGCGCACACCGAGCGCGGCTGTGCCGCTGCCCGCTGCGCTACCGCCCGGTCCGCTGCTCCGACGGCACGGCCTGGGCTTCCTGTGCCAGCAGGGCCAGCTCGCTGTCGTCCATCGCACGCTCGCCCATGTAGGCGATGCCGACGACGCCCCGGATCCGGCCCGCCGCGTCGTGGACCGGGATCGCCACGGCGGCGTTCGCGTCCACCGCTTTGGCTCCCGGCCGTACATCGCCCGTGGCATCGGTCTTCAGATTGCAGGTGGACACCGGCGCATCACGCTCGAAGGCCAGACCCGCCATGCCCTTGCCCTTCGGCACGATGCGCACCGCCTCGACGACAGGCGGGGGGATGTTCACGGCGGCGGCCAGGATCATGTCATCGCCCTCACGCACATGAACCGTGCCGGCCACCCCACCACGGGCCGTGATCCACTCCCGGAGCCACGCTCCGGTCACCTCTGCTGCTTCACTCATGGCCAAAGCGTGCCAGCAGCCCCCAACACCCGACAAACACCGGCACGTTGAACACCCGAACATCGCAAACCACGGCCCTTCCGCGGCCGCCCGAGCCCGCGGCGCTCCGCCCGCCCGCCCGCCCGGACGGGCCGGACGGGCGGAGCGGGGCGGGGCGTGGCGGGCAGGGTGGGGTGGGGTCGTCAGGGCTGGCAGAGGCCGCGGGTGTGGTCGTAGGTCGCGGTGGCCTGGGAGTAGCGCCACTGGGGGTCCAGCAGGTCGCTCTTGATCTGTGCGGCCGCGGCCGGGCTCTCGACGATGTACCCGAAGTCCTGCAGCCAGGAGGGGTAGAGGTTCTTGGAGCCGATGTAGAAGGCCGATCCGTCGACCGAGATCAGCTTGTGGTGCTGGGCGTAGGGCTTGCCGTCCGCCCAGGCCGGCTGGTCCGACGCGCGGAAGGTGGCCAGCTGGAGGTTCTCGCACAGGGCTGTGCGCGCCCGGCCGGCGTCGCCGGTCAGGGCCGTCACCCGGCCGCGCAGGGCGTCGCTGACCTCGGAGAGCGACTTGATCTGCGAGTAGCCGCCGCTGCCGATGGTGCCGCGGTTGGCGGGGTCGCTCACGACGATGCGGACCTTGACGCCGGAGAGGAGCTTGGCGGCGAGGGCGTCGTAGAGGCGTATGTCGTAGCGGGGCAGCGGCGGGCAGGTGGCGTGGATGTCCTGCTGGGAGATCTCGATGTGCGAGGTCGCGCTGGAGACCAGGGCGCGCAGGGCGCTCTCCTCCGGGTTGACGGTGTCGTAGTCCCGGTCGGCGTTGGTGTTGTCGTGCAGGGCGATACCGCACTTGGTGTCGCCGGCCGTGGGCAGGACGGGGCGGAAGGAGGAGGCGGGGTCGCTCTGGCGGATGCCCACGCCCAGGCCGCCGACGGCGAGGGCGGGCAGGCTGCCTTCGCCCTGGGGGGAGGCGGGCCGGGGCAGGGAGGGCATGCAGGGGGCGCCGGGTGAGGCGGCGAACCAGACCGAGCTCCAGTTGCTCTTGTTGCGGCAGGTCCAGTCCCACAGGGTGTCCAGGTAGCGGCCCGCGGAGCCCGCGGCCGGCCCGGACAGCGCGAGGTCGACGTCGCTGACCGGGTGGGAGGTCTCGAGGTAGTCGTCCTTCCAGCTGTTGATGCCGCCGGTGATCACCGAACTGCCGTCGACCACGACCAGCTTGGAGTGGTTCCAGGAGAACGCGGTCTTCGAGGTGGTCATCGAGGCCACGTTGAGGGTGATGTTGCCGGCGGCGGCCGGGCCCAGCTTGGCGAGGAGTTCGTCGCGGTAGGACGAGGGGATCACCGTGGAGTGGTAGACGGGCGCGGCGCCCACCATGACGCGCACCTTCAGCCGGTTGCCCTTCTGGGCGGATTCCCTCAGGCCCGCGACGATCGCCTCCTGGTAGCCGCCGTTGGGGAAGGGCGCCAGCGTGGATATGTCCACCGTTTCCCGGGCGGCGGCGATGTCGCGCCGCATCTTGTCCAGGAGACGGCGCGATCCGGGCCGGTCGGTGCATCCGGCGTCGCCCCAGCAGCCGGGGGTCTGCAGCAGCCAGTCGGCGCCACCGGGCGTGGAGGAACCGAGCCGGTTGCCGAAGGTGCGTTCCCAGACCGAGCCCTCAAGGCCCGGCGAGACCTGACGCAGGGTCTGCTCGACCGAGTCCAGGTGCGGTGTGGGCGCGTCCGCGGCGGACGCGGGGGCGGGGGCGGCGAGGAGGGAGAAGCCGAGTGCGAGGGCCGGGGCGCAGATGAGGGCCGCCGTACGGACGGTGCGTGCCAATGTGGTTCCTTGACTGGGGGGTGGCTCTGGCCGGGAGCGTGGCCGGCCACGCCTCCGACCTTGATCAACCCGCGCAAGTTACCAGTAAGTAGGCTTCTGTTCACCCGCCTCGGGCGAGTTCCGGCCACACACGGGGCCGGCCGCCCGCCGGCGGATGCCCGCCGCCCGCCGCCCGCCGCCCGCCGGCGGGTTGCAGGGCCGGCGGGGTGGCGGCCGGTGAAGGTACGCGTGTGGCGGGCCCGTACTCCGCCCTGCGCTACGCAGGACGCAGTACGCAGCACGGGGACGCGCGCGGCGCCAGGACGGTGAACACCGCGCCCCGGGAGGGACCCTGACACCGCGGCGGGTGGGCCGGCGAGCAGCGCGGCAGCGAAGGCGTCGAGGAGCGCGGAAGGACGCGCCTGGCCGGAAGGCCTTGCTCCACCATGAGGCACTGACACCGCCTGGCGGGCCTGCGGGCTCACACCCCACTCCCCCGGCGCCTGGGCCGCGGCCTGATCCTGTTCGCCGGCGGCCGGCCACCGCCACACGGCCCACTCCCCCGCACACCCGGCGCCTCGGCCACCGCCACACCGCCCGCGCACCCGGCACCCGGCGCCCGGCGCCCGGGCCATCAGCCACCGGACATCGGCGTCGTATGCCGGGTCGTGCGCTTCCCCTCCCGGCGCAGGGCCGCCGGCCGGCGCACCGTAAGGCCCCCGCGGCGCCCGAACCGGCGCGGCAGGCACGACAGTGCCCTGATGCACGGCGGTGCCCAGGGGCGCGGCGGTGCCCGGGGGCGCGGCGGTGCCCGGGGGCGCGGCGGTGTTTGGGGGCGGCAGGAGCGGTCGCACCGCCGCGATCGCGGCCGGCGTGCGCAGGGGGGCGGCTTTCGCCCGGTCGGGCCAAGCGCAGGCGGCCGGCTGCCGCAAATGGCCCAGTATCGGGACACCGGAGAGGCCGCGGGTCCGATGAGATGCCTAACGTCGCTGCCAGAGACATCGGTTCGCGAAGCCTGTGGAGGCACCATGTCCCATCGGGGCCGCTGGCTGGCGGGCGCCTGCGCCGGTACGGTCGCCGTCGGCCTGCTCGTCACCGGGGGCGCCCTCGCCACACCGCCGCACAAGGGTTTTGGCCCTCACGCCGGGGACGAGGTCGCGGTGGGCGCCTATCTCCACTACGGCTCGCCCGGCGTCGAAAGGATGCGCGAACTCTCGCGCTGGCTCGGGGGCACCGACCTGCGTGCCGGGCACACCTACCTGCCCGGCGACACCTGGTCGAACATCGAGGGAGCACCCGATTCCCTGCACAGCTGGGCACGGTGGCGCAACGAGAGAGCCGACCGGATGTTCATCCTGAACGTGCCCATGCTGGAGGGCAACGAGGCGGGCGTCCCCGACGGCCGGGTCGCCGAGCTGATGCGTTTTGGCGCGCGAGGTGAGTACGACCACCACTTCCAGCGGCTGGCCGAGCGCCTGGTCGCCCTCGATGTGCCCGACACGGTGATCGTGCTCGGCTGGGAGATGAACGGCTTCGACTACACCCACCGGTGCCGGCCCGACCCCGAGAACTGGAAGAGGTACTGGCGGCGCATCGTGGCCGCCATGCGCTCCGTGGAAGGCCAGCAGTTCCAATTCGACTTCGCCCCCAACCGCGGCAGCGACGCCATCGCCTGGACCCGGTGCTACCCCGGCGACGACGTCGTCGACATCATCGGCATGGACACCTACGACCAGCCGCCCGGCGATACCTTCGACGACCAGGTCACCCAGCCCTACGGACTCCAGCAGCAGGTCGACTTCGCGAACGCGCACGACAAGCCGATCTCATACCCCGAATGGGGACTGTTCCGCAACGGCGACAACCCCCAGTACATGCGCCACATGCTGGCATGGATCGCCGAACACAAGCCGCTCTACCACAGCATCACCGACTACTGCCCCCACGGCGTGTGGCAGTGCGGCCAAAACCCGCACTCCACACAAGTGTTCCGGCAGCACCTGTCCACCGGACACGACCACGAACGGCCCCCCGGCCCCGACCATCAAGACGACAAAGCCAGACCGAAAAAACCAAACCCTCCCTCCCCCCACTGAACCGGCCAGACACAAGCCGGACACGCCCTGAACGAAGCTGGCGGCCACACGCAGCACGTCGCATGCGCCCTGAGCTTGAGGTTTAACCAATAGGAGCCTCCAGTGCTTGGCTCGCATACTGGTCTGATGAGTCCAAGCTCCACACACCATCGGTTCCGGGACACACGCAGCACGAAGTACGACTTCCTTGCGTCCGTCCTCGTGCGCTGCCCGGGCTGTGAGAAGGTCGCGCACGTCGGGACAGCACCAGACCCGGCCGGAGTGGACGATCAGGACCTCTTTGCACCAAGGCGTCTCGTCTGCCGGAACTGCGGGACGGCGAAGGAACGGAGCCGTGGATCTGTGGCCCTGCACCGGGACCCGCACGCGCCAGCCACGGATCCGTACTTCGGCATCCGCCTGTGGCTGCAGGCCGAGACCCGGCACGGGTGGGTATGGGCCTACAACCTGGAACACCTGGACCTGATCAGACGATTCGTTCAGGCGCCGCTACGTGAAGGGATTCCCTGGCACGACCACGGCCGGAAGATGACCGTGGTGGCCCGCCTGCCCGCCTGGATGCAGCAGGCCAAGAACCGCGACGATGTGCTGCGGGCCATCGCCCGCATCCACACCTCGCTGCTCCGCACCTGATCCAAGAACCCTGGCTTGTCACCTAGCTTGGCTTGCCGTACATCAGGTGCGTCTGGGTTTGGTGCCGACCTTGTGATGGGCGGGTCGGGTGTAGGACTCGCCGGTCGCGAGGACACGTCCGACGTCGTAGCGGGTGGCGGGCCGCCGGTTCTTCGAGCCGAGCGGGCGGCCGGGGCCGGGTCGGGTGGGTTTTGGTGCACGGGCTGGCGTGCCCGTCTTCGCATGCAGGTTCCTGAACCCGCGGCGGACCCGGGCTGGGGTGAGTCTGTTCGGTTCCGCTGGCCGCTCCCATGGCCGGCGCAGATCCTGTGTGAGGGGGCGGGCGAGGCGGAGTTGAGCGTGTGCGGCCAGGACGAGCCAGGTCCAGCGATCGGCGGCCTGCGAGTCCCGCAGCTTCGGCCGGGTCCAGCCGAGGGTCTGCTTGAGGAGGCGGAAGGTGTGTTCCACGTCGAAGCGGCGCAGGAACGCCTGCCAGCACCGGTCGACGTCGCCCGTGGCGGCGCCGGTGCCCGACCACCACAGCCAGACGGGCTTGATCACCCCGCCGCTGGGCCTTCTCGACCGTCAGGCGGATCACGGTGCCCTCGATGATCGGCAGCGGTCCCTCGTGGTCGAGCCAGGCGGCCCGGCGGGTCAGCCGGGGATGGAGCCGGTCCCACGCCTGTGCGGTCGCAGTCCCGTACCGGTCGGTGTCGGTGACGGTCACCGCGGTGACCTCGCCCCAGGTCTCGGGACGGCCGAAGACGAACTCACCACCGTGCTTGGGCGGACGTCCGCCCTGCGGCGGGCAGATCCACGGCACCGGGACCGGCTTGCGCATCACCCGGTCCGAGCGCAGCCGGCCCAGCACCTCGACCGGCAGATCACGCAGGAGGTGCGCGATGCGGGGCCCGTCGTAACCGGCATCGAGGACGACCAAGATGTTCGGGGCGCCTGTCTGCCACTGGCCGGCTGCCACGAGGCGTTCAACTACGTCACGGACCTGATCGGCGGTGACCGCGGCTAAGTCGGCGCCGGGCTCCAACCGGATCGCGTCCAGCAGCGCCGTCCACGAGGTCCGGCCCGTCTCCAGAGCGGCGACGATCGAGTAAGGCCAGCCGGGCACCATCTGGTGCTTGCCCAGGCCCCGGCCGAAGGTATGGCAGAAGGACCGGTCCGAACAGGTATCGGCATCCGGCCGAAGCCACGGAGAGACGTCCACAGCCAGCACCAGTCGGCCGTCGCTCGCCCGGGGCAACGGCACACCCGAAAGCGCGCGACGAAGCCGGGCAACGTCGATACGGCCCCGGTTGATCCCCGTGGGGTCTCGGCGCGGCCGGTCCTGCCCAGGGATTCCAGGCAAGGCCGGCGCACACCAGGCGTGACCGCCCAGCCGCCCGTCCACGCAGCTGCCCCCGGCCCAGTACGTGACCGGTACCGCCCGGCCCTGAACCGGCGGGAGACCAGATACCCGGCACTGCGCACAGCGGAGCCCGGCAGCATCACCACCACCCGCGCCGCGGGCCCGCACCCCACACGACAGCAGCATCACACCCCAACCACACGCGCCACGCGCCACGCGGCAGGCGGCAGGCGGCAGACGGCAGACGGCAGACGGCAGACGGCAGACGGCAGACGGCGGCCTGTGGCCGGCGACCGGCTGGAGTCACACCGGCGCTCCCACCCGGGCGCGCGGTCATCTCGCAGCCGACCGACCACAACGGCCGCCGCCTGAGGCGGGGTCGCCAGGGCGGCCGCCCGGTTTCGACCGCGAGCCTGCAAGCAGCGGAACACCCTCGAACGATGCCTCATCTGGGCCCGACGCTGGCCAAAGAGACAGAACCTACTACGAACGGCAGGAGGGGCGATGGCCGCGGCTTGAGACGATCTCATATCGTCTGACGAGGAGTAACGAGACGAGGGGGATCCCGGAATGTTCGCAGTGATCTATCGGTGGCGCCTCCAGCAGGGCAAGGAGCAACTGTTCGCCGAGGGTTGGCACCGGGTGACTGCGGCGATCCATTCCCAGTGCGGCAGTTACGGCTCGCGCCTGCACCAGGCAGACGACGGCACCTGGGTGGCCTACGCACGGTGGCCGGACGCCGAGACCCGCGAACAGTGCGCGATGCCCGATCCGCAGGGGGCGGCCATGATGGGCGAAGCGATCGCGGAACGCTTCCCGGAAACCCGGCTGCAGATCGTCGACGACATGCTCGCGGAGCCGACCGGCCTGTAGTACGCCAGTCGCAGACGATCAGCCTGCCGGCGGGAGCCGGTGCGCACGGCCGGACCGCGCGGCCGGGGCGTACACGAAGGACAAGCCGGGCGAGAAGAGCCGGAACCCCTCTCCACCTCACGGTTCACACCGCGACCGCCTCGACACCAACCCGCACCGCGCCCTGCCGGGGCCCGGCCGGGCGCGGTAAATGCCGGAACCGGCCCGGTACCACCGCATTGGCGCACCCGCCGGGCTCGGGGCCCAGCCGGGCGCGGTACCGGGCCGGAACCGGCCCGGTACCACCACCCCAAAAGGCGCCCTTGCCCGGACAGGCGCACGCCTGTCCGCGCGGCGTGCGGGCCGGCCAGGACCCGTGCGGCGCCGGCGAAGCCCCGGACACCGGCTCGAGCACGGTGCCATGCCTGCACGACGGACCGTACGGAGCCGGGCCCGGCCCACGAGGTCAGCGGCCCGCCGACCCTCACAGCCCCTCCCGCACGCACGCCTTCACCGGCGGGCTGACCCACGCGGTGTACCCGGCCGGCGGCCCAAGGGAGCGCCGCGACACGGTCCCGTACCGCAAGCGGCCGCCTTGCGGTGGGCTCGGCGGCCGGCCGCATACGCGAAAACGCCCGGCCGGGAAATCCCGGCCGGGCGTCTTTGCGTGCGTCTGCTACCCGCTGGCGGCTTAGTACCAGTGGTGGGTCTGCCAGAAGTTCCAGGCACCCACGGGGCTGCCGTAGCGCTCGTTCATGTAATCCAGACCCCACTTGATCTGCGTGGCCGGGTTGGTCTTCCAGTCCGAGCCCGCGGAAGCCATCTTCGACGCCGGCAGGGCCTGGACCAGGCCATAGGCACCCGAGGAAGAGTTCGTGGCGGTGTGGTTCCAGCCGCTCTCACGGGAAACGATGTTGCTGAAAGCCGCGAACTGCGCCGGGTCCTTGATCATCTGCTGGGCGATCGCCTTCGCACTCATCGGGGCGGCCTGCGCGGGAACCGCGGCCAGCATGGAACCGGCGACACCCAGGGCGAGGACGGAACCCGCGAGGGTCTTCTTCGAAGCGGCGATGCGGCGGATGACAGCGTTGGACACAGACAGACCTTCCGAAGGAGACAAGGACGGCCGCGGGCATGCCGAAGACATGCGTGAGCCACTCACGCGAAGGAGAGGGAATCAACGGCGGCGGGTGAAACACCCCTGCCGCCCTGCGACTCATCCAGTTCTACAGACCCCCACACCCCCTGGCAAAGACCCCTCCTACTAGCACCCCTCGCAGCCAGCACCGGCCACCCCACGAAGCCCTCGGAGAGATCCGCACAGGTCAAAGCCGATACGAGAAGCGGGCATCGAGGCTGTGCGGGGCTACTATCCCGGCTCGTATGTGACGTGGGCCCTATGGGACGCCTCACCCCCACAACACCCGAAACTCACCCAACGTCACCACCCATACCCCATCAACGTCCAGGCCAGACCCCCACAACCACCTCACAACCCAAGGAAACAAACCCACCGAGACTGCCATCCACACCCCGCCACAACACCCCCAAACAACAGCACGACACCCAAACCCCACCACCCCACCACCACGGCAAGACAACCAGGGCAGCCCGGGCGGCCGGGAGGCCAGGGGGCCCGGCCGGGGGGCGGGGGCCGGAGGCAGCCAGGGGGCTCGGGAGGGCGGGAGCCGGAGGGCGAGGGACCGGAGGACGGAGGACGGAGGGCGGAGGACGGAGGGCGGAGGACGGAGGGCGGAGGACGGAGGACGGAGGCAGCCAGTTCCCCACCCCTTCCACCGTCCCAGCCAGCCACCCGGCGGGTGGACGAGAACCTGCGGCAGCTCCGCAAAAACCCCCCGCAATGCCAGGACTCCGCCGCTGCGCCCCACCCACACCCGCCCCGCTCTATACGCCGTCCGATGCGGAGCGCAGCGGATCACCGGCACGGATCCGCCCCGCTTCCCCCATACGCCCCTGATCCTCCAAGAGCGCGGCAAGGTTCCGGTGGGCGCAGCGATACCTGGCCACCACGGGGGCTTGGGCATCGTGCTTGGCTGCCATGGTCTGGGCCTACCTCGTGAGCAAGTCGTTGAGTAGTCCCGGGCTCGATACCGGAGCCGGCCGTAACCCTCGGCGCCTGGGTTCACAGTGCCGCACCGCCCGGTCGCCGAGGATGTTGTTCCGGAGGCCCGAAAGCCGCCAAGCGCGAGCGCTGTGGTGACCACGCCAGCCTGAACTCCTGGCTGGTGTTCCGCAGGGTGTTCCCGCTGTCGGCGGAAGTCGGACGTGCCCCGGACGATGGACCGGTCCGGGGCACGTGTCCAAGGAGGGCACGATGTCGGCTCTCCCTGCTTCCACCGCGCCGTTTCGTGCTGCTGGTGGGCTTTGCCACGAGAATCCAGCGTGGCGGCGAGGGTGGCGGTGGGCTGGTCGAGTTCGGCGACTGCCCGTGCATCCTCCGCCGCTGCGATCAGGCGGGCGGCGCGGGGGCGGCTGGCTCCGGGCTCCAGCTGGCGGTGACTGTCAGGTGGGCCTGACCGTTGCCGTTTACGATGCCCAGCTTCAGGTCCTGGGTGAGCTGTATGCCGAACGTGACGGTGATCTCGGTGGGCGGTGCGGGCACCGTGGTCATGGCAGCGTGGACCTCCTCGACCAGGGTTCCGAGCGGCCTGAGCGTGCTGCGGAGTGCGTCGGCGGCGACCGCGGCGACGGCCTCCCCTCGCCGGCCCACGGGGATGACGGGGCCAAGACCGTCGGCCAAGTCATCGTCCTTGTAGGCGGGTGGGTCCGCATTCGTGAGCAGAAAGCGAACCGTGGTGCCGTCGTCGAGATGCAAGTTCCCTGAACCGGTCATGCGAAGAATTGTGCAGAACGCTTCCGGATGGAGCATGGCAGCGGTCAACTCGGTTACGAAACCGTGCCAGTTGAGGCTCGGCGTGGCGCCCGCGACCAGAAGCGTCCTTCAGGAACAGGGCGGCTCGGACGGGGTTCCCTTCGGGAGGCGCTTGCGTTCGTCCTCGGTGTAGTCGCGTGCAGCGCTGACGCACAGGGTGCGGAACTGGACTTCGGGGCGGAGGTCGAAGGCGCGGCGCCCTTCACTGTTGTCAATTACCAGCTGGTGGTCCCGCGTGAGCTGTGCCGTCGTAGCGGTGACCTCCTCGGTGCTCCAGTCCGCCACCGCCAACGAGACGGACGAGCCGTCCGCCAGATCATGGACCTCGACCAGTCGGTCGAGGTACGTGACGAGTCTGCCGTCCGGCGTGAAACCAATCAGTTGCATCCCGGTCGGGTGGGTCACCTCTTCCCGCAGCCGTTCCTGGCGGTCGACGTCCCAGACGCGCACCTGTCCGTCGGAATTCTGTACGGCGAGCCGCGTGCCGTCGGGGGTGAAGACGATCCCGCTGCCGAGCGAATCCTCCGTGTACGGCAAGCTGATGGCCGGGCCCGGCAGCATCGCGACCTGCCTTGGGGCGAGGACGTCCCACAGCATGATCTCGCCGCGGCCGCCTCCTGTCCTGGTCACGACGGCGACCTGTCCGGGGTGCCCGGGGCGGGCCATGAGCTGCCCGTACACAAAGAGATCGCCGAGGCCACCGTAGGAGTTGGGTCCTGGGTGGGCGGCAAAGGGCTGGGTGAGGACAGTCCCACGGGTGGCGTCGAGACGCGCCAGCGTGCCGTTATCGGTCAACAGGACGAACTCGCTACCCTGCACTCCGACGACGCTGTCGATCTTCTCCCCCTTCTGTGCCTCCTGGGGGAGCGGCACACTCCTGCTGAGGTCGGACGCCGCGTAGGCGCGATGGAGTCCGGCCTTGCGCCCCCACACCACGACCGACTGGGAGTCGGCGGTCCACGTGACCATCCAGTCCCTGTTCTGAGCGGGAGCCGAAATCTCCACGGAGCGCAGGACCGTGCGGGAGGCATCCAGGACCTCAAGGGTCTTCTCGCTGACCCTGGCGACGGCGCGCCCGTCGGGCGACAGCGCGAACCTACCGCCCTTACCGTTATCGCTCCCGGCCTGGAACCGTTCATGGCCCGACCGCTCGGCCCGCACTGCCATCAGCGTCGTGCCGACGGGTACGAGAACGGTGAGCCCGCCGTCCGTCCCTGGCACCGCCGCGACCCCGTTGTACCCAGCGGGAAGGCCACCTGAGGTGGGCAGGCGTGTGCGATGGGCCTGTCCAGTACGCACATCGGTCAAGGTCGACTCGACGTACCCGCCCTCGTCGACTTCCCCGATGTCCGCCGAGCCTTCGACCTGGTAGTTTCCCGTGGCGTCGTCGGGCTCGCCTACTTCGGGAATCGCAGTACTCGGGCCGGGCGTACGGCCCAGTGCCTGGCTGTACGTCTGTCCGTCAGCCGACCAGATCGCGGTCTCACCTCCAGCTCCGAGAATCGCGGAACGGGAGGTCACGTTGGGCACCGGGCCCGGACTGTAGAGGTGTCGTCCGGTGGTGAGATCCTTGATCTCGACGTGCCGAGCGGCCCCGTCAAAGCTGGACACTGCCACTGTGCCCGGGTCTGTGGTGAAGGCCGCCTCGTCCACCCTGTACCCGGCTACGAGGCTGTCCGCGACGGGCAGTCGGTCACCGGAGGGCACTTCCCACGCTTCAGCGAAAGATGGCACGCACCGCTGGGCGTCCTTGGTGCACTCCACGGAGTGGTCGTCCATCGTGAGCAGCAGCCGCTTCCCGTCGCTGCTGAAGTCCAGGGTCCCTCCGGTCTCTTTGGCGATCTTGTGCTCGCCGTGGTTCAGGACGATGGGTTCCTTCGGGTTGTTCACCCGCCACAGCCGGACCGAGTCCTCAGCGGCCGCGGCAATGAGGCGGCCGTCGGGGCTGATGCTGCTCACGAAATTGCCTGCGGGGACACCGCTGAGTTCGGTGGTCCGGATCTTTCCTTCGAGGGCGCCTGTGACCACGGTGAACGTGGACACGTCACCGCCCGACGGCTTCGACACCACCACGAGGGTACGGCCGTCCGGTGTGGCGTCCATGCCCCTGACCTGGCCCGTCCACACCGACGGATAGGCACCCACCAGGTACTGCCCCCGCGCGTACTGATGCATCAGCGCATCGCGGGTCTTCGGGGTCTGCTGAGTGCTCCACCCGGCCAAGGCCAGCTGCAGGGCAGTAGCAGGGTTACTGTCGGGCGTGTCCTCGGCGGCCTGGGCCAGCAGCCCCGCGGCCTGGATCCGCAGCTGCTCCTCGGTCTCCCGAAGACTCCACACGGTGGACAACGCCAGTACGACGGCCAGCACGGTGAGAACGGACAGCGCCGCCAAGGCGGCCTGCTTGATACGGGCGCCGCGCCGGGAGTGGCGCAGGCTCAGCAGAACATATCCGCGCTCTTCGACGGCTATGTCGTCGGGATGCGCGGCCAGCCGGCGATCGGCCTCCGCGAGATCGGTACCGCTCAACAGCCGGGCTTTCTCCCTCTGCTGTGCCTGCCACCGCCGCAGGTCGGCCCGTAGCTGCTCCTGCCAGGCACGGAAGTCCCGGGAGTCGGCCAGCCATTCCCGAAGGCTCGGCCAGAGCCGGGTCAGCGCCTCGTGCGCCAGATCGACGATCTCTTCGGCACCGCCCGGGGCCCGGGAGAGGACGACGAGCTTGCTCGGCGCCAGCTCCCTCGCCAGCTCCACAAGTTCGGGAGCCAGGTCGGCGACTGGGGTGGGACGACGGAGGAAGGCATCCCCGTCCGGGCGGGCCAGCTGCACGAACAGCCGCTGGGCGAGTCTTTGCCGGGATGGTGTCAGCCTGTCGAGCGTGTCATCCGCGTATCCGACCAGAGCCCCTGCCACCCCACCCAACTTGTCGTACGCGGCGTGGGTCAACATCGACCGGCTGCGACGCTCCCACAGCTCGGTCAGGGCGAACTGCACCAGGGTCATCCGGCCGGGCTCGCCGCCCGCGTCCGCGACGATCCGCTCCGGCAGTCCCGGCTCGAACCACAGCCCCGGCACGCTGGCGACGGGCGCGGTTACCGCCCGCTCCAGTCCCTCGGCGGCCAGCGGCGCCAGAAACTCCACGGCGTCGCTGACCAGATCGGACGTATCGGCTGTCACCAACGCGTCGAGGGAATCGGGCCGCGCCGTCGCCACGACCCGCAGCACCGCCGGGCCGTCCTTGCCCGCCAGCGCGGCAAGCAGCCCTAACAGGTTGCGGGCAGCAGCCGGCTCGGCGCCCGCGTACTCCTCGAACTGGTCGACGAAAATCAGATGGCCGGCTTCCACTCCGCGGGCGAGGATCCGTCCGCGCAACCCGGCCGGGACGTCCTCGTCGCTCTCCAGCAGCCGTGCCAGTTCCTCCACCCCTGTAAGCCGTTCGATCTCGCCGAGACCCGGTTCCAGGAGCCCGATCAGCGCCGTGGCCAGTACTGCGGAGGCACGTACGCCGGGTACGGGTCGCAGTTCCGTGACGCCCATTCCTTCGGCCCGCAGCCGGGGCAGTACCCCGGCCCCCACGAGGGACGATTTCCCGCACCCCGAGGGCCCCGCGACGAGCGTCACCGACCGTCTGCGGACGGCCTTGTACACGCGCGCGATGTCACTTTCGCGCCCATGAAAGAACTCCGCACTGCCCTCCGAGAAGGGCGCGAGGCCCTGGAACGGACAGCGCGACTGCAGCGTCTCCTCGTCGACCAGCTCGGCCGACGGCAGCAGGTACGCGGTGCGCTCGCCCACGTGCGCGGCGACCGTCATCCCGACGACGCCGTCCTGCGCGTCGTCCCAGACCGGCGACCCACTGAACCCTCCCGAGATCCGCGGTCCCGGCCCCTGAACCTCCATCTGCACCCAGCCCGACCCTTGCCCGGCCCGCAGGGTGCCAGAGGCCCACACCCCGCGATCGGCGCCGCCCGGATAGCCCAGTGCCCGGAACGTGTGGCCCCAGACGCCGGTCCCGTCGACCAGTTGCACCGGCCGCGCGCCCTCGACGGCCGCCTCCAGTCTCAGCAGCGCGACATCCTGCCCGCCGCGCCGCCATGACACCACGGTCGCCCGCGCCCTGGGGCGGCCTTCCAACAGCGGAAAATCAAGATCTACTGGCTCGCCTGGTGCCTCCTGCGCACTGTCTGGCACCCCGAGCGCCGCCGCCACGACGTGGGCACAGGTGCACACCACATCGGCGGCAACGAGAAACCCGGCACCGACCACCTCGCCCTCGGTCGAGCAGACCCGCACCTGCGACGCCTCGAGCACGTCGCTCCCCCGCACAGCGACCATGAACTCCCCCGTATGCAATGTGTCCCCTGCCAAGCCTCAAGCCAGCATCATCGGCGCGACCGGGCTACACAACTCGCCTTACCGAACCACCAGTTGCAGAAAAGCACAGCTGTGATCCGCAGGAAACCCAACTCGGCACATCCGCATCGCAACGCCCCGACAGGACGAGGAGGTGCCGTGCGACGACTCGTTCGCACTGTTCGAGCTGGGGATCTACTTCCTGGGCACCCTGCGGTCCTGGCACGAGCAGGCCGGCCCCGACGCGGCCGAGGGCACGCCCGCGCCGACATCCTGGAGCAACTGATGGCCGTCGCCCTGGGCCAGGCTCTCGATGCGCACCCTCCGCTCCGCTTCCCCGCTGCGCCCCTGGTCCGGACGGCACCATCGAGGCGATCGAGAGCACCCGACACCGCCTCGCCATGGGCGTGCAGTGGCTCCCCGAGATGGGCGTGGACTCGGCGCTGCTTCACACGCTGGTGGCTGCCGCGAGGCCCACCCCGAGCACCGGTCCGGATCGCCTCGCCAGGCGGAAGGCGCACCCGGGACGAAGCTCGCCAGAGGGCACTTTGCCGACACAGGGGTCTTGACACCCAGCGGATCACCACCCAGGATCACCAACGTGAACCTGTCAGACAGCCAGACAAGTGGTTCGATCCCGCGGCGCGTCAGCGCGATGGAAGCGGTCTTCGGCCACCTGCGCAGCGCCATTGAGCGCGGTGAGTACGCCGTGGGCGACAAGCTCCCGTCCGAAGCAGAGTTGTGCAGGACCCTTGAGGTCAGCCGGCCCGTACTGCGGGAGGCGCTCCGGGCCCTGCAGGCCATGGGCCTGACCGTTGCCAAGACCGGCAAGGGCACCTACGTCATCGCGAACACCGTCGAGGACCCCACCTTCGGCGACTATGCCGCCAGCGACCTCTTGGAGGTGCGCCGGCACGTCGAGATCCCGGTCGCCGGGTACGCCGCACTGCGCCGCACCCCGGAGGACCTGGACCACCTGGGCCACCTGCTCGACCGGATGGAGCGGGAGACCGACACCACCGCATGGGTCGCGATGGACACCGTCTTCCACTTGGCGGTGGCCGAGGCTTCCCGCAACCCGGTCTTCCGGCGGGTCATCGAGGAGATCCGTGACGCACTGGCACGTCAGTCGACCCTCCTCAATGAGCTGGGCGGTAGGCGCGAACAGTCCAACTGCGAGCACCGGGCGATCGTCGAGGCGCTGATCGACGGTTCCGAGCACGACGCGGTCGAGGCGATGTCCCACCACCTCCTCCGGGTCGAGGCGACCCTCACAGACATCATGCGCCCCAAGCGCGCGGACACCTCCACGGAAGGCAGACCCGAGGCGTGAGCGAGCAGTTCCTCAAAGACGAGAAGCGCCCCACGGCCCGTCACGTCGACGCCGGGGACTCCGGCTACAGCAAGTCCTTGAAACCGCGGCACGTCCACATGATCGCCATCGGCGGTGCGATCGGCACCGGGCTCTTCCTCGGTGCGGGCGGTCGCCTCGCCGACGCCGGGCCCTCACTCTTCGTCGCGTACGCAGTCTGCGGGATTTTCGCGTTCCTCGTCGTGCGCGCGCTCGGCGAGCTCGTCCTGTACCGGCCGTCCTCCGGCGCCTTCGTGTCGTACGCCCGGGAGTTCCTCGGGGAGAAGGGCGCCTATACCGCGGGCTGGATGTACTTCCTCAACTGGGCGACCACCGGCATCGCCGACATCACCGCCGTCGCCACGTACACCCATTACTGGCACCTGTTCTCCGACGTCCCGCAGTGGGTGATCGCGCTCATAGCCCTCGCGGTGGTCCTCACCGTGAACCTCATCTCGGTGCGGATCTTCGGCGAACTGGAGTTCTGGTTCGCCATCATCAAGGTCGGTGCGTTGGTGGTCTTCATGGGGATCGGGATCTTTTTCCTGGTCACCCGGCACCCCGTCGACGGCGCCGTCCCCGGCCCGTCCCTGATCACCGAGAACGGCGGGATCTTCCCCAACGGCCTGCTCCCCATGCTGCTGATCATCCAGGGCGTCGTCTTCGCCTATGCCTCCGTCGAACTGGTCGGCGTCACTGCCGGTGAGACCGAGAACCCCGAGGAGATCATGCCGAAGGCGATCAACTCGATCATGTGGCGCGTGGGCCTCTTCTACGTCGGCTCGGTCGTCCTCCTGTCGATGCTGATGCCGTGGAGCAGCTACAGCGCCGGCCAGAGCCCGTTCGTGACCGTTCTGTCCCACATCGGCGTTCCGGCGGCCGGCGGTGTGATGAACCTGGTCGTCCTCACCGCGGCCATGTCCTCGCTCAACTCCGGCCTCTACTCCACCGGCCGCATCCTGCGCTCCATGGCCATGAACGGTTCCGCCCCGCGGTTCACCGCCCGGTTGAGCCGCACTCAGGTGCCGTACGGCGGCATCCTGCTCACCAGCGGCATGTGCGTCTTCGGCGTCGGACTCAACTTCGTGGTTCCGGCCGACGCGTTCGAGATCGTGCTCAACCTCGCGGCGATCGGCATCCTCGCCACCTGGGGCATGATCATGGTCTGCCACCTCCTCTTCTGGCGGAAGACCCGTGACGGCGAACTGACGCGCCCCGGCTACCGCTTGCCCGGCTCCCCGTGGACCGAACTCGTGACCCTGGCGTTCCTCGCCTCCGTCCTGGTCCTCATGTACGCCGACGGCGGGGCCGCGCGCACCACCGTGCTGTGCGTGCCACTGATCGCCGGAGCGCTGGTGGCCGGCTGGTACGCGATCCGCGGCCGCGTCGCGCGCGCCGCCCCCAAGAGCGACGGCTGAGCCGGACGGCGGCCCGGCCGGGCACGCCCTAGGCAAGGCCGCCGCCCACCCCGCACCCGGTCAACACAGCAACCGTCGAAGGAGGCAGTGATGCGCAGCGGTTTTCTCGCGGAGGCGCCCCCGATCCGCGAGCCCCTGCATTCACCCGTCGCCCACGTCATCCGAGGCGGCGTGATCGAGGGGATCCATTACGGCTCCGTCGTCGTCCTCGGTGGCGACGGCGAGGTCCAGTTCAGCGTCGGCGACATCGAGGCGGCCTGCTACCCGCGGTCGGCCCTCAAGCCCGTGCAGGCCGTAGCCATGGTGCGCGCCGGCCTGCCGCTCGACGGCGACCTGCTCTCCCTCGCGATGGGCAGCCACTCCGGCGAGGAACGCCACCTCGCCGGCTCCCGGCGGATCCTCGAACTGGCCGGCGTCACCGAGGACGACCTGCGCAACGTCCCGGACCTGCCGTACGACTCGGCCGTCCGGGACACGTGGGTACGGCAGGGTCGCCCGCCTTCCCGGCTCGCCCAGAACTGCTCCGGCAAGCACGCCGCGATGCTGTACCTCTGCACGCTGGCAGGCTGGCCCCTGGAGACGTACCTCGACCCGGCCCACCCTCTCCAGACCGCGATCGCCGACGCCGTCGAGGAACTCACCGGCCAGCACATCGCGAACGTCACCGTCGACGGCTGCGGATCCCCGCTGTTCTCGGTGTCCCTGCACGGCCTCGCCCGCGCCGCCGCCCGCATCGCCACGGCCGCGCCGGGCACGGCCGAGTGCCGGGTGGCGGACGCGCTGCGCGGCCACCCCGAGATGGCCTCCGGCACCGGGCGGGACGTGGCCGAGCTGATGCGCTCGGTGCCGGGGCTGCTCGCCAAGGACGGCTTCGAGGGCGTCCAGGTCGCCGCACTGCCGGACGGCCGGGCCGTCGCCGTGAAGATCGCCGACGGGGCGAACCGGGCGCGCATCCCGGTGGCGGCCGCCGCCCTGGCCCGGGCGGGAGTCGACCCGCGGCTGCTCGCCGGATTCGAGGGCGAGCCGATGACCGGCGGCGGCCGGCCCGTCGGCAGCATCCGGCCGGTGGCCGCGCTGGACCCGACCGCCGTTCCCACCCCAGCCTGACCGGATCAGCTCCAGAACGTGACCCCACCCACCTCAGACGAAAGAGGACTCACACACCCATGACCGCCGCCACCCGCAGCGAACACGACCTGCTCGGAGACCGCGACGTCCCCGCCGCCGCCTACTGGGGCGTCCACACCCTGCGCGCCAAAGAGAACTTCCCCATCACGGGCACGCCCATCTCCGCCTACCCGCACCTGATCGACGCCCTCGCCGCCGTCAAGGAGGCCGCCGCCCTCGCCAACGAGGGACTCGGCCTGCTGGAACCCGCGAAGGCCGCCGCGATCGTCGCCGCCTGCCAGGAGATCCGCGGCGGGAAGCTGCACGACCAGTTCGTCGTCGACGTCATCCAGGGCGGCGCCGGCACCTCGACCAACATGAACGCCAACGAGGTCATCGCCAACCGGGCGCTGGAGCTGCTGGGCCATGCCAGGGGCGAGTACCAGCACCTGCACCCCAACGAGGACGTCAACCTCGGCCAGTCCACCAACGACGTCTACCCAACCGCCGTGCGGATCGCGACCGTCTCCGCGGTGCGCGGCCTGCTCGGCGCCATGGCCGTCCTCCAGGACGCGTTCGCCCGCAAGGCTATCGACTTCCGCGACGTTCTGAAGATGGGCCGCACCCAGCTGCAGGACGCGGTGCCGATGACGCTCGGGCAGGAATTCTCCGCCTTCGCCGTCATGCTCGACGAGGACCGCAGTCGGCTCGCGGAGGCCGTCGAGCTGATCTACGAGATCAACCTCGGCGCGACCGCGATCGGCACCGGCCTCAACGCCCCCGCCGGATATGCCGAATCGGCTCGCCGCCACCTCGCCGACATCACCGGGTTGCCCCTGGTCACCGCGGCCAACCTGGTCGAAGCCACCCAGGACTGCGGCGCGTTCGTCCAGATGTCCGGTGTACTCAAGCGCGTCGCCGTCAAACTGTCCAAGACCTGCAACGACCTGCGTCTGCTGTCCTCCGGGCCGCGCGCGGGCCTCGGCGAGATCAACCTGCCGCCGGTGCAGGCGGGTTCGAGCATCATGCCCGGCAAGGTCAACCCGGTGATCCCCGAGGTCGTCAACCAGGTCGCCTTCGAGGTGATCGGCAACGACGTCGCGATCACCATGGCCGCCGAGGCGGGGCAGCTCCAGCTCAACGCCTTCGAGCCGATCATCCTGCACTCGCTGTCGGAGTCCATAACCCACCTGCGCGCGGCCTGCCTCATCCTCGCCGAGCGCTGCGTGGCCGACATTACCGCCAACACCGAGGTGCTGCGCGCCACCGTCGAGAACTCCATCGGCCTGGTGACCGCCCTGAACCCGCACATCGGGTACACGGCCGCCACAGACATCGCCAAGGAGGCCCTCGCCAGCGGCCGGGGTGTGGCCGAGCTGGTCCTGGAGAGGGGCCTGCTGCCAGCCGAGAAGCTCGCCGCCCTGCTGCGGCCGGAGGTAATCGCGGGAACCGGCGCGGCTATGGCCTGACATGGGTCCGCTGTCGGCTAACCGGCCGCACACCGCGCCCGTGCCGGGGTCGCACGTGGCCGCACCGGAACACCGTTGCGGCCACGTGCGGCTTCGGCGCTGCTCCTCTCAGAAGACTAGGGCCTGTCCCGATCATGCCGGGCGGCCCACCGGCGCTGAATCGCTGTAGCGACCCGCCGGACAACGAGCTAGGTGGAGCAGGTTGGGCCTCTCGATAAATACCTCGACATCGGTCGCGGTGATCGGGGACGCTTTCCGCGATGACCAGAATCGACGACACGCCGCCCGCGTGGGACGAGCGCACCCAGCTCACCACGTTTCTCGACTACACACGTGACACCGCCCGCGCCAAGTGCGATGGCGTCTCTGCGGAGTACGCTCGCAAGGCGCTCTTGCCCGGCTCACCGCTGATGACCATGAGCGGCGTGATCAACCACCTCCGCTGGGTCGAGTACTACTGGTTCCAGGTGGTCTTCCTCGGCGAGGAAGACCAGGGCCCTTGGACCGAGGAGGACCCCGACCGCGAGATGCGTATCGCCGTCGACTTCCCACTCACGCAGTTGCTCGACGAGTACGCCGAACAGAGCGCCCGCTACCGCGAACTGGTCGCCGGTAGCGGCCTGGACGATCAGGCCCAGCGAGCCGTCCGTAACGGCCTCCACGTCGACCTGCGCTGGATCCTCCTTCACCTCACCGAGGAGACAGCCCGCCACAACGGCCACCTGGACATCCTGCGCGAGATGCTCGACGGCACGACCGGCGACTAGATCCGGCGGAGATCACGGCGGAGCCAGTGTCGGATCGAGGCGACGGTGACGGTGCCGTGGAAGATGTAGCCGCGGTTGTCGAACCTCGTGGCCACGGCCTGCGAGTTCTTCAACGCGTTGATCGTTCGCTCGACTTCGTTTCTTCGCTTGTAGATCGTCTTGTCGAAGCCTGCCGGTTGGCCGCCCCTTGCTGCCCCTTCTTTGGCGGTTGGCCCGCTGGTTCTTCGGTTCGGGGATGGTGTGCTTGATCTGGCGCCGTCGCAGGTAGCGGGGTTGCGGCGAGACCAGTACGCCTTTTCGCCCCCGAGATGGTCGGGCCGCGTGCGCGGGTGTCCGCCACCGAGGCGACCGACGCGGATGCGTTCCATGACCGGGACGACCTGCGGAGCGTCGCCCCACCGGCTCGGAGTGATCGACAGGGCCAAGGGGCGGCGTCCACCCTCACCGGCGAGGTGGATCGTGGAGGTAAGGTCGCCCCGTGGCGTCCGAGTCTCTCGTCGAGGTGGCGCTGCCGGGGGCGCGTCTTCCCCCGCCACTCGTGGCGGTTTCCTACGAGCCCCGGCGGCGTGCTCATCGGCCCGGCAGGAGGTCGAATCGACGCTCACCATCGACCAGTCGATCCAGCCATCCGCGTCGGCGTCGACCAGGACGGCAGCCGGTCAGCGCCAGCCGATGTCGGTCAGGTCCTCCAGCGGTGTGCGGGCTGTTACTCCTTCTGCGCGGAGGTACGAGAGGCTGAGCAGCGTCGGCTTCCCGTCCACTTCCTTGCGGAAGCACATGTCCTTGAGCAGGAAGCCGGGAGTGATCTTCGGGCGTGACCCGGTGGCCTTCCAGCCCGCGGCCGGAGCCGCGGCCCAGTAGTGGTCGACCACCGTGCCGGGATCGCCTGCTCCCCGCGATCGCGCAGCCAGGCCGCCGTCGCAGCCTCCACATACAAGTGGTCGGCGCTGGACACGCCCCGCGCGCGCCGACGGCACTCGTGGGCCACTGCCTCCGCGCCCGGGTGGTGGGCGAAGTGGCAGACCCGGTCGGTGTAGAGCTCCGTGGTCAGCTGGACGCCGCAGCCGCCGAGGAGCAGCCCGCACCAGAACGTGTCGTCCTCGTGCCGCTGGCGGAAGGCGTCCAGCTCGATCGCCTCCAGCGGCAGCATCAGCGGCTCCTCCGAGTCCACGCCGCCCAGGACCGCCGTCTGAATCTGCCGCCTGTCACCCCGCACGAACCCCCACCTTTCGTCCAACTCATCCTGCCGCCAGCAACGTTGGGCTCGCAGGCCATCACATGACCATGCCGTTGTTCAGGTGCGTCCCGTTGCTTACGTCCACAACCCTCACACGTGGGTGGACCCCCTCGGGCTCACTCCATCAGACGAGTGCAAGTATCGAATCGAGCGCGTCCCGCAGGATGAACTTGGCACTCTTTACCACTACACCGAAGAAAAAGGCTACCAAGGAATCCTGGACAGTGACGAAATGTGGGCGTCCACAAAAGCACACAATCCGAAGGACGCACGTTTCGGAGACGGCCAGTACCTATCTCCGATCGAGCCAGGAACGAAGAGACCCGGGCAACTTTCACACGCCTTCCTGCAAGTCCCATGGGCCGGCCGTAAGTTCACTCATTATTTCGAGATCGACGTCAGCGACCTCGAGGTCTGGCGCTCGGTTGAACGACCCGACGTCTACGTCATTCTGAATGATCAATCACTGGATCTCACAAACCGGATAGTACGCCACGGGAAGAACTGATCATCATGAAATACTGGCATGTCGACTGGCTGCACGATACACTCGAGGATCCTGTAACGATCTACAACGAGATCGGCGAGGACGGATACGAAACACGCAAGGTGCACGTATATCTCGACGGAAGAATGCTCCGTGCCGACGAGCATCACGAATCGAGAGAGATCGGTCTCGGCGAAATTCCAGTGGGAGACATTGCCGACGTCGCCGCCCAGCCAGAATTCCAGGCGAAGGTCGTGACGCAGGCAGTTTTCGAAGACGTCTGGGAACAGGCCTCCTGGCCATCCAAATGACCACGGAGGCGGCGACACCCAAGATCAACCACAGGGGTCTGCTCGCGCCCCCAGTAGCGCGAAGGGGCGAGATCCTTCACAGCCGAACCGCCAAGGCCGCCGTTGGCGACCCTGACCGGGACCGCGGACCGGAACGGACGTGACCCCACGCCGTCGGGGACCAGCCATTCACGGCGTCGAGCCCCCAACCGATCATAGGGTTGATGACGCGGCAGCGATCCAGCACCTCAATAGCGGTCAGGCGGCGTTAGCGTGCTCTCCTCTGCCGTGTCATCGGTGGAGGCAGCACATGCCGAGCGCTTCAAGTGCTTCACGCTGCTGCCGTATGAACAGGTGCGGATGGGCGGCGCTTGTCCGCGAGCCAGTTGACCAGGTGCAGGGCGGCACTGGGGCACGTGCAGTTGTGGGGGGCCACATGTGCGTGCCCATGCCAGAAAGCACCTGCATCGGTCGGGCTGCCGAAGAACCAGGTCTCAGAAATCCCGCGGGGCGGCACAGGAAAAGAGTCAGAGGGTGGTCGATGGGCAGCGCGGCTATGGGGTCGTGCTGGTCGGGGTGAAGTTGGTTCAGCGGTCGAGCCGGCAGTCCAGCCAGGTCTCCAGCTCTGGCTCGGTGTTGTTGGGGAGCGAGTCGGGAATTGTAAGTTTCCCTCGCCGAGCGGCTTCCAGGGCTCGGGCTTAGCTGTTGTCTTTCCGGGCGTGATCGCCGCGTTTCCGCTGGTCGGGCATAGGGACGGTGATTCGGTGGGAGTCGTGGCCTGTCGGGTCGTTTCTTGCCGGGAGGTCGCGGATGCCGTCGGTCGTTGGACTGCTGGAACAGCACGAGATCGCCGCTCGCCGTCGGGTCGACGGGCTGCGGGAGGAGGCCGATCGCATCCAGGCCGAGCTGGCCCCAGCCGAGCGGGAATGGCAGGAGTGGGCGATCGCCCGCAGGCGGGTCGATACGGTGCTGGCTCCGGACAGCGGCGACGCCGCCGACACGGAGGTCACCCCGGATCCGCGGGATGCGGAAGCTCAGTCGGCGGCCCGGGATGCGGTGAAGCCGAAGTCGCAGGTGCCGGTGTGGCGTGAGGGGCTGGCCTGGTCGGCGCTGTCGGTGGACTACCAGCGCATCCTCAAGGTGCTCGCGGACCGTCTCCGGCTCGGTCAGGGGCCGTTGACCTGCCAGGAGATGACCGTGGCGTTCGGCATGGACGTGGTGCCCGGCGCGGGTGGAGGCGCTGCGGTCGAAGGCGAAGCGCCTGGTCGCGCGCGGCTGGCTGGCCGAGCCCGCGCCGGGCCGGTTCACACTCGCGCAGGCCATGGCCGGGCGAGGCGGCGGGTCATGAGCAGGGTCATCGACCAGTAGACCATCGCCTCGGCGCTGGCGGTGCGGCGTTCGTAGTCGCGTGCCAGGCGGCGGGTGCGCATCAGGTGGGCGAAGAACCGCTCGACGATCCACCGTTTGGGCAGCACCACGAAGCCGCGCATGTCGTCGCTGCGTTTGACAATTGCAAGGACCAGCGCGAGTGCGGCCAGGCAGTACTCGACGAGGCTGCCGGTGTAGCCGCCATCGGCCCAGATGAGGGCGAGACGGTGGTGCGCGTCGGCCACCTGCTTGAGCAGGGCCCGGGCGGCGGCGCGATCGCCGGTGTCCGCACTTGTGACCATCACGCCCAGCAGCAGGCCGAGCGTGTCGACCACGACATGCCGCTTGCGGCCGTTGATCTGCTTGCCGCCGTCGTAGCCGCGGCTGTCCGTGCCGACGACGGCGTCCGCCTTGACCGGCTGCGAGTCGATCACGCCGGCCGTCGGCTCCGCGTCCCGCCCCTCCCTCGCGCAGATCCTCGCGCGCAGTCGGTCGTGGAACTCCTTGACCAGAACGTGGTCGCGCCAGCGGCGGAAGAACGCGTATGCCCGGTCCCAGGGCGGGAAGTCCCCGGGCATGGCCCGCCACTTGATGCCGTTGTCGACCAGGTAGCGGATGGAATCGAGTATCGCCCGGTGGCAGTACGCCTCCGGCTGGCCTCCTCGACCCCGCATCCAGCCCGGCACCGGCAGCAGCGGCCGGACCACGGCCCACTCCGCGTCCGTCATGTCCGTCGGGTAGCGCGCATGCCGAAACCCGTTGTCCGCGGCGTTTCCGAACCGGTGAGCCAGGCAGTCACACTCCAGCGTGACTGAACTGGACCGCCCGCCCATCGACACGGAAGACTGCGGCACCGGGGCCTCCTGATGCTGCTCGGTGATTCGACACCAACGAGCTGCTCAGGAGGCCCTACTCGTATGCGCCGAGCGCCCCGCGACCACCCAATCGAAACTCCCGTTCGACAGACACCGCTCAAGATCGGAACGACAACAGCTACTGAGAAGTGACAGCGGTCCGGCGGGCGCTGGCATCGCTGCTCAGGGGTGCGCGGTGTGTCAGTGGGTGCTGGCAGTCTTGCCAGGTGCTGATCAACGGATTTGACGATGACCCGCTGGTGGCCGGGGAGGAGCTGGTCTCCCACCCGGGGTTCTGGGCCGCCTACCTGATGTGGATGTGCGACCCGGAGGAGTATGAGGGTCCACCGACCCCGGAGTGGTTCGGAGCGGACGCGGCCGACGCCGACGTTGTGTCCAAGGCGCTGGTGGACGAGGACAACTGGCCCGTGATCCGGATCCCGTTCGGCGGCGGGCACACTGCGGTGGTGATGAACCGCCCCTACGAGGTGGGGACGCAGTACCTCGTCACCCACTCCGGCTGGGGACGGCACGGCTACCTCGCCAGAATCGACGGACGCCCGGAAGGCCCCGGCATCTCCTGGCGGGAACTGACGCACATCGCCCATACTCCGGACCGCGCGGCTCCGGGCATCCACGATCCCCACGCCCGACTGCTGCTCCTGCTGCCGGCGATGAGTGACGAGGACGCGCTGGAGGACGCGGCTGACGTGATCGCCGAGGCACTGGTCCGGGTCGGCGCTCCGGCCGGCAGGGCTCCGCGCGTGGCGGAGCTCCTCGTGGACCATCCCCTGTGGGACCCGACCGGCTGGTGGTTGCCCGGCGAGCAGCGCTTCGGCGGCATCCTCCAGAGCGACGACCCCCGCAGCCCGCGATACGACGTGAGGCTCGCCCAGGGCATCACCCGGGAGCAGAACGAACGGCTCGCCCGCGCGCTCGGAACCTGGCCCGTCTGACGTCAAGAACCGACACGCTGCCAGAAGCCGGCGACACGGTCCCTCCGGGCCACCCGGTGCTCTCGGCCTCGAGCAACATGTGCTCTCAGCTCGCGCCGATAAGGCCAGTCACGCCGAACGCAGTCGAATGGAGTCCTGCACCCCTATTGCTCAGGCCAGTGCAGCACCGTCCCGGGCGATGCGCTCGGAACGGGAGGCGAGGTCGGTGCAGCGGATCCCGCCGCCGGGGTGCCACTCCAACACCGGCCCAACGGCGTCGCCGTGCTCCTGGCACCAGGAGACGGGGACCACGCCGCCGCAGTCGTGGCGCTTGCACACACACCCCTCGCCCGGCCCGACATGGGCGACACCGTGACGTACCGGCCCGCCTCGCGCCCCTGAGGAGGCGGTGCCGCGCAGGCCGGCCGGCCAGGCCAGCGTAAGGCGCAGGCCGCCCGATCCCGACCGGAACCGGTCGATCACGCGTGCCTCGCCGAGGACGGCCAGGGGCGGCGTCCCGGGCGTGGCCAGGTGCTTGACGGTCAGTCCGAACGTGCCGGCGGACAGGGCGGAGAGGGTGTCGGCGTCTTCGTCGGTGGACCAGCCGGACAGGCGGTCCTCGCCTTCGGCGTCGTCGGCCAGGAGCAGGTGGGGGTCCTCCATCCGGAACCGGCGCGTACCGCCGCCTGCTCCGGCGACGACCAGGGCAGCGGACGGTGCTTCCGTGGGTACGGCGATCTTGCCGTGGGCCAGGAGCCAGGCGACGACCGCGGCCCGGTCGAACTCCGGGCTCGTCTCCGTACCGCCCACCGGCGCCGGGAAGTCGACGTGCCGGCGGCGCCAGTTCGCCGCCGCGGCCCGGCCCACCCCGGCAATCCGCCCCACCTCCGCCAGCAGCACCCGGTCCTCGCCCGGGACGACCGAGGTGAGGGCGGCGAGCAGAGACCGGCGGCCGGGTGGGGCGGTGGCCACCGCCACCCAGGCCACCAGCGGCCGGACGACCGGGAGCAGGGCGACGTCCTGGGCGGAGTAGAGCGGAACCGTGGTCCACCCGCCGTGGGACTTGTAGTCGACGTCCACCGTGCAGACCGGGGAGAGGAACCCGAGCCGCACCGCGGCGTCGAAGTCGACCCGGCGGACGCCGAGCCGGCGGGCGGCCTGGTCGGGGCCGAGGGGGACGTGCCGGTCAAGCAGGGCGGCAGGTCCCGGCGGCGGGCGAGCGTGTTGACCTGGTCCGGGTGGACGTCGGGGAACTCCACCTCACCGCCGAGGTAGACAAGGAGCCCGGCCCGGACCAGGTGACCGACCGCAGACGCCGTCACCCGCGGCCGGCACCGCGGCAACGGCACCCCGAGCGCCTCCGTCAGCCGGTCCGCCGCCCACCCCGCCCCCACCGGACCCCGCAGCGCGGCGCGGACCGCTTCCGGGTCGGCGGCCTCCACCACCGCACGCGACCACCGGCCCGGCCCGACGTCCGCGGCCGGGACCAGACCCGAACCCGTCGCCCACCGCCACGCCGCGACCGGCACCCGCAGCCGGCCCGCCGCCTGCCCCTCGTCGAACACCTCACGCACCGAACGCACCATGAACCCCACTCCAATCCGCACCCGAGCAGCCCGACGACCGGGCCGCGCCCGAAACATGCCGAAAGATCCGGTTTTCTGTCAATAGCCATGATTTCAGGGCGAGTTGGAGGCGCACCGCACAAGTCGCCTACGCGTACGCGAGGGCGGCAATCACCCCTGCGGGGGCGTTCGGGGCCGGCCCCGGACACACGACAGCGGGGGGGGTAAACAAGTGGGGGGGGGCCACACTAGGGTGAGTTGGGGGGGTTTGTTCCGTCCTTCCCCAGAAAACGGCCGACGTACTTTTTCCTCTCCAGGAT
>NZ_JBVIFS010000045.1:31861-45397 GCF_055571215.1 Streptomyces sp. NPDC030995
TTCCGTCCTCCCCCCCCCCCCCCCCCCCCACCCCCCCCCCCCCCCCCCCCCCCCCCCCCCCCCCCCCCCCCCGCTGGGGGTCGTCGGGGGTGCTCGCTCAGGCGGCCGCAGGACGGCGGTCGATGCCGTCGGCCGTCTCAGGGCTTATTCACTGCGGCTGCGGGTTGCTCAGGTTGTTGACCAGGTCGGAGAGGGCCCCCGGGTCGCCCGTCTTCACGAGGTGGCGGTTCGAGGACGCGTGACCACCATCGCTGTCCCCGGTGTCGGAGCTTCCGAAGCCGAGCGATGAGCTGCCTTGCCCGATGGCGCCCTTCGACCCGCTGGGGGTGTCGTCGGCGGAGGCGGGAACGGCGGCCAGGAGCAGGGCCGCCACAGCGAGTGTGGAGGAAGCGAGGATCTTCATGCCCGGCCAACGAGGAGACCGGCAGCAGGGTGCGCCGGTCATCCGGCCGCCGCAGCCGGACCCTGGCCGAACCGGGGTACGTCCTCGGCCGTGACGTCCAGGCGCAGGCGCTGGAAGCGGAGCGGGTGGCGGAAGACGCCACCGTGGTCGATGGCGCGGTCGGCGCTGACCTCGGCGGCCAGGGCGGGGTGGACGAGGGTGGTGTCGAGGACGTCGCGGCTCCCCCAGTCGCCGAGAACTTCGCGCCCGTCCACGGGTGTCCGGGCGCGGCCGCGGTGAGGTGCTCGGCGACCTGCCGGGCGGCGTCCGGGCGCAGCGGTACAGTGCGGCCGACCGTGCGCAGTCGGCCGTCCTGGTCGTGGCGGCCGAGGACGAGGAGCTGCGGGCGGGTCAGGGTTCCGGTGATCGCGCCGACGATCGTCTCCGTGGTGTCCCGCCTTCTGATCTTGGTCCAGCCGCGGTATCCGGTCAGATAGCGGCCGTTCAGGGGCTTGACCAGGATCCCCTCCACGCCCGACACGTCCGTCCAGGACTCCAGCCGTTCCCGCGCCTTGGCCAGGTCCGTCGTCATCGGGCAGAGCGTCCACGGCGCGGTCAGGGCGTGCTCGGAGAACAGGTTCTCCAGCAGTGCGCGCCGCTCGGCGTACGGGCGCGTCGAAAGCTCCTGGCCGTTCAGCTGCAAGACGTCGAAGGCGACCAGGTAGGCCGGCCACCGGGCAGCGAGGCCGGCGGCGCCGCGGGCGCGGGTGGCGGCTCGGCGCTGCAACGCCTCGAAGGACAACCGGCCTGCCTCGGTGTCCCAGACGACCAGTTCGCCATCGAGGACCAGGCCGTGCGGCAACTGCGCCTCGGCGGCCGCCACCAGGTCCGGCCACCGGTCCTGGACCAGCGCCCCGCGGCGGGTCTGCACCAGCACCGTGCCGCCGGGGCCGGCCGCCGTGAACAGCAGCGCCCGGTGACCGTCCAGCTTCTGTTATGCATTGTTGGGCTGTCCGCAGAGCTTCGCTGCGCCCGGAAACTGGGATGCGCGTCGTGCTGTGGGCAGATAGAACGAGGCATGACGATCTTCTGCTGCCTCGGGTGCGGAGCAGCTCTGACCCCCGACCTGACACCGATGGAGGCGGTACCGCAACCGCCACCGTATGAGGAGGGGGGCGAGTCGCGGCGGTCACCCGCCACAGTGCCTGCAGGGCACTACGCAATCGAGCCTGAGCCGTGGGGTGCGCCGTATGTGGCATTCCGAGACGATGAGGAGGGGGGTCCCGCTCAGTCCCGCTCAGGCTGGAAGGCGGACGAGCGAGGGCTTCTCAAGTCGGCCGGCCCACGCAACAACATCGTCCTCCACCCTGAGGACGCCCTCGGATTGATCATGTTGGTGGATACGAGTATGGGCTGCTGCTCGGGCCCGCTGGGCGACTCGGGCCTCAACCGCGCCTGCCCCTGCGGACAACCGGTGGCCACACTGGCAGCAGACTGTTCCACGGTCTACGAACTACACCTCGACGCCGACAGTGTACGAGCCGAGGTCAGCGACCACTGAGTGTCCTCTGGCGGTGATGCCACGCCCGTCGGATTCTCAATGGACGGCTGCCGGCACTGAACCCTGTCCATAACTTCTGCTCGTACGCCACCCCGGCCCGCAGCGCCGCCGGGCCCGGCACCGACTCCGCGGCCTGCGCCAGCATCGGCTCAACCGGCGGTCTGAGCGTCACGGGGCCTCCCTCACGGCTTGCCTGCCCCTCTTCCAGGGTCCGCCAGACCAGCCGGAGGCGGCTCTGCAGGACGGCCGTCGCATCATCCATCCGAGGGGCGCAGCGGGCCCGTCGGAGGCTCCCTGCGGGGCGTGTGCGGCACGGTGGCGGCATGCGTCGCTGGTCCCTGCCTCTGCTCCTTGTCGCGCTGCTCGCGGCCTCGGGATGCGTCACCGTCCATCCCGCACCTACCCGGCCCGCCGGGGCCTCGCCCGTCGCGGTAGCGGAAGACCAAAAGCACCCCGTCGACCCCCGGCCCGCACGACCGGACACGGGGGCGGCGCTACCCCTCTCCCCCATGCCCGAGTCTGCGGCCGCACCTCCGGCCGGCGCCGTTCCCGAGGCCGGCCGTGCTCCCGCGCCCGCAGCCCGCGAGGCGGCCGCCGAGACTCAGCCCGCCCGGCGGGCTCCCGACCGCAGGGCCGAAGGCCCGGTACGGCCGCGCCGGACGACCCCGCCCCGGCCCGCCGTGCGCCCCGCTGCCAAGCCCAAGCCCAGGAAGGTGAAGCGGCCGACCCGTACGCCCGCACCGCACCGTCCGGTACGCGCGCCAGGGGCGGGGGCCGCGGGCATGTCAGAGCTGTGCCGCGCCGCGCACGGCGTCACCAGCCCTGCCGTGGCCGCGCTCTGCCACCAGACCTACGGCCGATGACCGGAGCGTGGTGTTCGCCGAGTAAATCGAACACGTGTTTCACTGGGGGTGTGAGACCACCGTTCCGCTTCTCCGAGGACCTGATCACGCTCCAAAGGGCGTGGCAGCAGACGTACGCCGAGCTCGCGCAGGCCCCCGCCGGGGCCGGTACGACCGTGCTGCGGCGCCGGCTGATCGCCCTCTCCGGAACCCTGTGCACCCATCCCTACTGGGCGGCCCCCACCGCCTGGCGGGCCGGCGGCGTCGAGCTGCGGCGCGCCGCCCGCACCCACACCTCCGCACCGGCGGACGGGGAGGCAGCAGCATGAACGAGCAGACCACCACGCCCCGCCCGCAGGTCGTCACCTGGGCACCCAGCCAGACCGGCCCCTGCGCCCGGTGCCACGTTAACTGCACTATCGCCGATCACGTCCTGCCGTGATCGGCGCATCTAAGGAAGTGCGTGTTGCAGGATTTACACCGCCAGCTGATCGAGGGTGGGGTCGAAGTACCTCGCCTTGGCTCGGTCGTCGAGCTGGAGTCCATACCCCAGTACGCCGTTCTCGGGCCTGACGGGACCGCCGTCGCCACCGGCAGTAGCCGGCTACACGTGCTTGGGCCGGAAGCCGCTCAGCTCATCGGCAACGGCACTGAGCCAGCTGCCCGGAGAGTGGTCTCCCGGCGGTTCGAGCTCCATTCCCAGTTCTGCCACGGCGACTGCGTGGTCGGCCTCGTCCAGTCCGAGTGCGAGCAGCTCGCAGATCTCGCCGACGACGCGGGCCACGAGAGTGCGGTCCGTCGAGTCGGCGTAGTCGCGGACGGCCGCCTCGTGGTCGGTGAACTCGTCTGGCATGTCCTGCGAGAACCAGCCGCCGAGGAACTGTCCGAGCTCGGGGAAACGGGCGTGCCATTCCCAGTGGGTCTCGGGCAGACCCGACGGGCGAGGGACCTCGCCGCTCTCGATGCTCTGCTTGATGTGGTCGGCGGTCAGCAGGAGCCACCCCCTGGATCTCGGCCTCGGGCAGACCGACGTCCGGAACCGGGTAGAACTCGCCGAGCCGCTGGCGCAGCCGGCCGGGCGGGTTGTGCGCGTAGGCGCGCAGCTGCTGCTCCGCGACGGACAGGGCCCAGGGGCGGGTGTGCCAGGTGTGCCGCAGGTAGGCCCGGAGAGCGCGGCTCGGCCGATCTTGCTCGTCGTCGGCGGGCTGGCCTAGGTAGGCGCTGATCACCTGGTCCAGCTCGCCATAGCGGCGGTCGAAGTCGATGGGCTTCATGGACATCGGGGACGGCCTCTACAGGTAGATCGGGACGGTGGTGTGCACGACGAAACCGTGGGGCGCGTCGGGCTCGCGCCGGAGCACGACCCGTGCGGCCCGTACGTCCACCGGCCCGCGCCCGGCGAAGGCCATGGCCTGGAGCAGGACGCGGCCGACCGGATCGGGGTGGGAGGGCCAGGCCGCTTCGAGGGCGATACGCGGGCGGGTGGCTTGGGCGAGCCAGCGGTGGATCGCTTGTTCGTTGCGGTTGATGACCTCTTCGGTGGCCCACTGGGCGGTTTCCCGGTCGGGGTAGGTGGCGGTTCGGGTGAGCATGGGTTCCCCAGTTCGGTGGGTCTGATCAGGTGGGGTCGAAGTGCCAGATCATCGCGACTTCGGTGTCGTTGACCGCAATCAGACCGGCGTCCCAGCCGTAGCGGCTGAACGGATCCGTCAGGCGGACGGGCTGCTCGTAGAAGTCCGGGTTCGTGCCCTTCCAGCCGACATTGGAGTAGAAGCGCGTGCCTTCGGGGAAGCGCGAAAGGATCAGGCGAGCCCGGCGTTCCATCTCCGGCCGATGGTGGTCGAACTCTGCGGCATTGGCCACGTCCAGGCCGGGAATGCCGAGCAGGACCAACAATGACCGGACCGACTTCCGGGGCAGCTCGGTCACTCGCGGTCGGAAGCGCACCGCGTCTGCCGGCGTCGTAGGGGCTTCCACGAAGGGGAACAGTGGGTCGTCCAGACGTTCGAACTCGTCCTCGTCCGGATCGAGCGACAGCCATCCGCGAGGGTCGGACGTCTGACCATGCATGATCGCGGCAACGTCTATCCACCACTCCTCGTGCTCGCGCCGGGCGACCGAGACGGCGGTATAGCTGTACTGGTACAGCTCAAGTACGTCCGACCATGCCTCCGCAGTGAGTTCAGTCATTGGCGGTTTCCCGGTCGGGTAGGTGGCGGTTCGGGTGAGCAAGGACTTCCCCCGTCAGGTCGGAAGGTCAGAAGGATTCGAAAGTCCAGATCAGAGCGACTTCGGTGTCGTTGACCGCGATCAGGCCTGCGTCCCAACGGCTTCGACTGAACGGACTGGTCCCGTTGACCGGCTGTTCGTAGAAGTTCGGATGCTCGCCCTTCCAATCGACGTTGGAGTAGAAGCAGGTGCCATCGGGGAAGCGCGAAAGCAACACCCGGGCACGGCGCTCCATTTCCGGCCGGCGATCCTCGAAGTCACGGGATTTCGACACATTCATGCCGACGACTGCGAGAATGACCATGAGTGATTGGACCGAGGACCGGGGGAGTTCTTCGACGGAGGAATTGAAGCGTTCCACGTCCGCTGTACTGGTGGGGGGCTCGATCCAGGCGAACGTCTCGACCTCGCGGTCGACATCCTCCTCGTACGGGTCGAGTGAAGCCCACCCTCGCGGATCAGCGGTCTCACCGCGCATGACCGCCGCGACGTCGAACCACCACTCCACGTGGTCACGTGGGGCCACAGCTGTGAATGCCCAGCGGTCCTCGTACAGTGCGAGTCCGTCTGCCCAGGCGTCCGCCGTGAGATCGTCCATTGTTCGCTCCCCTATTCAGGCATCGACGTGAGGACGACGAAGGGCGGGTTGAGGTTCGGATCGTACTTGAGGCGAGTGCTCACCCCATGGGCGTCATGGACAGGTCCGGCCTGGGACGGGCCCACTTTCTCCGAGGTCCGGCCTGTCACCGCATTCCCTTGGAGTGGGCCTTCCAACGGTACCGTCGCCACCTGAAAGGATCTGGAAGCGGGATTGGGTGGCGGATTCTTCAGCCAGTCCTGGATCTCGGCAGTGTTGTGGCGGATGTTGTACTGGGTGTATTTCTGCGCCGATTCGAAATCGGGGAAACTGGACGTCGACATGAGCTGGAGCTTGCCCGATCCCTTGGCTTCGTCACGGTGCCGCTGCAACAGCTGTTCGTCGGTCTTGCCGACGTGCTTGTCCAGGGTATGCGCGCCCCCGAGGTCCTCGTTCGCCGCCAGGTCGAACGAGTACATGAACGGGGTGGGGCTCTCGCCGCCGCGCTGCCAGCTGTGCTCCTGCTTGAACTCGTTGAGCGACCGCGCACCGAACCCCTGGGCGCGCGCGATCTCGGACTGGTACGTCGGGGCGCTGAGGATCGCCTCTTCCAATTCCGGTACGGGCTTAATCAGCTTGTCGGCCGCTGCGTCGAACTCACGGTGATAATTATCGACGGCTGCATCCACAGCGGCTTGGTCCATGTGAGACCGGAATGAGAGCATGACTTCGCCGACGATCGCGCCGACCGCGAGCTTGGTGACGTCCCTCAGGTCCAGGCCGGTCGTGAAGTCCTTGGCCGTGGCCCTGGCGGCCTCTTTGCCGCAACGCTCGGTCGTCGCCCTGGTGGTGTCCATGACCTGGGCCAGGTGGTCGAGGGTCTCCTGAAGCGCGTCCGCCGTCTTCTTCAGCACGTCGACGATGGGACGCCGGCCCGTGGGCGGCAGATCCCGATTGGTCCGCCAGCTACGGCCGGTCTCCGCCCTGTTGCGGTTCTCGTCGAGGGCCCTGCCACACTCGCTGCGGTGATGTCCCACAAACCGGAGTCGGTGGCGGTCGACCGGCCTGGTTCGCGGCCCGGAATCACGGTTGCTGACCAGATCACTCCGTCACGGGCAGGCACTCGGCGAGCAGGTCGACGACGTCGCGCCAGGCCCGCTGCGCGTGCCGTGGGTGGTAGCCGACGCCGGGGACCACGGGCTGGTCGACCGGCGGGTGGTGGAAGGCGTGCAAGGCGCCGCCGTAGACCACCAGGCGCCAGTCGACGCCCGCGGCCTGCATCTCGGCGGTGAACGCGTCCCGTTGCGCGGGCGGCATGATCGGGTCTTCCGACCCGACCCCGGCCCACACTGGGCAGCGGATGCGCGCCGTCTCGCTCGGTCGGCCTGTGGTCAGTGCGTTGACTGTCCCGATCGCGCGCAGGTTGACGCCGTCGCGCCCGAGTTCCAGCCCGATGGCGCCCCCGGTGCCGTAGCCGACGGCGGCGATCCGGTCGGGGTCGGTCCGCGGTTCGGCGCGCAACACGTCGAGCGCCGCGTGGCCGATGCCCCGCATCCGGTCGGGGTCGGCGAGCAGCGGCATGCAACGGGCCAGCATCTCGTCGGGGTCGCCCAAATAGCGCCCGCCGTGGAGGTCGAAGGCCAGCGCTACGTATCCCAGTTCGGCGAGCGCATCGGCCCGGCGGCGCTCGACGTTGCTGAGCCCCGGGCCTTCTGGTCCAAGCAGCACCGCGGGCCGGAGGTCGACGCCGGCCGGGAGCGCGAGGTGCCCGATCATCGTTAGGCCGTCGGCCGGGTACTCGACCGTGCGCGTGGTAATCGTCGTCATGAGACTGGACTGTAGTGATCGTCGAGCCCGGTCGGGCCGGTGTTCTGCCGCTGGCAGAACAGCGCGGGTGTGCCTCTGAAATGCGGCGATGGCTCACCAGATCCGTCACAAACCCCGTTCCCGCGGCAGCGTTATCGGATCGCCCTGGGCACGGTGCTGGAGGTGGACCTGCCGGGTCTCCCGCTGGGGGACCGGCGGATACACGACGAACGAGTCGGATGCGAAGGTGTTCGCGGAAGCGTTCGCTGAACTCGACGGCCAGTAGAAGGAGCCCCCGCGAGCGCAGAGCTGGGGCGAACCCGACTGAGCGACAACATCGAGTGAGAATCAGTCTCCGCCCCGGCCAACTGCGACAACGTCACCTGAGACCAGACGCGAATCCAACAAGGTCACGTGAGACAGCGAGAACGTTGCGAGAGACGGGACAGGAAAGGTTGGAAGTCACCCGAGAGCCACCCGTTCGCGGAACGGTCACAGTGACGGTTCCGCGAACGAAGCGCCCAGTGGCAGAGCAATCGGAGCCCAGGTGCACCTTGGTGAACCTGACCATCGGGTGCGGTTGACGGCCGCGAATGCGGCCTGGAGGGCCCTGCCCCCAAGGGTCCCCATATCTGAGGGCGGCCTCTCTCACTCGTCTTCGATCTTCTCCTTCCCCTGTTCCCCCATGACGGCCCAGCCGGGCTGGGTCTCCCCCGCCGGACCCAACGCCCCCGCACCGAGGTTCGGGGCGCCGGCAAGGGTGTGCACGACCTTCTCCCTGACCATGTCGACGAGACCATTGGTCTGCATCTCGTCCCGGTTGATGTCGTGCAGGATGATCTGCTGGCGCTCGCCGTCTGCGTGGTCGACCACGGCGGGTTCGTCAGCGTGGGCGGGGACGGCAGTGGAGAGGGCACCGAGGGCGGTGGCGAGGCCGAGGGCTACGGCAGCGAGTTGCTTGTTCATACCCGGCTAACGATCTTGCAGGTGCTTTGTCACCCGCCGCAGACCAGCGCAGCCGAACGCACAGACAGGCTGCGCGCCAGACCTCAGACCGCGGTTCAGAACCAGGTACTCAACCGGAAGCGGGTACCGCTCCGGTCCAGGCGAGGACGTCGTCGCGGCGGTAGTCCTCGCCCAGAATGGCCAGCATGTCCGCCAGCCGGCCCGCGAGGTCGGCGGCCCTCTCCGGGGACTCCTTCCGGAGCAGATGCCAGCAGGCATGCGCGTTGCGGGCCGTACGGATCGTGTCGGCCTCGGGGCGGTACCGGGCGGCCTGGCAGTGCAGGGCGGTCGTGATGAGCAGCTCCGTGGTCCCGTACCAGTCGGTGCGCTGGCAGAGGGTGAGCCAGGCCCGGGCGGTCAACACCGTGATGGTGGCGGCGTCCTCGCCGAACCAGCCGGCCATGGCGGTCTCCAGCTTGTAGGCGAGGGCGACCGCGGTGGGCAGGTCCCCTTCCGCGTGCGCGGCCCATACGGCCGCCCACATCTCCCGGTACGCGTCGGATTCGAGGAGCGCGGGCAGGACTGCCGGGGCCGGGGGAGCTGATGGTCGGCGTGCGAATGACATGGCTATTCGTCACTCGTGTCAGCACCAGCCCACCACTGCCTGTCCATGTGAACTACCAGGTCACTGGCGCTACACCGCTGACAACCAGCTGACGAATCTCCACTGACACTCCCCCGCAGACCATCATCTGGTCGCACGTGCGCCCGTACGGAGAGGTGAACCTCGACATGGACGCCCGCCTGAACCTCGCCGCGGTGACCGTGCCGGGTCCCCGTAGGGCGGGCGATGAGGAGCCGGCCGAGGATCGTACGAACGCGTGAGCCTGGCCAGCCTCGTCACCTGCGCGATACCGGTGACAGGGCCTGCCAGCCAACTCCCAAAAGAATTTTTGCAAAAATACTTTTGGAAAGTGTCCGGGTCGCTCTACCCTCCCGTCATGGTCAGCGAAGAAAAAAGACGCGCACTCGACCCCGAGCAGGACGCAGCAGCCCTGAAGGCCCTCACGCACCCGCTGCGTATCCGGCTGCTCGGGATGCTGCGGCAGGACGGCCCGGCCACCGCGAGCGAACTCGCGGTCAGGACCGGGGAGTCCTCCGCTTCCACCAGCTATCACCTGCGAGTCCTGGCGAAGCACGCGTTCATCGCCGAGGCCGAACACCGTGACGGGCGGGAGCGCCGCTGGCAGGCGGTGCACTCCGTCACCTCCTGGAGCAACAAGGCAATGGACGCCTCACCAGGCAGCCGCGCCTACGTCACATTGTCACGCAGGGTCCAGATCGAGCACCTAGAGGCTTCTCTCGTCCGGCATGAGGCCGACGTCGCCAACGGACGGCTGGGGCAGGAGTGGCTGGAGCCTTCCGGGATCAGCGACCTGATGCCCTGCCTGACCCCCGAGTCGCTCACCGAACTCTGGGAGGTACTCAACCGGAAGCTGGACGAGCTGACCACCCGCGATGCAGGGGATCCGCGCGCCGCGCAGGTCGTACTCCTCACCGCCGGGCTGCCCCTGGCACCGCGCGCCCCCGGCGCGGAGCCGGACACCTCCGCCCCTGCGGAGGCAGATGCCGAGAACGCGTCATGACCAGACCGCTGGACATACCCACCGCACGCCGCCGCTACGTCACGGTCTGCGTTCTCTTCTGGCTCCCGCTGGGACTGACCATCGCCCCCCTGATCCTGCTCTTCACCGAGCGCGGCATGACCATGGCCGCCATCGCCGGCTTCTTCGCCGCGCACTCCCTCACCGCCGCGGCGCTCGAACTGCCCACCGGAGGACTCTCCGACGTTTTGGGACGCCGCGTCGTCCTGGCCGCCGCCGGCCTGCTGAACCTGGCCGCCTTAACCCTCCAGGGCCTGGGCACTGTCCCCTGGCTGCTCGGCCTGGGCATGGCCCTGATGGGCGCAGGCCGCGCCCTGTCCAGCGGCCCCGCCGAAGCCTGGTACGTCGACACCGTCCACGCACACTCCGGCCCCGGCGCCGAACTGCGGACCGGCCTGGCCCGTGGCTCCTCCGCGACATCCGCCGCGCTCGCCGCAGGCACCCTGCTCGGCGGCGTCCTTCCCTGGCTGCTCGGACTCGGCCCCGACCTCGGCGCCCGGCTGAGCGAAGCCACCTCCGAGCTGGTGCTCCCCCTTTCCGTCCCGCTGCTGCTGGGCGCGGTGGTAGAGGTCGCCTTCGTGCTGTACGTCTTGAGTGCTCTGCCCGAACCGCCCCGGCCGGCGGCCACCCTGCGCAACGTACTCCGAGGTATTCCGGTCACCGTTGCGGGCGGGCTGCGCCTGGGTGCCCGCGAAGCGCTGGTCCGCCGGGTCTTCCTCAGCGCAGGGGCCGCCGGTAGCGCCCTGGCCGCGATCGATCTCCTCACGCCGGGCCGCGCCGCGGCCCTCACGGGCGCAGCGGAGTCGGGGGCGGTGCTCTTCGCCGCGCTCGCCTGCGCCGGATTCATCTGCGCGGGTCTGGGCAGCCACCTCGCACCCCTAACCGCCCGGCTAGCAGGAAGCGGCGAGCGTGCCGTCATGGTGAGCCTCGGCACCAGCGCAAGCGGTCTGCTTCTGCTCGGCGCCACCGCAGCATCCACAGGAGCGGGCTTCATGGTCCTCGCTGCTACCGGCTACGGCCTGGTCTACCTCGGGCTCGGCGCGGCGGGACCGAGTGAGAACGACATCCTGCACCGCCGTGTCACCAGTGAGGGCCGCGCCACCGCGTTGTCCGTCCAGTCTCTCGCTCTGCAGCTGACGGGAGCTCTCACCGGCTTGATCATCGGTGTCCTTCCGCCAAGCCCGCTGCCCTGGCTGCTGGGAGGCACCGTGCTGCTGGCAGGGGCTCTCCTGTGGACTCGCCGCAGCAAGCCCAATCCCCCGAGCCTCGCCGGCTCCAATCTGCACCACACGGATGCCAATCACTCTCACCAGGACGACCTGAAGACCGGGCGAGCCCAGTAGAAGCTGTACGCGAGTGAGCGCCCGAGGCCGCGCCTGTCCGCGAGCACCAGCCACGGCGGCACGTACGGCATCTGCGACGACGCCTACGCCCCTGGAAACTGCACCGACCCCCACCAAGGAGTCCACGACGTCGCCACGGTCCTGCTCACCATCAGCTTCCTCGCCCTCTTGCTGGTCGTCCTGCTCTGGACCCTGGTCTTCCTCTCCACCCCCACCGGCCAGTTCATCGGATTCATGGCGTTCGGACTCATCACGAGCGCAGCGTCCATGGGCGGCCACCACCACAGGGGCGGCCGCAGCGCGTGGGGAGCCAAGCATCCCGGCGGCGGATGGGTCTCCGGCGGCGACTAAGCCTCGAGTCCTGTGCGCTGTGACGACACGGTAGGGCCGCTCGGCAACCACAATCTGGGGCGCCCAGCAATTCCCTGCGTCGTAGAGGGACGGGGCCGGGCGCAGGCCAAGTACCGCGACTAGAGCCGCGCGCACTTCACACGCAACACCCGGCGGCACCTCCTCGACGACCAGGGCCAGCCTCTGTTTGACGACCTGGGTTCAGCGCACGCAGGTCTGCGGGGGCGCCGGGGGCGGGTCGAGATCGGGACCGATCCGGCACGTCCCCGTCGCGGGGACCGCAGCGGGGAGACGTACTGAGACCGGTTATGCCCTCGGGCTGATGGTGATGGTGAGCTCGACCTGGTCGTGGCCAGCCAGCTGGTCGGTGCCCGCGGTGTCGGCGAGGGCCCGGGTGTCGGTGTGCAGGACGGCCGTGACCCCGGGGGCGGGCCGGTCGTCGAGGGCCAGAGCGAGCGGCCGGGCGGTGCCCTTGGCGATCCAGCCGAGATGGAGCCCGTTGTGCTCGACCCGGATGGCGTTGGGGTCCATCGGGTTGTCGTGGTCGCGGACGAGGTCGAGGACGGTTCCCGCTGGCAGCCCGGCGAGGTACCCGTCGCTGTAGGTATGCCGGACGCCGCGCAGGGGGGTGGTGAACGTGCCCCGGCCGCTGAGGATGGTCTTCTGGACGGTGCGGGGGCTGCGCCGCTCGGCGCTGCGGATGAGCAGGGCCGCGACGCTGGGGGTGGTGATGGCGGTGATCTCGTCAGTGGTCAGGTTGCCGAGCCAGCCGGTGAAGTCGGAGAAGGACGGCTCGGGGACAGGGCAGCGTGCGGCCAGCCAATCGCCGCGCTGCGCTGGTGGACGCCCAGGCTCGCGGCGTAGCAGGCGGGGGCCGCGCCGACGCCGTACTTGAGCATGGCCGGCAGGGCGGCGAGCGGGCCTTCGGGCGTGATGCGCCAGGCCTCGCCCAGGATGTAGCGGGCATCGTCGCGGACAGCTCGGGCCGGTGGCCGCGGCAGCCCGGCGTCGGGCAGAGCGGCGAGGCGGCGGGCCGCCTTCTCGAGCCGGTCCATGAGCTCGGCGTCCGGTGCGGGCGGCACCAGGCCCGAGCTCGCGCTCTACATGCAGGCGTCCCGCGGGCGGGAATGCCCCCTCCAAACCCCCGATCCACTAACGCCCCGACTCGTCCACGTTCCATTCCCGCGACAGTTCCTCATCGCAGAAGACGCAGATGAAGTCCTCATCCCGAACGATGTTCAGCTGACCGCAGGCGGGGCAGCGCCGGAACACCGCCTCGTGGGTGCGGGAGGGTGCTCGATACCGACTGCGTCCAGCGCCTTTACGACGGCCGGCCACGAGCTGATGTCCGGGCAGTATCCGGTCGACTGGTTACTCACCTCACCGACCACCCACTTCCCGGACTCCTCACGGAAGCTCATCTCCCCGGCACCCAGAACAGGGCCACCGCCAGCACACACCACGTGCTCGCTCCGGCGCGGCGCGAGCCGCAGCACACCCGCCGAGTCGATGACGAACGTGAAAGGCTCGGCCAGCTCCACCGCTGCCAGAGCCGAAGCCCAGTCGTCGAAGTCCGCCGCTGAGTGGATCCTTCGGCCCTCAGCCTCAGGCCGGACAAGGGCCCGCAGATCAAGCGGTCCCACATATCGATAGCTCCACCCCAGCAGGTTCACGCTGGCCAACGTAACCCCCTGCCCGGGCCAGGGCCTGGGGAATTACGTGAAGTTGTCCCTGGGTCACGTCAGAGGCTGCGGGCGGTGATGTCGCCGTAGGCGGTGGTGGCGTGGATGTTGAGGCCGGCGGTGCCTTCGGTGTTCATGAGGGCGTTGTGGATGC
>NZ_JBVIFS010000046.1:0-44709 GCF_055571215.1 Streptomyces sp. NPDC030995
TGCCGCGTACTGGACGTACTCGGGCGCCCCGACAACGCGGCCAGGTGCGGTGCCAGGCGTCGCGGGCCCGACAAGATCCGAAAGAGACGGCCTAGGGCCGGTATTGGCCCCCTCCTCTCTCTTCCCCGTCCTTTCCCCTGATACAGAGGCACAGGTGAACGTTTCCATGGATGTGCGGCATTCCCGGAAGGCCGGGATCGCGGCCACCCTGCTGACTTTGGCCGCGCTCTCGGCATGCGGCGAGCAGCCCGCCGCCAAGGGCGGCGTGGCCGCACCCACGACGAGCTTCACCGAGAACGGGGTCACCGTCACGCTCTCGGTGTCCGACTGGCATGCCCCGCAGGGCACCCTGACCGCGGTCTTCACCCCCGAGAAGGGCTTCCACCTCTACAGCACCGATCTGCCACCCACCGGGATCGAGGGCGTGGGCAGACCGACCGCGGTGAGCGTCACCGGGGTCCTGCGGGCGGACGGGAGACTGACGGCCGCCGCCGACGTACGGACGATCAGCGTGCCCGGTGTCGACGCCCCGCTCCCGGTCTACCCGGACGGCCCGGTCACCACCACGCTGCCCATCCGCGCCGATGGCAACGGGGACGCGACGGTCCTGCTCGGGTACGCGAGCTGCAGTTCGCAGGAGGGCTGCACCATCCCGGTCTCCGACCGCCCCGTGCACCTGCGCGTCACCGACGACGGCCCGGCCTTCGGTGTCCACTAGGAACGGGCGTTCACCTAAGGTGTGCCCATGCCCAGCGTCCTGGTCGTGGAAGACGACCCCAGCATCCGCCAGTCACTGATCGAGGTCCTGGCGGAGCACGGGTATGCCGTACGCAGCGTGGGTGACGGGTTCGGCGCCCTGCGCGAGGTCACCCAGACACCCGTCGACGCGGTCGTCCTCGACCTGGGGCTGCCCGATTTGGACGGAGGAGACGCACTGCGAATGATCCGGGGCATTTCCTCCGTTCCCGTACTGGTGGCCACCGCCCGCGACGACGAGACGGAAATCATCAAGCTCCTGAACGCGGGCGCCGACGACTACCTGGTCAAGCCCTTCTCAGGGGGACAACTCATCGCACGCCTCTCCGCCGTCCTGCGGCGCACCAGCCACCTTCCCCCCGCCCATGCCGCACACTCCGCGCATGCCGCTCAGGGTTCGCGGCCGGCGCCGGCAGCCGAACCGCTGCGCGCCACCACCGTGGGCGAGCTGGCCGTGGACCCCGGCGCGCGCACCGCGTACCTGGCCGGCCGGGAGCTCCACCTCACCCGCCGGGAGTTCGACCTCCTCGCCTTCCTCGCCCACCACGCCGGCCAGGTCGTCTCCAAACGCCGGCTGCTGACCGAGGTCTGGCGCGAGCCGTACGTGGACGACCAGACCGTCGACGTGCACCTGTCGTCCCTGCGCCGCAAGCTCGGCGAACGCGCGGCGGCCCCGCGCTACCTGCTGACCGTCCGCGGCGTCGGCATCAAACTGGTGGCGCCGCGTTGAGACGCTCACTGGCCGGAGTGGCGCTCGCCGTGACGTCCATGGTCGCCCTCTCCTTCCTCATACCGCTGGCCGCGCTGGTGATGTCGCTCGTCAAGGAGCAGAGCGTCACCGCGGCCGAGCAGCGGGCCGCCGCGCTGGCCCCCGTACTGACGTTGACCACGGATCCCTCCGCCCTGCGGGAATCCGCCGCCAGTCTGGACGCGACCGAGCACCTGGTCGTCCACCTGCCGGACGCCCCTGCCCTCGGCCGCTCCCGAGCACCCGCGGCACTGCTCGAACGGGCACAGCACGGACGCGAGTCCATCTCCCAGCAGATACCCAGCGGCTGGATATGCCTGCAGCCGGTGGTGCTGCCCGGCGACCAGGTCGCCGTCATCGAGAACTTCGTCCCCGAGGAGGAGCTGACCCGCGGCGTCAAGGCCTCCTGGGCGGTCATGTTCCTGCTCGCGGTGGGCCTGATCGGCGGTTCGGTGCTGGTGGCCGACCGCCTCGGCGCGAAGGTCGTCAGGTCCTCCAGGAGACTCGCCCACGCTTCCCACGCGCTGGGCGAGGGCAACCTGGACGCCCGCGTGGACCCCATGGGTCCCAAGGAACTGCGCGACGCAGGCATCGCCTTCAACGCCATGGCCCACCGGATGACCGAGCTGCTCGCCGTCGAACGCGAACTGGTCGCCGACCTTTCCCACCGGCTGCGGACCCCGCTGACCGCCCTGCACCTGGCATCCGAGCGCATGGCGGGCTCACCGGAGTCGGCCAGGGTCGAGGCGGCGGTGGGCGAACTGGAGGCGGAACTCCAGGCCATCATCACCGCGGCGCGCACCCCGCTGGCCGTGGGGCCGATGGGCCAGGGCATGCTCGGTACGGAAGCGGGTACGGGTCACCACGCCACCGGCGCGGGATCGTCCGGCCCCCGCTGCGAGGCGGCCGACGTCGTCCGCCGCCGCACCGCCTTCTGGGCGGTCCTGGCAGAGCAGCAGAGCCGGCCCTGCTCCCTCGACGTCACCCAGGAGCCCTCGGCCGTCAGCCTCTCCGACGACGACATCGCCGCCGTGGTGGACGCGCTCATCGGCAACGTCTTCCGCCACACCCCGGCCGGGACCCCGTTCGGCGTTCGCGTCGTCCGCACCGCGCAGGCCGTGGAACTGGTGGTGGAGGACGCCGGTCCGGGCATCCCGGAACCGGACCGGGCCCTCTCCCGCGGGAGCAGTACCGGTTCCTCGGGGCTCGGTCTCGACATCGCGCGGAGGGCCGCGGCCGTCACCGGCGGCTCGATGCGGATCGCCCGCGGCCCCGAGGGAGGCGCGCACATCACCGTGGTCTTCGCCCTTGCCCCACCCCTGCCGTCCGGGCGCAGGCCCCGCACCTCCCGACGGCGTACGGGCTGGCCGCGCGGCCGGTGACGTCCGGCGTGAGCAGCCGCGCTTCAGCGGGCCGCACCTGGCGGCCAACCTCGGCCTGGTGCAGAGGGTGAAGGCGATCGGGGAGGAGATCGGCTGCACCGTGGCCCAGCTGGCCCTGGCCTGGTTGCTCGCCCAAGGCGACGCCGGCACGGCCGTCATCCCGCTGCCCGGCATGCGAAGGCGCGTCCACGTAGAGGAGAACGCCGGGGCCGCAACCGTTCGGCCTTCCACCGAGCAACTGCGGTCGATCACGCAGGCGATCCCTGAAGCGGCCGGCGCGCGGGCTCCGGATCTTTCCCGCCTGGAGCAGTGAGGACCGTTCGGACCGGCCCCGCCGTGCGCAGTTCCGCGGAGACAGCCGGGGGGCATGCGCGAACGACTCCTTCCTTGCGTGCCGTCAGCGGGCGAGTACGTGGCCGTCGTGGGGGCGGTGGTCGCGGGAGCGGCGCAGGTCGGTGGTGACGTAGGTGCGTTGCAGCCAGCGGTCCGCTCCGTCGTACCGGGGGTGGAAGGCGGTGCGGCCGTGCACGGTGACGCGGTTGTCGATGACGACGAGGTCGCCGGGGGTCAAGCGCAGGGTGCGGGCGGTCGCCTCGCAGGCGCGGCCGAATTCGGCCAGTGCCGCAGCGGCCCGCGGGGTGAGCGGGGTGGTGACGAGCTGGGCCATGCGAATGTCGGGATCCTCGACTGCTCCCGACAGCACCGGTCGGGGCCTGACATCGGACCCACCCGAGTCGGAGGCGGGGCCGAAGGAGGGCGGTGGCGTGGTGATGAACTCCGGTGCGAACAGGGCCTGGCGGCTGGCGGGGGTGAGCAGCGGCAGTGCCTCACGGATTCCGGCGACGCGCATGCCGGCGATCAGGTCGTGGTCGGCGCGCAGGCACAGGAAGACCACGTAGTCGGGTGGATGGGGGTGGAAGCCGTTCTCGGTGTGGAAGGACAGCGGCACCGACCCGGCGTTGCCGTGGAAGGCCTCCTGCCCGGGCACGGGCACGACGTCCTGCACGAGGGCGCCGGACTTCTCCGCCAGGTAGGCGAGAGGATCACCGAGCCCACAGGCCACCATGGTGAGCACCGCGGCCGAGACGGAGGCCTGGCGCTGGACCGAGCCGGCCACGGCCGGTGTCGCGGGCAGGGCCGCCTGATCAACGGGCAGGCCGCCGATCACCAAGGTGCCGTGCGGGCCGGAATGCCGTCGGAAACGGCGTATCCCACGACGCAGCAGCAGCGGAAGGTCGTCCCAGGCGTCCCGGGCCCGTGCCACCCACTCGGGGTTGTCGACCTGCTCGTTCCCGTCGCTGCACAGGGCGCGGGCGAGCCGCTCGCAGGCGTCGGTATCGGCCGGGTCCAGTTCCCGGTCGGCGGCGACTGCGGTGCTTCGGGGGGTGTCGGGCGTCGTCTCGGGCATCAGGGTCTCCTGCCGGGGGTGTGGGCGGCGGACGCGCGGACTCACGAGTGGCGCAGCCCGGCCACGGCGTCGGCGACGTAGTGGTCCCCGAATCGGATCAGGGAGGCGTACTGGGCCGCGCGGCGATGGCGCATGAGCCGAAGCTCGGCGACGGCGTTGTCGGGACCCTCGGGTTTCTGAGCGATCGAGCGACGCAGATGCACCATCGAGTACGCGAGGGTGACGTGCCGTTCACCGTCCACGATGTCGGCTTCCAGGAGCGCTCCCCGTGCCTCGGCCAGCTCGGGGGCGCGGGCCGCCACGTGCTCGTAGGAGTCGGGAACCACGGACAGCAGGTCCTTCATCGCCGCCCGGAACAGCTTGTATCCGCGGTGCTGGCGCCCGCTCAACGGGATGTCCACCGACGGGGGCGCCATGGTGTGGCGTATCGCCGCCATGTAGTAATCGGCCGGGATCGTACTGGCGTGGGTCATGGCCGCCGGGAAACCGCGTACGTACACCGTCGCGTCCGCCAGCCGCAGCAGCGCGGCCTCGCGGGCGCCGTGCCGGAGGTGGCGGGTGGCGTCGGCCACGGCCACCGCGGCGCAGACGTTGAACAGGACGTGAACCTGGTGGCCGATGAGCCACCGAGCGCTCCACACACTCTCCAGCGATGCCCCGGCGGTGGGCTCGGGGACGGCCACCGGCGGTACGTCGTCGGGCTCGCCGTCCGGCGCTGCGCCCATGAGGTCGAGCACCGACTGCCGCATGCCGGCGACCTCCAGGGCCAGGTCGGCACCTGACAGGGGAGCATCACACAGGTCTTCCAGACCGCGGTGGACGACCAGGGCACCGTGCAGGGCGGCCTGCTGATCCGACAGTTCCTCCTCACGGACCCGGAAGTACGACTGACTGGTCGACTCCGCAGGCAGTCCCTCACCGGCCACGGCCGGAGCCAGAGCCGACAGCGAGGCCACCAACTCACCGGCGACCACGGCGGCCTGCCGCAGCGCGAGGGTCCGCTCGACGGGCCCGGCATGGGTCGCCACCCCGTCCAGGACGCGCGCGGCCCGCTTCGCCTCGGCATCGACCCGTGGGCCCAGCTCCGGGACGGGGCGCCCGCCTCGGGGCTCACGGAAGACAGCGACAGCAGGATGACCGGCAACCGGTGATAAGCCCATGGTTGAAGTTCTTCGCCAGGAACACCGCATGCGAAACCTTGATCGGCACGACAATTCCTGTGTGATGCACGGGAGTTGGCCTGGTGCGGTGGCGTGGTGCCACCAGTTCACGAGCACGGCCCGCCCGGCGACGGCCTCGTCCGCCGAGGTCAGGCCGCCAGGTCAGACCGCTACGCACAGCAGCCCGACCACCCGAGCCGACGACTTGCCCGCTACAGCACTAGGTCGATCGAGCGGTACTGGTCCAGCACGGCGAAGCCAGTGCTGTCGTACAGGCTCATCGCGACCTCGTTGCCGCCGAAGACGTTGAGCATCATCGCCTCGTCGCCGCCCTGCCGGGTGGCCCACGCGCCGACGGTCATCGCGGCCCGGCCGTATCCCTTGCCGCGGTGCTCCTTGTGCACGTCCAGCGAAAAGCCGAAGGTCACGCCCGGCAGGAAGCCGTGGTTGACCCAGCCGGTGCCGACCACCTGGCCGTCGGCCTCCATCGCGTAGAAGGCGTGACCCGGGGTGAGGTATCCCTGCGGGAGGTGGCGGGCGAAGTCCTGGTCGGACTTCGCCTTGGCCTGCTCCGGGGTCAGAGCTCCGGCCCGGACGATGTCCGCGATGTACGCCGCCTCCTGACCGGCGTACCAGCCCGGGTACTCCTCCTCGGTGAGCCGACGTACCGTCAGGCCCGTCGGCAGCTCGGGCTGCTCGGCCACGGCGCACATCCGGTTCTGTCTCACTACCGCGTAGTCGGCGAACACCCCCGCTCCGCCGGTGAGCCGGACCTCCACCCGCTGCGCGCCGTGCTCGGCGCACCACCGCTCGGCCCACTCGCGCCCGCCCGGGACCGTCAGGTCGTGGATCCGACCCACGGTCGCCCCGTTCTCCTCCGTCACTCCGACCGCGATCCACCCGGTGCCGTCCGTGGCCACCGTCCAGTCGTCGATTCCCTTCACCGCCCACTCCAGGAGGGCCCGGGCCAGGGGCTCCGAGCACCCCGCAGCCCGGTACCCGGCCAGCACCCGCTCCTCGAACCCGTCTCGCCACTCGCCCTGGTCGGCCACGATCGCTATCTCGTTCATGCTTCCACCTTAGGCAGAAGCGCCGACGGAGCCCGATCTCCGGACGTGTCGACGACATCCGCGACTGCCGTGCAGCAGAAGCGACTTGAGTCTCCAGTAGGGGGAGACGAGAAGCTGGGGGCATGGACGACGACACGCTCTATTCGATCGGTGAACTGGCCCGGCGGACCGGCTTCACGGTCAAGACCATCCGGTTCTACTCGGATCGCGGAATCGTGACGCCGACTGACCGCAGCCCGGCCGGCTACCGCCTCTACACCGTCGACGCCGTCGCACGCTTGGACCTCGTGAGGACCCTGCGCGACCTGGGACTGGACCTTCCCACGATCCGGAAGGTGATGGACCGGGAGATCTCACTTCCCGAGGTCGCCGCGGTGCATGCGGAAGCACTCGCGCTCCAGATCAGCACCCTGCGCCTGCGGCGCGCGGTACTGACGGCGGTGGCCGAACGCGGCTCCACCCCTGAGGAGACGGATCTCATGCACAAACTGGCCCGCCTCTCCGAGGACCAACGGCGGCGTCTGATCGGCGACTTCCTCGACGCGGTCTTCGGCGGCCTCGGCGCCGACACCGTATTCGCGGGGATCAGGCGGTCCATGACCCCCGAACTGCCCGCCCATCCCGAGGCCGAGCAGATCCACGCGTGGGTGGAATGGGCCGAGCTGTCCCAGGACCCGGATTTCCAAGCCGCCGTACGCCGGCTTGCCGAGGAGGAAGCGGTCGACCACGCCCAGCGGGACGGCACGCGGCTGCACCGGGACCTTGCCGCGACCGTCCGTGACCACGTGGGCCCAGCCCTGACGGCCGGCATCGAACCGGCTTCTCCCCAAGCCGATGCGATAGTCGAGGCGCTCACGGCTCACCACGCTCACGTCCTCGGCCGTCCGGACGACGTCGGACATCGCCGTCGGCTGCTGACCCGCCTGGAGGGCATGAACGACCCCCGGAGAGAGCGGTACTTTCAGCTCCTAGCAGAGATCAACGGCTGGCCGGCCCCGGAGAGTCTGGCGCCGGTGTTCGAGTGGTCCATCCAGGCTTTGCGCGTCAGGGGGCAGAGGTAGTCAGTTGGTCAACGCTGCCGTGGAACTACGGGCGGACGCGACGCCGTCCGCACCCGCTCTCATTCTCCGACCCTGGTGCATGCAGGACGCTGCCGCACTGGTCGAGGTGTGCCGGGATCCCGCTCTGTTGCGGCATTGGACCGGCTTTTCCGTGGAAAACGAAGCCGACGGGGCGCGGTGGGTGCAAGCCCAGCAGCATGGTTGGGCGGCAGGAGACCGATTCGGCTTCGCCGTCCTTGACGCTCAACCCGATTCACTTCAGGGGCAGTTGGTCCGGAACGTGGTCCTCAAGGAAGTCGCATCCGGCAAGCCGTCCGCCGAGGTGGGCTATTGGAGCGCAGCGCACGCTCGCGGGCGGGGCGTGGCCCCACGCGCTCGCGGCGCGGTAAACCGATCGACACCCTGATCTGGAGTGTGTTGGCTGGGCGTCATGCCTGAACTGCGTACCGACCGTCTCCTGCTCCGTCCGTGGCGGGAGTCCGATCTCGAGCCGTGGGCGGCGATGAACGCCGATCCCGAAGTCCGAGAGCACCTCGGGGGCCTGCTGAGGCGTGAGCAGAGCTATGCCGAGGTGGCATCCATGCAAGCCGAGTTCGACCACCGAGGATTTGGGTGGTGGGCGCTGGAAGCACGGGAGACCGGCGAGTTCATCGGCCGTGCCGGCTTGGACGAGGTCGACGAGAACATGCCGTTCGCAGGGGTGGACATCGGGTGGCGGTTGATGCGTTCGGCGTGGGGTCACGGTTACGCCACCGAGGCCGCCTTGGCCTGCCTGGCGTTCGGGTTCGAGACCCTCGGGCTGCCGGAGGTCGTCGCGTCGACGACCGTCGGCAACGTGCGTTCCCAGGCGGTGATGCGCCGGATCGGCATGACCCGGGACGCGGCTGACGACTTCGAGGATCCGAGCGTGCCCGAAGGGCCGCTTCGCCCGTGTGTGCTGTACCGAACCTCGCTTCACGGACGGGAGTTGCCGCTCGGGTGCGGGCGGAGCTCCACCGCGTGGTCCTCGACCCGCTCGGCGCGGCGCCCTTGAGGGATTGCCGACCGGGCCGACCGAGCCGGCCGGCCGCTCTCGTCAGCCCCGACTCCTCCCTCGTCCGGTGGAAGGTTGCGCCGGTAGAAGCTTCGGTACGCGCGCACCGAGGGGCCGTCTGCCGCTGACCACAGGTCCTTTGCCACGGGCCGCCGCCACCGCAGGACATCCACGTCCGATGCGGCGTTGCGCCGCACCAGGCGCCGCAGGAACGCCGCCCACAGCCGGTTGACCGGCCACAGGAGCCAGTCCGGTCCGAGCTTGCGTACGACGATGGCCCACATCGCGATCGTCAGCCCGGGTCCCACCGGACTCACGGCGGCGATCACGGTCAGCAGTGGTGGCCGGGTGTCCTGCTCGGGCTGTGATTGGGCGGTGACCAGGGCCAGTGTCGGGCTCGCCATCGTGACCCGGGCGTAGGGGCGGAAGCGCTGGACTCGGGTGACGTTCGGATCGACGGGCTGGATCATGAAGGCGAAGTGGCGGCCTTCGTCCCGCAGGGGAACGTACTTCATCGGCCCCGGCGCCCCGTGCGCGCAGGGCCAGTGCGCCACGTCGGTGACGTGCTCGCTGACGGTCAGCAGGTCCGAGTGGCACACGTGCACCTCACCGGAGACGTGCAGGTAGCGGCGGTGGTCCTGGGCGTGGTCGAGTTCGGTGAACGGCTGTGCCGGGCCCGGCCCGTGCCAGAACCAGATGCATCCGCTGTGTTCCACCACGGTCAGGCTGCGCTGGACGGCCCGCGACGGGATGCGGCAGCCGCCGGGGATCTTCACGCAGCGGCCGCTGATGTCGAATTCCCAGGCGTGGAAGCCGCAGGTCAGGCTTTCCTTCCGGACGTATCCGCCGCGGGCCAGATGCGCCCCCATGTGGCAGCACTGGCTTTCGACCATGCCGACCTGTCCGCTGTCCGTCCTGAACAGCGCGTACTCGTACGACATGTAGGTCACCGGTGTCACCTGTCCGCGCCGCAGGTCCCTGCCGAAGCGGGCTACCAGCCGGTGGGAGCGGTGACCGGATCGAGGTCGCCACCCGGGGGCAAGTGCCGGTGGAGCTCCCGGTCGTAGGGTCGCGCTTTCGGGGGCCGGGTCATGGCTGCTCTCCCTTCGTGGGCACCGTACGGTCGTCGTGCCGCGGCCTCGCCTGGGCGGGCAGGGGGGCGGGCCGGGCCGGTGATGCGTACCAGGTGTAGGAACTGGGGTCGAAGCGGTTCAGGCGGCGCACCAGCCGCCCGGTGGACCACGGCCAGGCGAAGGTGTTCCGCCCGCTGGGGCTGAAGTAGTAGCTCGTGCAGCCGCCGGAGTTGTAGACGGTGGTCCGCAGCGCCTCCTGCACCGCCGTGTTGTGCGCGGCCTGCGTGTCCGGCCGGACGTCCAGGGCACGGTGGCCGCCGCGGTCGAGGTGGGCCAGGGCGGTGGTGAGGTACGTCAGCTGGGCTTCCAGGACCGTGATCGCCGAGGTGGAGCCGCCGAGCAGATTCGGCCCCAGAAGCAGGAAGAGGTTGGGGAATCCGCTGACGGTGGTCCCCAGGTACGCCTGCGGTTCGCCGCCCCAGGTCTCGTGCAGCGTCCGGCCGTCCGTGCCGTACAGACTGCCGGCCAGCGGCGGCTCACCGACGCGGAATCCGGTGGCCGTGATGAGGACGTCGGTCGGGGCCGTGCTGCCGTCGGCGCCGATGACCTCGTTCCCGCGTACGGCGGTCACGGCGGTGGGGTGCAGGCGGACATGCGGCTGAGCCAGGGCCCGGTAGTAGGTGCTGGAGGTGAGGAGACGCTTGCAGCCCAGCCGGTAGTCCGGCGTGAGCGCCTGGCGCAGGCCCCGGTCATGGACCGCGAGCCGCAGGTGTGCACGGGCCCCCGCCTCGACGAGGCGGGCGACCTGCGGGTGACGAAAGGCGAATCCGAAGCCCTCCTGCAGCGTGTACTGCCCGGCGCGCAAGGCGCGGCGGGCACCGGGTAAGCGGTCCAGGCCCCAGTTGAACGCCGCCGGTACCGGCAGGTCGGGCTTGGGCAGCACCCACGGGGCGGTCCGCTGGAAGAGGTGCACGGCTGCCGCCCGGGCCTCGATGGCCGGGACGACCTGGACGGCGGAGGCGCCGCTCCCCACCACGGTCACGCGCCGCCCGGCCAGGTCGACGCTGCCGTCCCACCGGGCAGTGTGGAGCACGGGCCCGGCGAACTCCTCGATCCCGGGGACGTCGAGGCGGCGCGGAACATGCCACGGCCCGGTGGCCAGGACCAGTACGGCGGCGCTGTAGGGCCCGTCGCTGGTCTCCAGCAGCCAACGCCCGGCCGCCGGATCCCACCGGGCTTCGCGCACGTGCACCCCACAGCGCAGGACATCGCCGAGCCCGTGCTGTTCGGCCGTCGTCCGCAGGTACGCATGGATCTCCCGCTGTCCGGCGAAGACCCTGCTCCAGGCGGCGCCCGGGGTGAACGAGTAGCTGTAGAGCGTCGAGGGCACATCGCAGGCACAGCCCGGGTAGGTGTTCTCCCTCCATGTCCCGCCGAGTTGGGATGCCTTCTCCAGGATGAGGACATCGCGGTGCCCTGCCTGACGCAGCCGGATGGCGGCGCCGATACCGGAGAACCCGGCTCCGACGACCACGACGCGCACGTTCCGTCCGGGCCGTGCAGCCTGCGCCGGGATCACAGCACGGCTCCGGCCGACGCGCGGGCAGTGATCGTGCGCTTGAACCACGGATGCCTGTTTCGTGTCGTTGACGCCATGCGCCGCATGATCCCGAACCGCTCACCCGGGCAGAGCACGCACGGCTGGTGCGGAAGGTGCTGAAGAAACCTTCCGAGCTGGGGTTCCGATCAACTCCAGCCGTCGCCGACGGCACTCGAACGGAGCACGGTGAGGTCACCACGTTCGGTGTGACTCCTGATCCGGCGTGGTGTCAGGGGGCGTGGTGGCGTCGTTCGGTAGCTGCGGACGAGTACCACGGCCTGTATCGGCAACTCGCCCGCAGCCACGCGTCACTTTCGCCAGAACAGGTGGTGCGTCACGCCGCTCGGGCTGGGCACGACGTCCAGGTGGAACCGGTCGAGCAGCTCATCAGGTGACTCCCAGAGCCGCACTCCGGACCCGAGCGTCATCGGCGAGACCACCACGTGCAGGGTGTCGATGAGGTCGGCGTCGAGGAACTGCCGGATGGTGGTGGTTCCGCCGCCGAGACGGACGTCCTTGCCCTGCGCGGCCTCCCGTGCCTGCTCGAGGACCGTGGCAGGGTCGCCGTCGACGAAGTGGAAGGTGGTGTCGGAGAGGGTGAACGAAGGACGCAAGTGGTGGGTCATGACGAACACCGGGGTGCGGAACGGGGGCTCGTCCCCCCACCAGCCCTGCCACTCATGATCGTGCCAGGGCCCGCGCTGGGGTCCGAACTTGTTGCGGCCCATGATCTCGGCGCCGATGTTGCGTGCGTAGTCCCGCGTGAAGTAGTCGTCGAGGCCCCGGCTCCCCCCGGGGTCGGTGCGCATGGGCCAGCTCGCCGTGGCGCCGGCCCAGGCGAACAGCCTCTCGGGATCGGCGTGGCCGAACGGCCTCTCGAGGCTCTGGTCCTCACCGGCGCCGATTCCGTCACTCGAGACGTTGAAGTTCTGGACTCTCAGTAGCTGAGCCACCTGTTCCTCCTGTGTGGTCGGTAACAGTGGTGAGACTCTGCGCGCCGGGAAAACTCATCGCTGTGTCCGTGACCGGTCGGATTCGGGCAGGTGCCGTAGTGGGGCCAGGCACCGCGGGCCCGCGAAGATCGCTCGGACAGGGCCTAGCCCGCCGGTCGCGGTGGCCGGATCAGGCGGCGGACGGATTCGACCACCGTCTCGCGGTGGCGGGCCAGCCGCTCCGGGGGCCAGGCGGCGCCCGGGCCGCCCGCCGCCGCGCCGTCCACCGTGCCCGTCCACGCCTGCGCCAGGCCCATCACCAGCGCGAGCAGGTCCGCCGGATCGAGCCCCGGGTCGATCAGTCCCGCCTCCTGTGCCCGCTCCACCGCCGCGATCTTGCCCCGGTAGGACTCCGCCTCGGCGTCGGTGGTGCCCGGCCGCTCCAGCTGCTTCCACTGCACCAGCCGCATCAGGTCCGGTCGCGCCACGAGATGGTCGAAGACCGCCCCCACGTACCCGGGCAGGTCGCGCGCGTCGAAGGGCACCGACTCCGAGCCCGTCTCCAGCGCCCGCTGGAGCACGGCGTCGAACAGCTGCTCCTTGTTTCCGTAGTAGACGTAGATGAGCCGCTTGTTCGCCTGGGCGGTCTCCGCGATGCGGTCGACGCGCGCCCCCGCGATGCCGTACGCGGCGAACTCGCAGAAGGCCGCGTCGAGCAGCCGTGCCTTCGTTGCGCTGGAATCCCGTGCCATGGCGGGCAGCCTAGCAAGTAACTATCTAGTTATTGACATCCGTCGCACCTTGGGCGCAGACTCGAACTATCCAGTTAGTTACTTACTAATCCACCACCCCACGGAGGACACCATGGAGATCCGCGCACTGGGCGGCCAAGGACTGAAGGTCGGCGCCGAAGGCCTCGGCCTCATGGGCATGAGCGCCCACTACGGAGCCACCGACGAGACCGAGTCCCTCGCCACCATCGACCGCGCCCTCGAACTGGGCGTGACCCTGCTCGACACCGCCGAGGGCTACGGCCCCTTCCGCAACGAGCAGCTCCTCGGCAAGGCCCTCGCCGGCCGCCGCGACGCCGCCGTCATCGCCACGAAGACCGGCGTCGAGTTCACCGACGAGGGGGCCTTCCTGGGCCACAACGCCACCCCCGAGTACATCCGCCGCTCCGCCGACCGCTCCCTGCGCCACCTCGGCACCGACCACATCGACCTGTACTACCTCCACCGCGTCGACCCGAACGTGCCGATCGAGGAGAGCGTCGGCGCCATGGCCGAGCTCGTCGCCGCCGGCAAGGTCGGCCACATCGGGATCTGCGAGGCCGCCGCGACCACCATCGCCCGCGCCCACGCCGTCCACCCGCTGGCCGCCGTACAGACCGAGTACAGCCTCTTCGAGCGCGGCATCGAGCACGACGGCGTGCTGGACACCCTGCGCGAGCTCGGGATCGGTCTCGTCGCCTACTCCCCGCTCGGCCGCGGCTTCCTCTCCGGAGCCGTGACCAGCTCGGACGACTTCGCCGACGACGACTTCCGCCGCACGGACCCCCGATTCCAGGGCGAGAACTTCGACCGCAACCTGGCCGTCGTCGACCGGGTCCGCCACCTCGCCGCGGAGAAGGGGGTCACCCCCTCGCAGCTCGCGCTGGCCTGGACCCTGCGCAAGGGCGCCGTGCCGATCCCCGGGACCAAGCGCCGCCGCTACCTGGAGGAGAACGTCGCCGCGACCGCGGTCACGCTCACCGACTCCGACCTGGCCTCCATCGACGCCGTCGCGCCGTACGGCGTGGTCTCGGGGGACCGGTACGCACCCGAGCTCATGACGTCACTGAACGGCTGAGCCGGTGCCCGGCGCCCCGTCGCGGCCCGTGCGGACGCATTCGATCAGGTAGTCGCCGTTCTCCGGATCCACGGTGACCCCGTGGGCCTCGCTGTGGAAGCCCGGGAAGGCCCGGTCGAAGGCCTCCAGGGCGCGCAGGTACCGCAGCAGCGGCCCGTCAGGAGCGCCGGTGGACTCCCCGGGCATCAGTACGGGGATCCCCGGCGGGGTCACGGTCACCATCGCGGCGGCCACCCGCCCGGCCGCCTCGGCCAGCCGTACGCGCTCCGTGCCGCCCCGGATCAGCAACTGGTAGCAGTGGCGCGGCGGGGCCACCGGCTCCGGGAGCTCCTGGAAGGCCGCGTCGAGGGCGTCGATCAGCTCGGCGCGGGTCAGGTGCTCGTGCATCTCGCGGCACAGGGCGCCGAGGGTGGTGTGGCCGTAGCGGCGTGGGAACCGCTCGACCAGCTCCGGAAGGACCCGGTCCAGCGGGGCGTCCGCGTCGTGGAGGGCCTTGAAGTCCATGAGGGCGTCCATCAGGGTGCCCCACTTGCCCTTGGTGATGCCCATGGAGAACAGGATCAGCGTGGTGTAGCTGTCGGTCTTCTCCACGACGATCCCGCGCGCCGCCAGGTAGGCGGTGAGGATCCGCGCGGGGATGCCCCAGTCGCCGGTCTCACCGGTGGCCGTCACCCCGGGGCAGGTCAGGGTGACCTTGACCGGGTCCAGCATGCAGTAGCCCTCGCCGAGCCCGGCGAAGCCGTGCCAGTCGGCACCCGGCTCCAGGTGCCAGCAGGACGGCTGGCGGCTCAGCAGGGACTGCGGTGCGTCCGCGAACGCGACGCGCGCCCCGGTCGCCGGATCGGTGACCGACTCGGGCTGCCACACCCCGAAGAACCAGCCCGGCCGGTCCCCGGCGGCGGCGATGCGGCGCCCGGTGCGGACCACGGCCTGCCGGAACCGGATCGCCTCGGTCACGGCCTCGTCGATCAGCCACTGGCCCTGCGGGCCGTCCATCATGGCGGTGGCCACGTCGAGGGAAGCGATCGCGGGATACAGCGGCGAGGTGGTGCCGTGCATCATGAACGCCTCGTTGAACCGCTCGTGTTCGACCGGGGCCCGCGGCGCCGACCTGACGTGGACCATCGCGCACTGGGAGAGGGCGGCCAGCAGCTTGTGCGTGGACTGCGTCGCGAAGACCGTGGGCCGCCCCGGCCCCGGCTCCGCGTCGCTGTCCGGGAAGGTGTCCGGCCCGACCGCCATGCCGTAGCGGCCCGCGTACAGCGGATGGAAGCGGGCGTACGCGAACCAGGCCTCGTCGAAGTGCAGGCGCGGCGTGCTCGGCGCGAGGGCCCGGGCCGCCGCGATGGTGTCGTAACACAGGCCGTCGTAGGTGGAGTTGGTCACCACCGCGTACTGGGCTGCGGGGGAGAGCGCTCCGGCCGTGAGCGGGTTCGCGGCGATCCGCGCGGCCACCGCCGCCGGGTCGGTCACGGCGGGCGGCAGGGGGCCGGCGAGCCCGTAGCCGTTGCGGGTCGGCACCAGGTAGACCGGGCGCGCCCCGGAGATCACGAGCCCGTGCAGCACCGACTTGTGGCAGTTGCGGTCCACGAGCGCGATCTCGTCGGTCGTCACGCTGTAGTGGCCGACCATCCGGTCCGCGGTGGAGTCGCCGTGCAGGACGAAATAGGTGCGGTCGGAACCGAAGACCCGTGCGGCGTTGCGCTCGGCCTCGCCGATCGGACCGTTGTGCTCGAAGAGCGACCCGAGCTCCCCGACCGAGACCGACAGGTCGGTGCGGAACAGCCGCTCCCCGTAGTAGTCGAAGAACGCCCGCCCGGCCGGGGACTTGAGGAAGGCGACCCCGCCGGAGTGGGCGGGAGTGTGCCAGGAGTATTCGTGGGAGTCGTCGAACCGGCGCAGGGCCTTGAAGAACGGCGGCAGGAGGTCCCGGTGGTAGCTGCGGGCCGCCGTCGCGACCCGGCCCGCGATGAAGGACGGCGTGTCCTCCAGCGGCCAGATGTAGCCCACCACGGTCTCCGAGACCCACAGCGGCAGCCGTTCCAGGTCCTGGTCCGCGTCGTCCGCCATCACCAGGAAGACGGGCAGGCCCTTGAAACGGCGCCCGATGTGCCGCAGGACCTCCCCGCCGCCACCCTCCTCGACCGCGCCGCCCGCCGTACGCGGCAGGTCCCAGGCGACCACGGCCGCGGCGAGACCGGCTTCGGTCTGCAGGGCGGCCTGCGCGTCGCGCGCACTGGGCGCCCAGCGCAGCTCCAGGCCCTGGTTCTCCAAGTCCTTTCCGATGCGCCGCAGTTGCTCGGCGCTGACGCCGCCGCCCATCGGGTTCTCCCGCAATGCCAGCAGGACCGTGCCGTTGGCCATCTCTTCCGCTCCCCACGCCAGAGGTACGGCCGCCCGTACCGAGCCCCAGTGTCCCGGCGCCCGCGGTGCCCCCGCCGATCTTCGGCGGGGCTTCACCCGCAGGTGGGCGTGGCGGCGCGCCGCCGTGACGCGATGGCCGCGGTGTCCGGCGGCGGGGCGCTGCGCAAAAAGCGCCCCCCATCGAGCCCCCGGGGTGGCGTCAGGCGACCCAGGTTCCCGTCATGCCGAGGACGGCCGCGCCGTCCTGGTCGGCCAGTTTGGTCCCGGTGAAGTCGCGGGCCCACTGCGAGGTCTGGAGGCGGAAGGCGGGGCGTTCGGCGGTCAGGGCCTCCATGACGGCCTCGGCCGCGCCGGCCGGGGTCTGGGCGGCGTCGCCCAGGAACTGGCCGACCGTGCGGTCGATGTAGTGGCGCAGGGTGTCGGCGTACGGTCCGGCCGCCGCGATCCGGGCGTCGAGGTCGAGCCCGATGTTGTTGACGAACTCGGTCGCCACCGCGCCCGGTTCGACGACGGACACGCTCACGCCGACGGCGCGCGCGACGGGCGCCAGGCTCTCCATGTACCCCTCCACGGCGAACTTGGCCGCGCAGTAGGCCTCGTTGAAGGGCTGGCCGATGACCCCGCCGACGCTGGTGACCGTGATCAGGCGGCCTCCGGTGGCCCGCAGGTGGGGGAGTGCGGCCTTGGAGACGTTCAGCACGCCGAAGAAGTTGACCTCCATGACCTGGCGGACGTCGGCGACGGTTTCCAGTTCGAGTGTGCCGAGGTGTCCGGCGCCGGCGTTGTTCACGACGGCGTCCAGGCGGCCGTAGTCGGCGATCACGCCGTTCACCGCGGCGGTGACGGAGTCCTCGTCGACCACGTCGAGCCGGCGGATGTCGATCTCGACGCCCGCCTCGGCGGCCGCCTTGCGCAAGGCGTCGGCCCTGCCGGTGTCGCGCAGGGTGGCCACCGTGCGCCATCCGGCCCGGGCGGCGGCGATGGCGGCGGCCAGCCCGATGCCGGAGGAGGTGCCGGTGATCAGGACGGTACGGAGGGCTGTGTCGGGGGTGGCGGGGAAGGTGTGCATGGGGGCCTCTCAAAGGAGCGAGATTTATGTGCGTGCACACACACTTTAAATTTATGTGCGCGTGCACGCAACCCCTAGACTGTGTGACATGGCGAAGAAGCTCACAGAGGCCGAGATGCCGGCCGCCGACTACGCGTTCTACGGGCTCGTCTGGGCCGGTACGACGATGACGGACCGTGTCGACAAGGCCCTCGTGAAGGCCCATGACCTCCCCGTGTCCTGGTTCGAGGTCATGCTGTGGCTGGCGTCCAGCCCCGAGCCCGTGCCCGCGTCCGTACTCGGCAACAGCACGCTGCTCAGCCGCAGCCAGGTCTCCCGGGTCGTGGACGCCCTCCAGGGCCGGGGCCTGGTGGCGCGCACGCCGTCGGCGCGGGACGCGCGGTCGGTGGAGGTCGCGCTCACACCGGCCGGGCGTACGGTGTTCGCCGCGGCGGACGCCACCCGCCGCGAGGCCTTGGCGCCGGTCTTCACGGACCTTCTCGACGCCGAGGACCTGGAGGCCCTGGGCGTGGTGTGGCGCAAGCTCAAGGCCGCGAAGGCTGCGGAGACCGCGGAGGGCGAGTAGGGGCGCCCGCCGGGGAGGTGCCGGGTCTGCCAGGCGGCCGTTCACAGCCCTCGGGCTCACCCGTTCGGGCCGGGAGAATCGCGGCTCCGCGGTGCCTCTTCTAGCGTCGCGTGTGGGGATTGCCCGCCTCGGAGGCGGCATCCCGGCATCGCAGACGCTGAGAGCGCCGACCGTCCCGAAGGGGATTCCATGAAGAACAGCAAGAGCGAGTTCAAGTTCGTCGTCACCGGTGTTGATCTGACGGAAGAGCAGCAAGCCCAGGTGAGTCTCGCCATCGCCCAGGCCGGTGCGCTGGCGTTGGGCGACCTCGCGCCGCGCGACGCGGTCGGCGTGCGGCTGGATCCGAGGATCTGGTGGCACGGCATCCCGAAGGAGGTCGTGGTCCAGCAGCTCCAGGAGTTCGCTGCTGCGGAGGTCGGGTTGAAGAGGTGAGTCCGGTGACCACCGGCCACGATGAGGAGGCACTCGGACAGCCACGCGCGTGCCCGAGCGCCGCCTGCCACGAGGGCGCCTCACTGGTGGGTGTCATGACCGGATCAGGTCGGCTGGCATACCTGCCCATGCCCGTGCTCATCGACGGCGCCTTCGCCGACAAGCTGGAGGCGTCGGGCCGTCCTGAGAGCCGGTACCGGTTCACAGGTCCCTGCTCCGAGGGCGCGTGCCCGCAATGGACGGGGACCGACTGCGGAGTGATCGACCACATCCTTGATGATGCGCCCCCTGCCGAGCGCACTGACCAAGGCTCGGACACGGTGCAGGAAGACCGGTCGCTTCCGGCCTGCGGCATCCGACGTACCTGCCGGTGGTTCTCGCAACGAGGCCCGGCCGCCTGCGCGGTCTGCCCGACGATCGTCGCGGATACCGGCGGAACGGCTACCTACCGCTCGACGCACGGATAGGAATCGCACCGTGCTCGTCACTGGGGCGCGAGTTGGTCAGGCGGGCTGCCACAGCTCGATCCGGTTGCCCTCGGGGTCGGTGACCCAGCCGAATCGGCCGACCCCCTCCATGTCCTGCGTGTCCTTGGCCACGTCCGCTCCCTTGGCGCGCAATTGCGCGAGCATCGCATCCAGGTCGCGGACCCGGAAGTTGAGCATGGTCCGCTGGGCGCGGGACCCGAAGTAGTCGGTCTCGGACTCGAACGTCGCGAACACCGTCAGCCCGGCTCCCTGACGCCACAGGCCGTTCTCATCGGCGTCCAGGCCCAGGCAATCGCGGTACCACGCGCCCAGGGCCGCCGGGTCGGCGGCCCGCATGAAGTAACCACCGATTCCAAGCACACGTTCCATGCCGCCATCTTGCCAGGACGGCGATCGGGCCGGCGGTGTCGATCGGGAGAAAAAGGGATTGCCTCTCGGCCAGAGCTCACGTTGGCTGGGCGGCATGGCTGAACTGCGCACCGATCGACTCACCCTCCGCCGCTGGCGTGACTCCGACCTTGAACCATGGGCGGCGATGAACGCCGATCCCGAGGTCCGGGAGCACCTGGGCGGCCTGCTCACCCGCGAACAGAGCGATGACTCCGTGGCTCGGTTCCAGGCCGAGTTCGACCGGCGAGGTTACGGCTGGTGGGCGGTTGAGGTGCAGGCCACGGGGGAGTTCATCGGGTTCGCGGGCTTGGACCAGGTGGATGACGGCCTGCCGTTCACCGGAGTGGAGATCGGCTGGAGGCTCGCCCGCTCGGCCTGGGGACACGGCTACGCCACCGAGGCCGCGCGGGCAGCCCTGGCCCACGGCTTCGACAGTATCGAGCTTCCCGAGATCCTCGCCGTGACCACGGCCACCAACCTCCGCTCCCAGGCGGTGATGCGCCGGATCGGCATGACCCGGAACCCGGCCGACGACTTCGACGACCCCACCGTGCCGGCGGGCCCACTGCGACCCAACGTGCTGTACCGCATCACCGCCGGTGGTACGAGGACCTGACGTACTGCGCACAGGCGCGCTCGATCGGGCCGCAGCGGATGCGGGCTCGCTCACGGCAGAGGGGTCACGTGCCGTCCGGCGTGGACTCCATGGATCGCATGGCTTCCTCGGAGCGTTTCTCCATCTCGTCCGGCGGGACGTCCTCGATGTGCGTGGCGATGTTCCACCGGTGGCCGAAGGGGTCCTCGAACTGGCCGGTGCGGTCGCCGTAGAACTCGTCCTTGACCGGTGACAGCTCGGTGGCGCCCCGGGCGAGGGCCTTGGCGAAGACCGCGTCGACGTCTTCGACGTACACATGCAGGGTGACCGGCGTGCCGCCCACCGCCTTCGGCGAGCGGAATCCGATGTCGGGGTACTCGTCCGCGAGCATGATGACCGAGTTTCCGAGCTCCAGCTCGGCGTGGCCGATCTTGCCTTCGGGTGCGGCCATCCTCATGCGCTCGTGTGCGCCGAGGACGGAGACGTAGAAGTCGATCGCGGCCGCGGCTCCGTCGATACAGAGGTACGGCGTGACGCGCGGATATCCCTCGGGAACGGGTTGGACAGTCACCGGCCTCCTGCCTTTCCGGACAGTGACGGTCACCGCCGACCGCCGCCTGCGACCACAGATATCCCGAACCCGCGGCGCACGGGCCCGCGCCGCGCGGCAGGCGGGCACCGGATGCCCCGAAGGGCCTCGACCCGCCCGGTGTGCGGGCGCGACGCGGTGTCGGGCGGCGGGGTCAGGCAGGATCCGAAGGAGACGGCCAGCCCGGCCCGTACAGCAGCGCCGCCAGGCCGTGCTCGTGCCCCGCGCCGTTGAAGTCCTTCCAGCTGATCTCACCGTCCCCGTCCGAGTCGATCAGCTCGAACGCGGCGTCCGCCGCCTGCACCGGCACGTCCTTGAGCTCCCGCCACGCCACGAACTCACGGCGGTCCATCAGCCCGTCCCCGTCCCGGTCGGCCACATTGAACTGCGCGTGCAGCACGGCCATCACCTCCGACGAACCCGAGGGTTTGCCGGAATCCGAGGCAGGAAGCCGGTCGAAGATCTTGTCGGCGGCTGCCACCCTCTCGGTACCCATGCCACGAGGCTAGGCCGAGCCCTTCCCCGCACCGGCGGATTCCCGCGCCCGGGGGCGTGTCATGCCCGGTGCGGGACCTCCTCTGGGCGGCCCATCACCACCAGGTTGCCGTCCGGGGTGCGCCGCGCGAGGTCGCCGGTGCGGAAGTAGCCGTCGGCGGTGAAGGAGCGTGCGTTGTGGTCGGGCGCCCGGTAGTAGCCCCGCAGGGTGTAGGGACCACGGGCGAGGAGTTCGCCGGGCTCCCCCTCGGGCACGTCCTTGCCGTCGGCGTCGACGATGCGGATCTCATCGTCGGGCGAGAGCGGGCGGCCCTGCGTGGTGAGCACGGTCCCGTCCGGATCGCCGGGCCGGGTGAGGGTGAGCAGCCCCTCGGCCCTGCCGAAGACCTGCTGGAGGCGACAGCCCCATTCGGGGGCCATCCGTTCGGCGGTCGCCCGGTCCAAGGGACCGCCGCCGATCTGGACCAGACGCAGACTGCTCAAGTCGGCCTGGACCGTGGGAAGCGCATCGAGCCAGAGCCGGGCGACGGCGGGCGTCACCGATGTGAGGGTGACCCGCTCGCGTTCGATGGCCGGAAGGCATTCGGCGGGTTCCGGGTTCTCGACCAGGACGACGGTGCCGCCGACGGAGAGGGTGCCGACGATGCCGGGGCAGCCGAAGGTGAAGTTGAACTCGGCGGGCAGCGCGGCGAGATACACGTCGTTCTCGGTGAGCGACACCAGCTCGGCGGCGGCCCGCGCCTGGTAGGTGTAGTCGTTGTGGGTGCGCGGAATGAGCTGGGGCGCCGCGGTGGCATCGCCGGAGAGCAGGAAGAACGCCACCTGGTCGGCGCTCTGCGCGAGCGCCGGCTCGGGCGCGGCGTCGATGGAGCCCAGCGGGCTGTACTGGCAGCCCGACGGGTCGGTCGTCAGGCCGCCGTACGGGGACGCGGCGCCCGGCGCCTCAAGGGTGAACACCCGCCGCAGGAAGGGCCCTCGGGCGGCGATGTCGGCGGCCATCGCCGTGTGGTCGAAGCCCTGGTACGTCGAGGGACCGACGTAGCCGACGGCCTGGGTGACCCGTACGAGGTGGGCCACCTCGGGCGCGCGGTGCGAGAGCGGGCAGAACACGGGGACCGCGCCGGCGCGCATCAGCGCGAACACCGTGATGACGAACTCGGGAACGTTCGGCAGCTGGACGACGACCCGTTGCCCGGGCCGGAGGCCGCGCAGCCGGAATCCGGCGGCCATGCGGTCCACGCGCCGGTTCAGGTTCGCGTACGTGATGCGGGTGCCGTCGTGCACGAGCGCGGTCCGCGGTCCGTACTGCAGGGCCCAGCCGCGCAGCAGGTTGTCCAGCGTGTTGCCACGCCAGTGCCCGGCTGCCCAGTAGCGGTCGGCGAATTCCTCGGGCCAGGGCGTACAGCCGTCGAGCAGGGATGGCATTCGCTTCCTTCTGTACCAGCTAAGGGCCGTCTTGACCTGGCCAGTCCAAGCCGTCAACACCCCTGTACGCAATCCGCTGTCCAAACCAAGGACGCTGAATTCCCTCAGCGGAAGGCCCAATGGGCGCCGCTGACCAGGAGGAATGGTCTGGCCTAGGAGCTCACCCGTACCGTCACCGTCTTCGGCCGCTGGTACTCGTGCAGGGCCAGGATGCTCAGGTCGGTGCCGTGGCCGGACGTCCCCCGGCCCCCGTGCGGGAGTTCGGCCGTCTGCACCAGATGGCAGTTGAGCCAGGCCTCGCCCGCGTTCAGCCGGGCGACCAGGTCGAGTCCGGTCGCGAGGTCGCTGGTCCACACGCTCGCCCCGAGCGCCTGCGGGACGCTGTTCGCCAGGGCCAGGGCCGCCTCCACGTCCTGCGCCTGCTGGACGGTGAGGAGGGGACCGAACACCTCCTCGATGACCGCCGGGTCGTCGTACGGGAGATCCGCCAGCAGGCGGGCCGGGCGCCAGTACCCCTGCTCCCCGTCGGCGTCGGGGGCCATGTCGGCCGCGAGGTTCCGTTTGGCCGCGGAGGAGGCGACCAGACGGTCGTAACGGGCCGCCTGGTCCGGATTGTTCAGCGGTCCGAAGTCGCGGCCGGCCAGCCGGGATCCCAGCGCCGCCGCCAGCCCGGCGACGGTGCCCTCGTAGTTCTCCGCGAGGGTGATCACCCGGGCCGGGGCGGCGCAGCTCTGGCCCGCGTTGTACGTGGCCGCTTCCGCGAGGGAGGCGTAGGTGTCGGCGGGGGCGTCCGGGAGGACGATCGCCGGTGCGTTGCCGCCCAGTTCCAGGCTGACGCGGCGGGTCCCCGCGCGCGCCGCCACGTCGGCTCCGGCCCGGGCGCTGCCGGTGAACGCGACCATGTCCACCGCGGACTCCACGAGCAGGCGGCCGGTGTGCCGGTCGCCCGGCAGGCACTGGAGCACGCCCGCGCCCAGGACCCGCGCCGCGTGTTCCGCGAGCAGCTCCAGGCCGTCGGGAGTCGTCTCGGCGGGCTTCGCCACCACCGTGTTGCCCGCCGCGAGGGCCGGCGCGCAGCGCCAGGCGGCCATCAGGAGCGGGTAGTTCCACGGCACGATCACCCCGACCACGCCGATCGGTTCCCATCGCACCCAGCTCTCGTGGCCCGCCACCAGATGGCCCGAGGCCGGGGCGGTCCGCGTGCGCGCGGCCGTCGCGTAGAACCGGAACAGGTCCGCCACCTGCTCGATCTCGCCCGCCGTCTCCGTGTCGGGCTTGCCCGTACCGGCCTGCTCGCGGGCCGCGTACTGATCCGCGTGCTCCTCGATCAGGCCGGCGAGGCGGTCCAGCCGGCGACCGCGCTCCTTCGGGGTCAGGGCGCTCCAGCCGGGGAGGGCCGTGCGGGCCGCCGCCACGGTGGCCGCCACGTCCCGTTCCCGGGAGAGGGGAGCCGTTCCGCGCGCCCGCCCGCTCCGGGGATCGGTCAACTCGGTCGACTCGGCCATTTCGGTGCGTCCGGTGGGTGCGGTGCGTGCGGTGGTCATGTGCGCCTTTCGCGGATCGGGGTGTGATCGGAACTCATACGTCGTACGACCTCAGCCACAGCTCCAGGGTCAGGACCAGCCAGAGCTTGCCGCCCTGGCGGGGCAGCAGCGCGCCCTCGCCCTTCAGCCAGGTGCGGATGGTCTCCGGACGGAACAGGCCCCGCTGGCGGGAGCGGCGGCCGAGGAGGAGCTCGTGGCCGAGATCGCGCAGCGGACCGGTCAGCCACTGCTGGACCGGCACCCGCATCCCGCTCTTCGGGCGGTCCACCACCGTGCCCGGCAGCAGGTCCCGTACGGCCTCCTTCAGGATCCACTTCTCGGCCGTGCCGCGGAGTTTGTAAACGGGTGGAGTGGCGAAGGCGTGGTCGATGACCGACCGGTCGAAGAGCGGGGAGCGGCCCTCCACGCCCTGGGAGGAGGTCAGGCGTTCGACCTTCGTCAGGATGTGGTGCGCCCCTTTGGTCCGCAGGTTGCAGTGGAGCAGGCGGTTGAGGAGGTGTTGCATGGCGTACGGGCCGCCGGCCTCCCGGAGCAGGTACGGCTCCACGTGCCGCTCCAGGCGCGGGGCGTCCCGTAGCGCGTCGAGGACCGGCGTCGTCAGCAGCACCGGGAGGTCCGTCCAGCACTTGCGGTACGAGCGCAGGTACGCGGTCGCCCGGTCCTCGTCCCAGGGCGCGCCCGGCGTCCGGTGCATCTCCTGCACCAGCATGGGGAGGTTCTTGGGCCCGCCGAAGACGGGGTCGCCGCCCTCGCCGTTGAGGACCACGGAGGCGCCGTCCGCGGCGACGGCCTCGGCCAGCATCAGGTTCGGCACCGTCAGCGGGTCTCCCACCGGACTGTCGAGCAGCGCCGCGGCCTCGGCGAGCCGCGCCGCCACTGCCGCCCCCGAGACGTTCAGGATCCGGTGCCGGGTGTGGCAGTGGGAGGCCACCAGGCCGGAGTAGCCCAGCTCGTTGGGCAGGTCGTCGCCGAAGCTGATCGAGTACGTGTGGACCGGGTGGGTGTGGAGCTTCGCCGCCAGGGCCGTGACCAGGGAGCTGTCGATGCCGCCGGACAACAGCACCGCGGCGGGCTCCGCCACGGGCAGCCGCGTCGCCGTGGCCTGCTCCAACAGGGCGCGCAGGCCCAGGACATGACCGGTCGGGTCGGCGGGGCCGGGGTCCTCGAGGTGCTCGCGGGGCTCCCAGTGGACCCTTTCGGTGATCCCGCCGTCGCGGGCCAGCCGCAGCACCCGGCCGGGCAGCACCTCGCGGACCCCGGTGAGCAGGGTCTCCTCGCCCGGCAGATAGGCGAAGGTGAGGAAGGAGCGGACCGCCGACAGGTTCATGGACGTGCCGAGCGCCGGCCAGCGGCGCAGCGCCCGCAGCGAGGTCGAGGCGGCCCAGGCGCCGTCGGCCCGCGCGTAGTAGAGGGTCCGGGCGCCGACGTGGTCGCGGATCAGGACCAGGTCGGGCCCGTCGAGCACGGCCAGCACGAACATCCCCTCGGCGAGCGCCACTCCGGCCTCACCGAGCAACGCCCAGCAGTGGAGGAGGAGTTCGCCGTCGGAGCAGTCGGGCCGCGGCGGGGCGGTGCCGGCTTCGGCCGCGAGGGCGGCGAGCAGCACCGGGCGGTTGTGGAGGGTGACCTCGCCGACCGCGGTGCGTCCGTGCGCCGTGAACGGGCCGGTGGCGCGGCCGGGTTCGCCGGTGATGAGACTCAGCCAGGCTCCCGGTACGTCCACGGGGACGTTTCCCGGTCCGGTGGCGCCCATCGCGTCGAGATGGGCACGGGCCTGGCCGGTGGTGTCGGCCAGGCAGGCGCAGAAACGTGCCACGGGCGGTTCCTTCCCTTCGTGCTCGCGCGCGGCTCCGTGCTCTGGGTCGCCGTGCTTCGTGCTCGTGCTTCGTGTCGCCGTGTCGCCGTGTTGTCGTGCTGCGTACTTCGCCTCAGCCGAAGTCGTCGTCGCTCCAGGCGTCCTCGTCGCCGTCCCAGCCCGCTTCCCAGCTGTCGTCGCCGGAATCCCCGTCGCCTCCGGAGTCCCCGCCCCCGCCGTCGCCGCCCGAGCCCGACGACGAGGCCTGGCTCTGCTCCTGTTGGCGGCGCAGGGCCTCTTCCTCCTCCGGGGTCATGTTCAGCGGCGGCAGATGGGCGGCCGTGATGGCGAGGGTCGCCACCCCCAGACCGGCGAGCAGCGCCCCCATCCGGCCGCCGAAGGAACTCCGGTTGACGGTCACCCGTTCGCCGCGCGGCCACACGGTGCGGCCGTAGCCGATGTCCCGGGCGTAGGTGGCGGTGCCGTCCGCGAGGGTGCGTTTGATGACGCGGTTGCCGAGCAGCTCGTCGGTTCCCGAGGCACCCCGGTTGTCGTGCCAGCGCACCAGGTGGGGGCGGCCGGGGGTGCGGCTGCGCCACTCCTCCAGGCCGCCTTCGTACCGCCGGTGGACCGTACCGTCGGCGAGGAGTTCGTCCGCGTAGCCGATCTCTTGGGGCCGGATCATCGTGTGCGTACCTCGGGTGTGTGGAAGGGGTCACGGGGGCCGTTCACGCGGCGGGCCAGGTCATGAATCCGGCGGTGCGCAGACCGCTCAGCTCGCCCCACATGGAATCGCGGGGCGGCCGCGGACCCCGGGTCAGGCGCAGCACCGTCCGTACGAGCCGGGCCGGCGGTACGGCGGCCACCTCGGCGAACCGGCCCCGCGCCAGCCACGCGGCCTCGCGCGCCCGCAGCGCGGCCGGCCAGTCGCCGCCTGCCGCCGGGGCGGGGGCCGGGCCGCGTCCCGACGGCAGCCGCAGGGCGGCGGCGTGCCGCGGTACGAGCCCCAGGGAGCTGACCCGTACTCCCGGGACGGGGCCGACTGCGGCTCGTACCCGGGCCGGGAGCGTCACGCCCTCGGGGCTCGCGTCGTGCAGGACGTGCACCGTGGCGCCGTCCGCCCGTTCCAGGGCCGCGAGGAGGCGCGGGGCCAGGGGCAGCGCGTCGGGCGCCGCGAGAACGGGGCAGGCCGCTTCCAGGTGGACGTGGTTGGCGAGCAGCATCGCGGCGATCGAGCGGTCCTGGCACAGCAGCAGGCGGGGGAGCCCGTAGTCGTAGAGGTCAGGCTCGGACGGAGGGCGCCGAGCAGGGTCGGCCGGGGTCGGGGGAGGCACAGCGGCCGGCAGCAGGCCCGGTACGGACTCCCGGCCCCGCGCGTCCAGGGCTCGGGTGAAGGAGGGCAGGCGCAGCGGTGGTGGCGGGGTGCCGGGGACTCGGCGCAGGAGCGGCGCGGCCGGGCTGAGGACGCGGCAGGTCTCGTAGTAGAGCTGCCGCTCCGTGAACCGGAGTCCGCCGGGGTCGGCCGCGCGGGCGGCTGCCGCGCCGATCGCCCGGTAGAGCAGCCGCTCGCCGAAGGCGGGGGATCCGGCGCGGGCCGACGGGGAGCGAGGCCGGCCCGTACTCGACGAACTCGTACTCGACCTATTCGTACTCGACCTATTCGTACTCGTGCTCGTGCTCATGCGGTGGGCGTGCCTTTCTTCCCGGAAGTGTCCGCGTCCGCCGCCCCGTCCGTGTCCGGCCAGGTCAAGAAGCCGTACACCGGGGCGGATCCGGGCCGCGCCGCAGCCTCGGCCGTGGCGGCGGCCCGTTCCACCGCCTCCTCGACGACGGTGGCGAGCAGCGGTGGGGGCACGGCCGCGACCGGGCTCCAGAAGCCCTCGGCCAGCCAGGCGGCGTCCTCCTCGGACAGGCCCGCCAGGGCCCGCAGCTCCCCGGTGCCCGCGGCCGGGGCGTGCGCGTCGGACGGGACGGGCGAGAACCGGTGGACGGCGCCGCGCCGGCACCGGACCGCGGCCACCGGCAGCCCGGCGTCCACCACGGCCCGGTCCGGGTGGGCGATGCGCAGGAGCGGTGCCAGCAGCGAGCCCAGTGCGCTCGCGTCGTGCAGTACCACGACGGGGAGCCGGCCCGGGAGGTCCACCAGGGCGTCGTGGGCGGAGCCCGGGTCCGCCTCCACCAGCACCGCCCGCAGCCGCACGGGCATGTCGTTGGCCTCGAGGAACACCGCGACGGCGTGATCGGTGCACAGGATCACGGCCCTGGGCCGGCGCGGCTGCGGGGCCGCGTACCCGCGGATGCGCCCCGCGTCGTCGACCACACCCGGCGGCAGCGCCCCGTACGCCCGACGCCAGTCGCCGGTCACCAGCTGCCGGAAGCGCTCCTCGGGCGGGCTGAGGGACGAGCCCGCGGGCCGGGCCCGCTCGTACGGGATGCGCCCTGGCACCACGACGACGAGGACGGCGGCGGTCCCGGCCAGGAAGGCGGGGGTACCGCTGCCGAGGGCCGCGTACACGAGGAGCCCGGCGCACACCGTCAGCGCCACCAGCCGGCGGACGCCGGGCCGGATCCCACGCGCCTCGCGCGCCCTCCAGGAGCTGCTGTGCGTACGGGAGCCGTACCAGAGCTGGGTGACGGTCACCTTGAGCCGGCCGCGGTCGGTGACGGAGTCCACGCGGCGGCGGATCCGCAGGTCGTGCATGCCGCTGCCGTGCACCTTGGGGTCCAGGGCGAAGCGGCGGTGGCAGTGGGAGCACACCTGGCCCGTGCGCTCCGTGCGCTTCAGCTCGGTCGAGCAGTTCGGGCAGATCACCGCCCACCCGCCGGATCCGGGCCGTGCCCGGCCGCCCCGGGCCAGGTCATGAAGCCGACCTCCGCGGCGTGGCGCCGTTCGGCGTCGACACTGCGGCCGACCTGTTCGGCGAGCCGGTCGAGCACGGTGAGCAGCCGGACCGGGGGGACGCCGACGAGCGGGAACCGCCAGCCCTGCGCCAGCCACTTCAGCTCCTCCGGAGTGAACTCGCCGAAGGCGGTGAGCCGGTGCATCTCCTCCGCTGCGGGCTTGCGTCCGGGGTCGCGGTACGCCACGGCGTTCGGCAGGCCGCGGACCGTACGCAGCGACACTCCGGCGTCGACGACCGGGCGCCCGGGGAGGTTCTCGCGGAGTTGCCGCAGGAGCAGTTCACCGCTCGCGTCGGCGTCGTGGAGCACCAGGACCGGACCGCGCGGTGGCAGGGCGGGGAGCAGGGCCGTGACGTGCGCGGGGCCCTGGACGAGGGCGATGCCGTGGCGCTCGGGCAGGCCGTCGGCGACGAGGAAGGCGGCGATGGAGGGATCGGGGCAGACGAGCACGGCGTTGGGCGACGCCGACGCCGACGGCTGCGGTGCGTCGGCCGGCCGCCGGGGCCAGGGGTGGCCGCTGTCGTCGACCACGCCGGGGGGCAGCCTCCCGTACACGCGCAGCCACTCGGCGAGGGACTCGGAGCGGAAGGCTCCGCGGGTCATGGGCGGGATGCCCCGGCCCGCTCCCATCCGTCGGGCGATCAGGATGCCGAGTGCGGCGGCCAGCAGGGCTCCGGAGACGTACAGCATGAACGCCAGTGCGCCGAAGACGGCCCAGAAACCGACGACCACGCCGCCGAAGAATGCCCCGCCCGCGCATCCGGGCGCGAACTTCCCCTCCCTGAGCCTCTTGCGCGACAGCGCGTACCACAACTGGCCCGGGGTGACCGCGATCCGGCCGTCGTCCGTCAGCCCGGCGACGATCCGGCGTACCCGGAGGTCGCTGAGGCGCAGGGAGTTGGTCTTGGGGTCCAGTGCGTAGCGGCGCTTGCAGTGGCTGCAGATGTTGTCGGTGCGCTCCTTGCGCAGCAGGTTGCGTTCGCAGTTCGGGCAGATCACCGGCGGACCTCCAGAGCCGTCGCCACCCGCCGCAGCCGTGCGGCCAGCCGCTCGCGGACGGTGGTGCCGGCGATGCCGTGGACCCGCTGGGAGCGTTCGATGTCGCGCAGCGCGGCGGCGAGGACCAGGTAGTCGGTGGAGGCGCTGGTGGCGGTGACGGTGGCTTTGGTCGTGGCGGCGGTCGGAGCGGCGCGCCCCGCCCGGCCGGGCCTTCGGCCACGCCGTGGAGGAGATGGAGCGGCGCTCCCGGCGGCCCGGTGCTCGGCTTGCGCCGCGGTGATCGCGTAGTCCTCGTGGTCGATCCCGTATCCCGTGTTGGCGGCGAGGATGGTCAGCGGGACGTCACCCCGGTTCGCGAAGGAGTGCGGCATCATTTCCGGGATGCGGATCAACATGCCGGGCGCGAGCCGGACTTGGGCGACGCGGCCGCGTTCCGGGTCGTAGAGTCCGCAGGCGGCGTGGCCGAGGCTGAGGACGAAGTGCTCGCCCCCGTGCGCGTGCGGGGTGAAGGCGCTGCGCGGGCCCACCACCCCGAGTTTCACGGTGGCGTTGGAGGGCCGCTCCGGCGAGGTGCCGGCGTCGCCCACGAGATAGTGCGCGAACTGCCCGTCGTCGATGAACGGCAGGAACTCCCGCTCCGGCCCGAGTTCCCGGGACCCCTCCCGGTCGGCCAGCACGATGCCTCCGTCCGGCCTCAGGTGGTACAGCTCCACCCCGCCCGGCAGCCCGCGCCCGGCGTGGTCGGGCAGGCCCTCGGACATCTCGCGCGGTCCGGGTGTGCGGTCGTACGGTCGTGCGGCCATCGCGCCTCCCCCTGACGCCCAGCAGTGCGCTCCACGCGCCTCGCACGCGCATGGTAAGGCCCTGATCGCCACGAGCGGGAGCACTCGGAACCAACCCGGCACTACCGGCAGATGACCGCTCAGTTGCACTCCTCGCTCTACAGTGGGCCCTGCGACTGCAGAGGGTGCCTGAACCGAACGGAGCGGTGTTCCATGCCGAAACGGCACGCGGTGGTGGCCGGGGCCGGCATAGGCGGCCTGACGGCCGCCGTCGCACTGCACCGCCGCGGCTGGCACGTCACCATCTGCGAACGCGCCCCCGAACCCCCCACCACCGGCGCCGGCATCGGCCTCGCGCCCAACGCCCTGCGCGCACTCGACGCCATGGGCGTCGACGCCGCCTACGCCGCGGGCAGCGCCGTACCCACAACGATGGGCCTTCGCCGCTCCGACGGCCAGTGGCTCATCCGGACCGACACGGCCGACCTGGCAGCCCGCTACGGCATACCCCCGATCGCCGTCCCGCGCCCGGCCCTCACCGCAGCCCTGGCCGCCGCCCTGCCGCCGGAGGCCCTCCGCTACGGCACCGCCGTGACCGCCGTCGACGACGCCGCGGGCCGCCCGACCATCCGTACGGCAGCCGGCCCGGACCTTCCCGCCGACCTGGTCGTCGCCGCCGACGGCATCCACAGCCCGCTGCGCCGCGCGTACTTCCCCGCCCATCCCGGCCTGCACTACATCGGCGAGATCGCCTGGCGGGCCCTCGTGGACGCCCCGGACCTCCAGATCCCAGCCATGAGCGAGACCTGGGGACGGGGCGAGCGGTTCGGGGTGACCCCGCTCTCCGACGGCCGGTACTACCTCTACGCCACCGCAGTCGTCCCGGCCGGCACCCGGTCAGCCGACCCCCGCGCCGAACTCCGCCATCGCTTCGGCTCGTGGCACGACCCGATTCCGGCGCTGCTGGACCGCGTCGGCCGCCTCGACCCCGCCGACGTCCTCCGCAACGACCTCTACGACCTGGCCGCCCCGCTTCCACGCCTGCACCACGGCCGGATCGCCTGGCTCGGCGACGCCGCCCACGCCATGGCCCCCAACCTCGGCCAGGGTGGCTGCCAGGCCATCGAAGACGCGGCGGTCCTCGCCCACCTGCTGCCCGCCGGAGACTGCGGTGGCAGCGGCGGCAGCTCGGATTCCATCCCGGCCGCCCTCGCCGCGTACACGGCGGCCCGACGCGACCGCACCGACTCCGTGCGCGTCCGCGCCCGCCGGGTCGGCCGTCTGGGCGCCCTGCGCAACCCGCTCGCGGTGGCGGCCCGCGACCTCGCGGTCCGCGCCACGCCGGCCCGCCTGGCCCTGCGCGGCATGGACGACCTGTTCAACGGCTTCCGCCTCCCCGGGTAGCGGGGGACCCGCCGAACCCGCCGAACCCGCCAGCAGACGACGCAGGCTCTCGGCGTCCTCGTTCTCGACCGCCCAATGGGCCGCCGTCCCGGTGGGCTGAGGGTGGTGCGGGCGCCCGTCGCGAGGCATCGCCACCCGCCCGAAAAAATCAGTGGAGCCGCGTTTCCGTGTCCCGTTACCGTGCTCCCGCCCACAGTCGCCCTGTCAAGGACGTGCCGTTGTACACCAAGTGAGACCCCCCGAGCGCTGATCCGTCGCGCGTCGCACATGTGCGCCGCGCTCCTTTTCGCTGCGGTCTTCTCACTGGAACCGGTGTATTTCTGTGTCCGAAAACTGGGTGGTCGTGCCCACCTGCCTGCCGATACTTCTCCGCCGCTGCCACAGGTGCGCCTCCGGGCGCTTCCGGGCGAACGGCAAATTCCGCGTCAACGCGAACCACAAGCTCCTCGACGCCTGGCTCCTCGCACTGTGCACCGTGTGCGGGGACACCACCAAGCTCACTGTCCTGGAGCGGATGAACGTGCGTTCCGTACCACCCGAGCTCCTGAACCTGCTGCACGACAACGACCCCGGCCTGGCAGCCGAACTGCTCCAGGACCCGGTCGTACGGCGCCGCAATCGCATCGCCCTCGACTGGGACAACGCCTGGCGCCTCGACAGCGGCGCGCCGGATCAGCCGCATCAGCCGCATCGGCCGGAGGGTGAGGCGATCGAGGTCTCGGTCCGCTTTGCGGCGCGGGTTCCTGTGCGGCCGGTGCGACTGATCGCCGAAGGTTTCGGCTTTTCGCGAGCCGAAGTCGAGCGACTGCTCGCCGAGGGGAACCTCGTGTCGACGGTCCGCCTGAGCGGCAAGCTCTCGGGCGACTTCACCTTCACGCTCAAGCGCTGATCCTCCCGGCCCGGGGCCTGTCCGGTGGCATCCCATCCGCCGGACAGGCCCCAAGAACCCACGAAACTCTCCGGCTACCCCGTGCTGAGCGTGATTCTTTGTTTCGCCAGTGAGTTGAACTCGTCTGTGGCGTTGATGAAGTCGCGCTCAGCGTCGTCCATGGATGTTGCGTCCGCACCAAAGATCGAGCCCGCGCAGACCTGCTCAGCGGCCATATCGCGTTGTCCATGGGCTCACCTCTCCCGACCCGCATCTGCTGTGGCTACGGATTGGCGGTTGCCTTCCACGCGCCGGCCACGCTGGCCGGCTGGGCCCTGCTGCACACCGGCCCTGTGGACCTCGCTCTCGGCGACGCCCTCACCCACCCGCTCCGTGCTCCGTCCGCTCACGCAAGTAGCCGGCAGGCCCTGCCTACCCTATGGGGATGATCAATCCCATTGAGCTCGTGATATTCGACTGTGACGGCGTACTCGTCGACAGCGAGCGCATTTTCGTACGCCTCCAGATCGCCCTCGGCGCGGAGCTGGGTTGGCCGCTCACCCAGAGCGAGGCGATCGAGCGCTTCGTCGGCCGCTCCAAGGAGTCGATCATGGAGCAGATCGCCGTGCGGCTCGGCGACGAGACGGCTGGGATCTGGTGGGAGCAACTCCTGCGCAGACACAAAGAGGCGGTCGACGTCGAGATCACGCCGATCGACGGAGTCGTCGAAGCACTCGACGCGATCTCGCTGCCGGTCTGCGTAGCGTCCAACAGCCGCCACGAGAAGCTGCGCCATGTCCTGGGTCGCACCGGCTTGTACGAACGTTTCGAGGGCCGCCTGCACAGTGCCACCGACGTCGCCCGGGGCAAACCGGCCCCTGACCTCTTCCTGCACGCCGCGGAGCGAATGGGCGTGGATCCGGCAGCCTGCGCCGTGGTCGAGGACAGCCGGTCCGGCGTGGAGGCGGCCCGCGCCGCAGGGATGCGAGCCTTCGGCTACGCCGGCGGTCTGACCCCCGCCGAGTGGCTCGCAGGGCCCCACACGGTTGTCTTCCATGAGATGAGGGAATTGCCGGCACTGCTCATGCAGTAGGGGTTGGGATGGTCTGGCAAGGGGCGGGGGAGCGGCTGCCCAGCAGGTCCACGCCGCGCCGGCCTTCACGGAGAGGTGATGGCCTGCTCCAGGAGGCCGTGAAGGACGCGCTGCTCCTGCGGGGTGAGGCCGGACAGCGGGGAGTCCACAGCGAGGAGTTCGAGGAGACGCGTCCGCAGTGCGGTGCCCTCGGCCGTGAGGACGAGGTGCTTGGCGCGGCGGTCGGTGGGGTGCGGGTGGCGCTCGACCAGGCTCTGCTTCTCCAGCTTGTCGACGACGAAGGTGGTGTTGGAGGGCTCGCAGCTCATGCGTTCGGAGAGCTCCCGCATGGTCATCGGCCCGCTCATCTCCCGCAGCGCGGTCGCCTGGGACGCGGTGAGGCCCAGCGTGGCGGCGCGCTCCCGTACGTGCTCGGCGATCCGCTGGGCCAGTCCGTTCACCAGACCGCACAGCTGTCGCTCGGCGATGGCCTGCTGCTCGGGGGGCGTCGTCATGCCATCACCCTAGCAAGTCCGTCAAGACAAAACATTTACAGCTTGAATGATTCGAGCTTGATGCTTATGGTTGGCGTCGTCGCCGCAGGAAGCCCTGCGACGACCTGACGACCACTCACAGGAGAGAACCCATGGCTGACTTGATGGTGAACCAGGACGAGCGACTGCGCCGGCCGGCGGGAATCCGCTCGATCCGGCTGGGCGACACGAAGGTGTCGTACGTGCCGGACGGCGACGTCCGGCTCCGGCCGCTGGAACTGCTCCAGGACACCACCGACGAGGTGTGGGCCGCACACCCGGAGTACCTGGACGCCACGGGTCACCTCGTGGGGAGCGTCGGCGGTCTGCTGGTGGAGCACGGCGACCGCGCGCTGCTGATCGACACGGGCTTCGGCCCCCAGTCGCACGAGGGTCCGGACGGCCTCATCAGCGCGATCCACGGAGGTGCGCTCCCGCACAGCCTGGCCGAACTCGGCCGCGGCCCCGAGGACATCGAAGCGGTGGCCTTCACCCACCTCCACGCCGACCACCTCGGCTGGGCCTGCCACCCCGCCCCCGGCAGTGACCGGCTCCTGTTCGCACACGCCGACTACCTGATCTCCGAGCCGGAGTGGGACCGGCGCGACCTCCTGGAGGCCCAGGGCATGGCCGAGCAGGTCGCGGCCCTCGCGCCCCGCGTACGTACGGTCACGGACGGGCAGGAGATCTTCCCCGGCGTGCGCGTACGGATCACCCCCGGCCACACCGTCGGGCACGCCGAGTACGTCATCACCGGCGGCGGACGGCGTCTGATCGCCTTCGGTGACGCCGTGCACTCGCCGATCCAGATCGACCACCCCGACTGGTCCGCGGGCTTCGACCACGACCCCGCCCTGACCGCCGACCACCGCCGCCGCCTCGTCGCCGAGCTGGCGGAGCCCGGCACGATCGGCTTCGGCGTCCACTTCGCCGACGTGGTGTTCGGGCACGTACAGCAGGATGGCGACGGCCCCGCCTGGCGGCCCCTGGACGCCTGATCCGCCGGAGCCGGGTGCCATCGGCGGATCGGACGGCGGTGTCAGCTGTGCGCAGTCCGCTCCCGTACGGCGGTGATCAGCCAGGAACTGCTGCGCAGCCACACCGCCCCGGCGTCCTCGTAGGGGCGCAGGGCCTCGATCAGTGCCCGGCGGGCATGCTCCTGCGCCTCGGGCGTCACCTGGCTGAGCAGGTGGTGGCCGGGGCCGGAGCCGAGCAGGAATGCCGCTGCGTCCTCGGCGTCCTTCCCCCAGTTCCCGGCGGCTTCCACCCGCTGCGCGCGGGCATTCCCGAAACCGGCCGAGGTCAGCAGGGCGAGCGTGTGGTCGGGGTCGGTGAGCGAGAACATCCCCGGAGCGCCGGGCGCGCCGAAGCCTCCGAGCGGCAGGATGCCGCTCAGCGAAGTCAGTGCGTGGAGCCACTCGTTGGCCGCGGCTTCCGCCGCGCAGATGAACGCCAGCCTTCCGCCCGGGCGCAGCGCGCCGCGGATGTTGGTGAAGGCGGCGACCGGGTCGGCGAAGAAGGTCATGCCGTAGCGGCTGATGGCCGCATCGAAGGACCCTGGCTCGAACGGGTGCACCTGGGCATCGCCTTGGGTGAAGGACGCATGGTGGACCCCCTCGTGTTCGGCGCTCACCCGGGCCCGCTCGAGCATGGGACCTGAAAGGTCCAGCCCCACGGCCCGGCCTTCGCTCGCCCGCTGGGCGGCCAGGCGGGTGGTGCGGCCGGCGCCGCAGCCGATGTCGAGCACGTGGTCGCCGCGGCCGATGTCGGCGGCGTCGAGCAGCGGCTCGTTGAAGCCGTCGTTGATGGCGTCCCAGCGTTCCTGGCTGCGGGCCCATTGCGCGCCCTCGTAACCGTTCCATGCTTGCGCCTGCGCGGTGTTGGCGACCTGATCCATGCGGCACATCCGTCCCGGCGGGGACGCCGAGCATCCCCGACCCCTAGTATGGGCAAGTGCCCAAACAGTATGGGCGGATGCCCATACTTGCAATGGGCTTTGTGGAAGGGGCTGTTGTGTCACCTCGTGGAGTGGCGATTCCGGATCTGCGGGAGCGGCTGTTCGCGGCCGCGGAACGCGTGGTCGCGCGGGACGGGGCCGCGGGCTTGACCAGCCGCGCGGTCACGACGGAAGCCGACTGCGGGAAGGGGGTCCTGCACACGCACTTCGCCGGCCTGGACGAGTTCGTCGCCGAACTGGTCCTGGACCGTTTCGCCCGTAGCGCCCGCCACGCCGAGGGGCTGGCCGGCCGGGTGGGGCAGGGCAGCGTCGTGGGCAACCTCCAGGAGATCGCGCTCGCGCTGCTGGAATCCCTGCCCCCTGCGGTGGTTGGCCTGGCCATGACCCGCCCGGCGGCCGCGCTCCACACCCGGGAGGGCTTTCGGTCCGGCGCGCCGGCGTTCGATGCGATCCAGCACTCGTTCACCGCGTACCTCCAGGAGGAGCGGAGCATCGGACGGACAGCGCCGGATGCCGACGTGGCCACGATCGCACTCGCTCTCGTCGGCACCATCCACCACCTGCTGATGACGCGCGCGCCAGGCGAGAGCGCGGATGTGCGGAGCACGACCGAACGCCTGCTCACCGTTCTGCTCGGACCGTAGACGGCGCCGTCCCGGCCTTGGCCGGCCGGGACCACCGAAGGCGGATCACCGGCGTCGGGGTCAGCCCCGCAGCGTCTTCAGCGCGCTGTCCAGGTGCTCCTTCCCCCGCTGGTTGAGCGGCAGTTTGCCGAGTACGACGGCCATGCCGCAGGTGTTGGTGAGGGCGGAGAAGACCAGACCGGCCGCGATCCCCGCGGACAGCAGCTGGAACGCCGGATGGACGAACAGGCCCAGGACCAGGCCCAGCAGCACGATGCTGCCCGCGGTGAAGCGGACCTGGCGTTCCATGGCCCAGACGGCCCGCGGCCGGCCGTCCGGGTACTGGAGGCCGTGACCCGCGGCAGCCCAGGCCGTGGTGCCGCCGGTCAGACTCGAGGCGGGGATGCCGTGGGAGGCCAGGGTCCCGGCGGCGTTGTCCGAGCGGGCGCCCGAGGCGCACACCAGGAGAAGCGGTTTGCGCCCGGAGGCCTGCCGCAGCTCCGGCAGCGCCCGCCCGATGCGGTCGAGCGGGACGTTGACGGCGTCCGGCACATGGCCGGACGCGAACTCGGCGGGGGTACGGACATCGACGACGGTCAGCTCGTGGAGGCGGGGCTGCGCCTCGCTGACGCTCAGTGTGGCGACGGGATCGCTCATGGCGGATCAGATCCTTGGCAGAGGGGGGAGTGGGCACACGCGGGCGGCGCACGCGGCCGGGCCCGCCGCGAACCGTTGGGGGCCCGGGCGGGGGCAGCAGGAGGGGGCAGGCTTCAGCGACAACAACAGAGGCGCGGGATGCCACGCGACGTGAGAGCCATGCCGGGATGATAGACACAGCCGCGCGGGAGCGGGCGGCATCATCTTGGTCCTCGACAACGGCGCCGACCGCCACACCACCTCTGTTCCGCACGCGCGGGTGATGGAGCTGCACCCGCGGGGAGACCATGCGCAGTCCCGGCCGCGTCTCGGGCCGGGCAGGGCACGCAGGCCATGGTGCGTTGCTGCCGCACGGTCCAGCCTGAGCCGGAGCGGAGTTCAGGCGGACGGGTGCCAGTCGGGGTCCCGTCCGGTCGCGGCCAGGAGCGCCTCGAAGCGGGAGGCCTCCGCCGCGACCCGCTTCGGCTCATCGAACATCCCCGCGTCCCGGGCGGCCGGAGCCAGGTCTCCGATCACCCCGGAAAGCACCTCCACGCCCACCGGATCCGGGGTGAAGTCCTGCCCCGTTGCCCGCGCGAGATCCCATACGTGCACGGTCATGTCGAGCAGCACCATGGTTCCGACGACGCGGGCGGGCTGGTGCATCCCGCCGGTCGTGCCCTCCTCGGCGCCCGGCTCGGCCCAGGCCGCGACCAGTCGGTCTGCCTCGTCGGCGAACAGTTCACGCCAGTCGCCTGTGCTCAGGTAGTCCGGATCCTCCTTGAAGGCGCTGGGCTTCTTCCGCGCGAGCAGGGTGAAGTTCACGACCACGTCCAAGAGGTGGTCGATCAACTCCCGTACGTCGTATCCGGCGCAGGGCGTCGGATCGCCGAGCTGCTCCTGCCGCACCGTCCGTACGACCGGCACGGCCCGCGCGACGGCCGAGGCGAGCAGAGAACTGATGCTGCTGTCGTCCATTCCCCGACCGTATGCCCCTTCCCCGCCTGCGACGAGGAGCCTCGCCCGGCCCGCCCCGCCACACGCGCCGGGACACGTGCTGTCACACGCTCTTAATGCCGTGTGCATGGCCTTCGGGCCGGTGCTCTCCGCATGATCGAATCCCGTCCGCGAGAGCCAAGGAGCCCCCTGATGCCCACCCGCCGTCACTTCCTCGCCGGGTCCGCGGCCGCCCTCGGCCTCGGCTCGCTCCCCGCCGCACCGGAGGCCCAGGCGGCGGCCCAGGCAACCCAGGCAACCCATGCCGCAACGGCCGCAACGGCCGCCGGCACGGCGACTCCGAACCTCGTCGTGATCCTCGCCGACGACCTCGGCTACGGCGACCTCGGCGCGTACGGCCAGAAGCTGATCACCACGCCGCGGATCGACCAGCTCGCCGCCGAGGGCCTGAGGTTCACCGACGCCTACTCGACGGCCGCAGTCTGCGCGCCGTCCCGCTGCTCGCTGCTGACCGGCCTGCACACCGGCCACTCCGCCGTCCGGGCCAATCCGGGCGCCGTCCCCGGCGCGCTGAAGGCCGGCGACACCACCTTCGCCGAAGTGCTGCGCGCCCGCGGCTACCGGACCGCGGTGATCGGGAAGTGGGGCTTCGGGCCGGAGGAGGGCGACCAGCCCAGCCACCCCAACTCCCGCGGTTTCGAGGAGTTCTACGGATACATCGACCACGGGCATGCGCACGAGTACTACCCGCAGTACCTCTGGCACAACGGCGCGAAGGAGACGATCGCCGCCAACGCGGACGGCGCGAAGGGCGCTTACGCACCCCAGCTCATCGAGCAGCGCGCGCTGGACTTCATCGGCGCCCACGCCGCCGAGCCCTTCCTGCTCTTCCTCACGCCGACCGTGCCCCATGCACCGAGCGACATCCCCGACGTCGGCGCGTACGCCTCCCGTACCTGGACCCAGCAGAACAAGGGCCACGCCGCCCAGATCACCTACTTCGACACGCTCGTCGGGAAGGTCACCGACCGGCTGCGCGAGCTCGGTATCGCCGAGAACACCGTCGTCCTCGTCACCAGCGACAACGGCCCGCACGAAGAAGGCGGCGTCAACCCCGACCTGTTCGACGCGAACGGCCCACTGCGCGGCTACAAGCGCAACCTGTACGAGGGCGGCATCCGCGTCCCGCTGATCGCCTGGTCCCCGGGCCGGATCGGCGCGAGCACCAGCGACCGTCCCACCTCGCTCACCGATGTGCTGCCCACCCTGGCGGAACTCGGCGGCGCACCCGCACCCACGGACATCGACGGACTGTCCGCCGCCCCGCTGCTCGCCGGAGGCCCGGACGCCGCACGCCACAACCACCTGTACTGGTACCGGGACGAACGCGGCGTCACCAGCCGCGCCAACACCGAGGACGACGGCCGCGCCACCTGGCTCGCCGAGGCCGTACGCAAGGACAACTGGAAGGCCGTGCGGTTCGCGCCCGTCAGGGACCACGCGCTGCCCGATGCACAGTGGCAGGTCGAGCTCTACGACCTCGCCTCCGACCTCGGTGAGCGACGCGACGTCGCCGAGGTCAACCCGTCCGTGGTGTCCGGCCTGGTCGCCCTCATGCGTTCCTCTTGGGTGGACACGTACGTCCGCAAGCCCTTCGGAGTCCGCGCGCAGATCCAGGAGCCGGCCGTCCCCGGTGAGGCCTTCACGGTCACCGCGACCCTGGGCAACGGGTCGGGCAAGCCCTGGACCCGCGCACTCCTCGCGCTGCACGCCCCGGCAGGCTGGCAGGTCCAGGCGACCACCGCGACCGGTCAGGACCTGCTGGCCGCCGGTGCCACGCTGACCACGACCTGGCGGGTCACCCCGCCGGCGACGGCCGCCACCGGCACGCAGTGGCCGCTGACCGTCGACGGCACCGCCGAGTCACCGACCGGGCCGCTGCGCTACTCCGCCACGGAACGGGTCTCCACGGTGCCGCCGGCTCCGGTCGCCGACGCCTATCTGAGCGACCTCGCGTGGGTGTCGGCCACCAACGGCTGGGGTCCGGTGGAACGCGACCGGTCCAACGGGCGAAAGGCGGCCGGGGACGGCACGCCGATCTCGTTCGGTGGAGTGACGTACGCGAAGGGCCTCGGCGTCCACGCACCCTCCGAGATCGTCTACCACCTCGGCGGAAAGGCGGACCGCTTCACCGCGCTCGTCGGCATCGACGACTTCTCGACGAACCAGGCCGCCACCGGCGCGACGAAGGCCTCGGTGCGGGGCGACGGGAAGGTGCTGTTCACCAGCGGCCAGCTGACCGGCGCGGGCGGTCCCGTACAGGTGGATCTCGACGTACGGGGGGTGAAGCTGCTGCACCTGGTCGTCGAGGACGCCAACGCCAACACGGCGTTCGATCACACCTCCTGGGCCCTCGCCCGGGTGACCGTGCGGCCGTGAGCGTGTGGGGCGTGATGTCCCGCCGCCGGCCTACGGGCCGGGCGTGAGGCTGTCCGCGGCCACGCGGAAGCCGATGTTGCCGGTGGAGCTGTCGGGCGTGTTGGAGCTGCGGGCCGCGACGCGGTAGCGGTTGCAGTACGAGTCGTGGCAGAGGTAGGAACCGCCGCGCATCACGCGGCTGGTTCCGGGTGTGAACCAGTCGGCGCACCATTCCCATACGTTGCCGACGACGTTGTAGAGCCCGAAGCCGTTGGGGCGGAAGGACTTCGCCGGCGCCGTGCCCTCGTAGCCGTCCGCCGCGGTGTTCAGGGTGGGGAAGTCGCCCCGCCAGATGTTGCACATGTGCCGGCCGCCCGGGGCGAGGTCGTCGCCCCACGGGTAGCGCCGCTGCTCGAGGCCGCCGCGGGCCGCGTACTCCCATTCGGCTTCGGTGGGCAGACGGGTACCGGACCAGGCACAGTACGCCTGGGCGTCGATCCAGGAGACGTGGACCACGGGGTGGTTCTGGCGGGCGGTGACGGACGAGCCGGCGCCCTCGGGGTGGCGCCAGCTCGCGCCGGGGACCGCCCGCCACCAGGGGACGGCCGCCACGGCCGGGGACTCGGCGGCGACGTCCTCGGGCAGGAAGCCGCCGAAGACGAAGGAGACACCGAAGAGTTCGGCCTCGGTGACGTGGCCGGTGGCTTTGACGAAGGTGGCGAACTGGGCGTTGGTCACCGTCGTCGTGGCGATACGGAACGCGTCGACGGCGACCTCGCGTACCGGACCTTCGCCGTCGGCCGGGAAGGCGTCCGGGTCCTCCGTGCCCATGAGGAAGCGCCCGCCCGGAAGGTCGATCAGTCGCCGGGCGGCTCGCTCGGCGGCAGCGGCGTCCGGCGGCGGCGCCAGGGAGAGGGCGACGGCGGTGGCGTCACCGTGTCCGGGGGTGCAGCAGGATTGCATGGCGGCTCCTTCAGTGTGGGTGGGGGCGGTGGGGGCCGGGTGCCCCGCGGGCGATGCCGAGGGGCACCCGGCCGGGTCGTGCTACGCGGCGCGGTCCGCGGCGAGTTGTGCGGCCAGGGCGGGGATGCCCAGGTTCTGCTCGTCCGCCGGGGTGGCCTGGTACAGCTTGTTCGTCAGCTGGTACGGGTCGGTGGCCAGGTCGTAGTACTCGCGGAACTTCAGCTGTCCTGTGCCGGACACGGTGCCGTTGCCGTCGGTGGTGAGGTCGTAGTACTCCGTGTACTGCTTGTTCTTGGCGACGTACGACGCCCATGTGGGCGGGCCGCCCGCGTTCGCGCCCTGCGCCCACCACTCGACGAGCAGGTGGTCGCGGCTGTACGAGGAGAGCAGGGACCTGCCGTCCACCGAGTGGGCGGGCGTGATGCCCGCCGCGTCGAGGATCGTGGGGGCGATGTCGATGTTGGCGGTGATGCGGCTGTCGGTGGTCCCCGAGCTCAGGCCGCCGGCCGGCCAGGAGAGGTAGAACGGCACCTCGTGGGCCGGGCGGTAGGGCACCGACTTCTTGGTCCAGCCGTGGTCGGCCCAGCCGAAGCCGTTGTCCGCGATGTAGATGACCAGGGTGTTGTCGAGCTGTCCGAGCGCTTGGAGCTTGTCCTTGAACGCCTGGACCGTGTCGTCGACGGAGAGCAGTGTGCGCAGCTGCTCCTCGCGGATCACCTTCCCGTCGGCGAGGGTCCCGGTCGCGTTCCGGATGTAGGCCGGCTTGTCGCTGCGGTCGCTCTCCGGGACGGACGGCCTGCCGCTCCAGTCCGGGACGGCCGTGGCGGCGTACTTCGCCTCGGGCGTGCGCGGGCCGTGGGAGGCGTACGGGGTGACGTACGCGAACCAGGGCCGGGAGTCGGCCGCCGCCTTGTCGAGGAAGTTCAGGGTGCGGTTCTTGATGATGTTGGTGGTGTAGCCGTTGATCGTCTGGACCGTTCCGTTGACGTTCCACTGCGCGTCGACGTAGCCCGGCTGGAGCAGGGCGAACTCCTCGAAGTGCGGGGGATTGTCCGACAGGGTCCAGGAGTTGAGCCACTTGCCGAAGAGGCCGGTGCGGTAGCCGGCCTGCTTCAGGTACCGGGGCAGGGTGGTGCTCTGGTCGAGCCGGTACGAGGCCGTGTTGTTGCGGACGCCGTGGTGGTGGGCGTAGCGGCCGGTGAGGACCGACGACCGGGAGGGCGAGCAGAGCGGGGTGGTGACGTGCCCGTTGGTGAACTTCACGCCCTGGTCGGCCAGCCAGGCCGTGGTCTTCTGCAGCGCCCATTCGGTGTGCTTGGGCTGGTCGTCGGTGACGATGAGCAGGATGTTGGGACGGGTCGCGGCAGCGGCGGGACCGGCGGCCGCCGGCTGGGTGATCGCGGGAACCGTCACGGCGGCTGCGGCGGCCGCCGTACCGGCGAGGAATCCGCGGCGGCTCACCCGCGGTCTGCTGTTGTCGCTCATGGGATGTCTTCTCCTGGTTCCGCAGCTCATACGGGCACGGCAGATCAACTGCCGTGAAGGGATGGAAGAGAGACGAGAATCAGGCATCGACCGGCCGGCCCTCGGGGGCGGACCCATGCGAGATGCCAGGTGGGGATCCCGTGCGAAGAGGCGTGATTACCGTCGCGACCAGGCGATCGGACACAGCGCGCTCGCCAGCCTGCCCAGATCGAGGTGGCGGCGAGCAGTGAGAAGGCTTCCTGCTGCCATGCGGATCAGGCTAGGGGCGAGGGGTGAGGCCGGTCCATGTACGGCATGTGAAATCGAACTCCGCTTGCATGGCCGTGGGCCGGCCGGGGCGCGGGGGGCCTGCCGGGGTCTTGGCGAGCGCGGGGACCGCCTCGGCGGGCAGGGCCGAACGGAGGGTGGTCGCGGCGCCGGCGCACGGACCTGCCACGCGGGGTCGTCGAGTGCCGGCGCCGCCAGGGACAGCTTCGCCGGCCTCGTCGGCGGTGCCACGCAGTCGTTGACGAACCGCCGCAGTTCGTAATCCACCTGCGGCTGCGGCGGCCCGCCGGGGTGGCGCGGCGGCGCGCCTGCCGAGCGCCGCCGTCGACTGGCCGGCGTACCGGCCCCTCCCCTACGAGGCGATCGGCCCGGGGACATCGAGGGCCGGGACGGGACGCGGCCTGCCGTCGGCATCTATCGCGACGAAGGTCAGTCTCGCCGTGGCCACTTCGGTCGTGGGCCCTGACGCGTTCCAGCGTTCGGCCCCGACGCGCACGGCGACCGTCATCGACGTCCGGCCGGCACGTTCCAGCTCGGCGTCGACACTGAGCAGGTCACCGGCGCGCACCGGTGCCAGGAATGACATCCGGTCCACGGCCACGGTGACGGCGGGGCCGTCGGCATGCCGCCCTGCCGCTGCAGCGGCCGCGTCGTCGATGAGCTTCATCACCACGCCGCCATGGATGGTGCCGTAGAGGTTGGTGTCGTGCTCACTCATGATGTGGGCAAGCGTCACCCGGGACTCACCCGGATTCTTGGAAACGCACCCATGAGGACGGTCGGGTCGGCCACGTCAACTCTCCTTCGCGAGTCGCGGCGGAAAGGTCCCGGAGAGGGTTCCGCGGGACCCCGCATGACACTTCGGCCATGCGGGCAACGGGCAGGTCTTCGGACTCGCGGGCACGCCTGCCGGTTTCCCGGCGGGCACCTAGTGACCTGAGTCGGAGGTTTGTCGTTAGTTCGGTATGAGTCGTCCGGGTCCGAAGATTCCGCCGTTGTCGGTGACCGATGCCCAGCGGGCT